>JAAZZY010000170.1 GCA_014239035.1 Chlamydiia bacterium
GTAAATAATGAAACTCGGCCTTTATTTTTTTGAGACCAATAGTTTAGAGTTTTGCGCTGTTTTTGTTTATTAATGTAGGTGTCTCCATCAGAGAGCAAAATAGCCGTAGTCACTTCATCTTCTTTGACGATGTCGGGTACAATTTTATCTAAAGAGGAGTAGAGGTCTGTTGTCGCAAAAAATCCACCATGTTTTTGATTCTTTAGAAATTGTTTAGCTAGTTTGAGGTTTTTAGGGGTGCAGGCAAGATTTTTTGTGCACAGTTTAACGACTTTATCATCAAAAATTAAGACGTTGAAGTGATCTTCTGGATGCAGAAAATCAAAAGCTTGGACTACTGCATCTTTGGCAGCTAAATAGTGTTTCAATGGAATCGAATGAGAACGGTCGATCAAAAAGAAGAGATTTTGTTTAATCCGTTTGAAATGTTTGTAGGGTTTAGGCCTTAAAGATAGCTTGAAAACAAATCCATCAGCATTGACCTGGGGAGAATATTCAACTTGGACGATAAAATCAGAACT
>JAAZZY010000171.1 GCA_014239035.1 Chlamydiia bacterium
AACTAATGGCTAATAAAAAAATAGAAATTATTTGGGATAGTGTGCTTGAAGAAGTTTTGGGTGATAAAGATCCAAAAAATGTAAAAGCTATTAAAATTAAAAATGTAAAGACCAATAAAGTAGAAGAATTAAAAATAGATGGTCTTTTCATAGCAATTGGGCATGATCCAGCAACTCAATTATTTAAAGATCAATTGGATATGGATAAAGAAGGTTATTTAACAACAAAACCAGATTCAACAGAGACAAATATACCTGGTGTCTTCGCTGCAGGAGACGTAAAAGATAAAATTTTTAGACAAGCTGTTACTGCTGCAGGAATGGGTTGTATGGCTGCTCTTGAAGCAGAAAAATTTTTATCTCACTAAATATTATTTAAGTTCTAATTTAAGCTTTTACAAAAAGTAGATATTTTTTCTAAAGCCTTTTTAAGATTTTCCATTGAAGTTGCATAAGATATTCTAAAAAAACCTTCTAAACCAAATGCAGAACCTTGAACTACTGCAACACCACTATTTTC
>JAAZZY010000172.1 GCA_014239035.1 Chlamydiia bacterium
GGCTTGTTGATAGTGTTGATAGCGAGTTCTATTGATTTCACAGCGAAGATTTGGCTACCCAGCTACGTCACACCTTTTGTGTTTTAAACGCATTTCATTTCCAAACTTTTCAAATACCCCGTTTGGTGTATTCTTTTAGTATGTATAGATTATTCACAAGTCTGTGCCTTATCGTTTTCCTTACCTTTGGAAGCTTTGGAGTGGGTTGGAGTAGTACTTTTAGATGTATCAATCCCAGAAGCGTCAGTGGCAACAGCTGTATCTACTTGAACTCGAAAAGGATCATAGCGTAATGCACCGCTATGATCAAAAAATAAGTAAAGCATAGGATAAATTCCTGAAGTCACATTTAAAGGGTTATAATAACGCGATGACACAATGTCTCACTATAAGCTTTTCTTATTCCGGTATGCTTCAGCAGCACGACCAACGGCATCCTCGTTGAGGATAAAGCCAAGTCCTGGTTTATCAATTATAGAAATCTTTCCAGCTTGAGGGGTCAAATCTGGACTTTCGACA
>JAAZZY010000173.1 GCA_014239035.1 Chlamydiia bacterium
AAAGCACTCTCATAGTATTATTCATTTAGTTGAAAATATTATTTGCACAGGGATAAAAAGACAACATTTCATTTATTACAAAGGAGCGAGCTTCTCTTGCTCGCGATTCATTAAATATTCGCGTCTATATTTCGCGGTACAAATAAAGTTGCCTCTGACAATATAAACTTAAGGAACTTACGTTATAACACAAAACATATTTGTCACGTGATATTGGCATTAATAACTTTAGTATCAGCATAACCGATTACCCCAGTATAATCCTTGAAACCACACTTCAGGCACAATTCTGAAGTTTTACTTTTTAGTCATAAAAAACAAGAAATATTTATCATATGTTGTTGACAATATCATATTCGGAATCAGCGTACCCGATTACCCCAGTAGAACCAGTGAAAGCAACTCTCTACGATCATTTTAGAACTTTATTATATTTTGTTTACTTTGTACTCATAAAACAACAATAAATTTACAGATGACAAATTTAAAAGTGCGAAATTCAGATTCAGTATG
>JAAZZY010000174.1:0-244 GCA_014239035.1 Chlamydiia bacterium
GCAAGGTTACTCCAAGAAACATATTATATCTGATGCAGATACTTGTTTTTCGCCTTCTGGAAATAAATAAAGAAACTAGTGCCAGAAAAAAACCCATTAAACTAGTACATGTATGATTGAAATTGCTATTGTTGCAGCTACCTTGTCTATCATATGAATGTGCATGTGTTGTGATATTTCAGTGCGACGACACTACTATACACTGTTTATAACACCTCTGTTACAAGCAGAGACAGTCCTGACA
>JAAZZY010000174.1:253-508 GCA_014239035.1 Chlamydiia bacterium
TTTTATTTATAATGGCAAGGTTACTCCAAGAAACATATTATATCTGATGCAGAGACTTTTCTTTCGCCTTCTGGAAATAAATAAAGAAACTAGTGCCAGAAAAAAACATTAAACTAGTATGATTGAAATTGCTATTGTTGCAGCTACCTTGTCTATCATATGAATATGTGTGTTGTGATATTTCAGTGTGACGGCACTATACACTGTTTATCACACCTCTGTTACAAGCAGAGACAGTCCTGAAATGTGTTGAAA
>JAAZZY010000175.1 GCA_014239035.1 Chlamydiia bacterium
AGCTTGATGAAAAATTAAGAGATATTTATTCAAACCTTGATCCTTGGCAAACTACAATGGTTGCAAGACATGAAGATAGACCTAAATCAAAATTTTTTATAGATAATTTATTTGATGATTTTATTTCTTTATCAGGTGATCGATTTTATGGAGAGGATAAATCAGTATTAGCAGGTTTTGCTAAATTTAACGAAACTTCTGTTTTAGTAATTGGTCAAGAAAAAGGAGATAATTTAGAGACAAGAATTGAAAGAAATTTTGGAATGATGCGGCCCGAGGGTTATAGAAAAACAATAAGATTAATGAAGCTTGCAAATAAATTTAATATTCCAATAATTTCTTTTATTGATACTCCAGGCGCTTATCCAGGTGTTGGAGCTGAAGAGAGAGGACAAGCAGAGGCAATTGCAAAATCTATAGAATGTTGTATGGAACTAAATGTTCCAACATTTGCAATTGTTATTGGGGAAGGTGGCTCAGGTGGAGCAATAGCATTAGCTTCATCT
>JAAZZY010000176.1 GCA_014239035.1 Chlamydiia bacterium
GAAACAGTTGATCAACTAACGAGATTAGGAATTGGTCAATCAACATCAGTTGGAGTCGGAGGAGACCCAATAATTGGTACTTCTCAAAAAGAAGCTCTTAAATTATTTGAAGCTGATCAAGAAACTGCAGGAGTTGTGTTGATTGGTGAAATAGGTGGCAACACAGAACAAGAAGCTGCTGAATATATAAAATTAATGTCAAAGCCAGTTATTAGTTTCATTGCTGGAACAACCGCACCTCCTGGAAGAAGAATGGGGCATGCTGGAGCTATTATATCAGGTGCTTCAGGTACTGCTATTGCTAAACAAGATGCATTAAAAAGTGCAGGTTCTCATGTTGTATTGTCTCCATCAGACATTGGAATCACAGTGAAAAATGTATTAAAAGAATTAGGTCTAATTTAGATTTATAGCATTCATGCTAAAAACTTTTTGATTGCTCTCTCTTAATAAATGTAACTATGTTATCCTTTTGCATGAATAAATAGGTTGGTTATGGAGAGGT
>JAAZZY010000177.1 GCA_014239035.1 Chlamydiia bacterium
TTAACATGGCAGATTGCCATGAACAAAAAATGCGCGATCCACTTTTTTGAAAAACTTGGCTGGCCAACTATAAAAAACTTAACTTGTTAATCTTTAAAAGATCAGCTAAAGGTGATGTAAAATCTTTTTCTATAAAGCGAATGGCTCTCTCTTGAATCTTTTCCATTTTTCTTGTCGATCTCAGACTACAAAAATGCCAAGCTAGGGGACAGTAATTAAAATTCGACAAAATAAAAGACTTAAAAATTAAAACCTTCCCCGAAAATATAACATTGAGTTTGTGCAATTGTAGCTCTTACTTTTTGAATAAATCAATTTTCCCTTCCCATACCCCCATAAATATCTTGAATTTTAGAAAATTACAAATTATAATTTTTTTTTACATATTTAGTACTCAATTATGAATTTATGGTTCTTTTAAACTCAATAAAGTATGAAAACAGTCCAATAAAGTGTAAAAGTTTATTAAAATACCTTTATTAATGAACAAATCACACTTTTTAT
>JAAZZY010000178.1:0-250 GCA_014239035.1 Chlamydiia bacterium
GTAATTTCGTCTTCCCCGGTGAAATTAAACGACCTCTACCAAGAGAAGACGCAGATGTGATGCAAGCAGCACAAGAAAAATTGGATGAAGATGTATTAGATAATGCCAATGCAGAACAAAAAATGCAAAATATTGATGGGCGCTTTACCGCAGATGATGCCGTCGAGCTCAAGGCAGCAATGTCCTCAAAAGTAGATAAAACATATGAAGTGCGGATTCAAGAAGCACTCGCAAATTTAAAGAAACACAG
>JAAZZY010000178.1:260-503 GCA_014239035.1 Chlamydiia bacterium
TTAAACAATATTGAAGAAAAGAAAGGCCTTCATCTTATCTACTCACAATTTAGAACTTTAGAAGGCATCGGGATTTTCCAATTAGTTTTAGAAGCCAATGGATTTGCACAATTAAAAATAGCAAAAAATGCAAAAGGAGCATGGCATATCTCTCAAACAGAAGAGGAAAAGGCAAAACCAAAATACATTTTGTATACCGGAACAGAAAGCATCGAAGAGAAAGAAATGATGCGTAATATTTTT
>JAAZZY010000017.1 GCA_014239035.1 Chlamydiia bacterium
GGGTGGGGAAGTTTGCTTTAATAAGGCCTGTGATAACTTCTCTTGAAGGGCGCTGCGTTGCAAGTACTAAGTGGATACCGACAGCTCGTGCCATTTGTGCAATACGAGCAATAGGCACTTCAATTTCATTGCTAGAGAGCATCATTAGATCTGCAAGCTCATCGATGACACAAACAATATAGTACATCTTATCAGGAATTTCTAAGTCTAGAGTCTCTTCAAATTCCTTATTAATATCACGGCTGTTAAAAGATGCTATGTTTCGAAGGCCTAGTAGCTTTAAAACTTCATAGCGATGCTCCATTTCACGAACCATCCATTTAAGAGCGCCTGTAACTTCTGCAGGTTCGGTAATCACTGGAGCAATCATATGAGGAAGCTTTGTATAAGGGCTCAGCTCTACTTTTTTAGGATCGATTAGAATAAGCTTAAGCTCATCGGGCTTACAGCTCATAAGCATAGACATCACAATAGCGTTGATGCAGACAGATTTTCCTGTGCCAGTTGCTCCAGCAATGATGCAGTGCGGCATGCGAGATAGATCTGTCATGACATGTTCTCCTGTCACGGTCTGACCTAAAAGAACAGGGATGTGAAACTGTCTTTTTGAATTTTGGTATTCAGCTAAAACTTCCTTAAAACTTACTTCTTGAGGCTCTGGTGCAGGAATTTCAATGCCGACAACAGCTTTTCCAGGAATAGGAGCAATAATGCGAATAGATTTTGCTTGTAGGTTTAGAGCAATATCATTTTCTAGAGCTTTGATCTTTTGAACTTTTACTCCAGTTGCTGGGTGCACTTCAAAAGAGACAATGGTGGGGCCGCAATGAATCTCTCCAACTTTAGCTTCAATTCCAAAGCTTAAAAGAGTTTCTTCTAAAACTCCTGCCTGGCGGCGCAGATCTTCTTTGAGTGTAGGCTGATGACTGCGTTTGGGGCTTGTTAATAGCCTTGGAGAGGGGAGTCTATAATGCTTGAAGTCGCCGTTATAAACACGCTGGCGGTTAATTGCGCTCTCTCTTTTAGAAAGAGATTGAGCTAGGTTTTTTGTAGAGGGACTTGAAGGCTCATATGTCGATATTTTTGGCTCTGATTGAGGTGCACTTTGTTCTTCATTCTCAAAGGGTATCTGAGTATCAGGCTCTGGAGCTTGTGCATCAGGCTCAGGTGTGAATGTTTCAGCGATAAAAGAAGTATCTTCGTCTTCAGGATAAAGAGGCTCTAATTCTTTTTTCTGTGGCAGCCATGATTTAATGCGATCAATACCAGAAAAGAAAAGATTTTTTAGTGAAAATCTCGCATCTTCTTCTTCTTCCTCTTCTTCTTCATACTCTTGGTCTTCCTCATCATCTTTTTGTCTTAGAGCATAAATTTTTTCCTGCACGAATTCAATGAGAATACTGGGTCTAAATTGAGTAAGTAAAATTAATGAAACGGAGAAAGTGGTCATAAACACAATGCTTACGCCTATGTTACTAAGCAATTGGAAGAGGCTAAAACCAGGAAGATCGGCATAAATATAATAGCTAAAGAAACCTCCTAGATAATAGCGCGTATGCTTGTAGGCAAGCGGAGTATTTAAATGGATTTTCTCAGAGTAGATGGATTCATTAAAAATAGAAGCAAATTGCGGTTGAGTTTCAGCAAGGGCACTGAGTAAAACACAAAGTGATACTGTCATGATAGAAAGATGAATAACTTTGCTTGCTATTTGCTCAATGGGCTGCTGACTTAATTTTTTCCAGCCAATCCATATCAAAAGCATATTGAGCGTGTAGCTCAAAATTCCAAAACAATAGAGCAAAGTCCAAGATGCTCCATATCCCACAAGGCCAAGCCAATTGCGGCTTGGTTCCCCTTGATGGAAACTAAAAAGTCCTAAAAAAATGAGGAGGCTGCTCACAATTAAAACGACTCCCACAACCTCTGGATGGTTGGAGGACGCCTCTACTTCTATTTCTTCTTCGATCTGCTTTTCTTTGCGAGCCATGTTTATCCTTTGAGGGTCTTGCCTCTATTCAATAAACGAAATTCTATTACAAATAAATGAAATTTTCATTAGATTTTGGAGAAAAGCAGAACTAAAAGAGGAAAAAAATGTTGTTTTCTTTAACTATTAGGGGCTTATATATCCAAACAATAAATGGGCGACCAACGGGATTCGAACCCGCGACCTCCGGAATCACAATCCGGCGCTCTAACCAACTGAGCTATGACCGCCATATTATCCAAAAAGATATTAAAAAGATCATCGACTAAAAGTCAATGGAAGGGATTATACACAAGCGTTGAATTTATGGGGGGTATGAATTAATATTTTAAGAAAAGATTAGATTTTTTTTTAAAATCGAATCTTGCTGGCTCTGTCGCTGAGTCGGGGTTTTCTTCCTTTTAAAGTGCCTCTTGGTGTGTCGGCGCTTCTGGATAAAAGAGTATAAATATAGCTTGTTACTTCAGGACTTAGTTTTGAAGTTGCGGGAACCAAATCTCTTATTGATGCGGTGATAACAGGTGGAGACTCAGATCTAGGAGAGCTAGGAGCCAAGAAAAATTCATCATCAGATAAGACAGTTTGTGGAGAACCTTTTGGAGAAGGAGCCTTCGCTGCAACTACGGGAGTAAAAGTTCTAGTAAAAACTTCATCAACAGCTGGAGGAGGGATTGGAGATTCGGGCTTAGGTGCAAAAAGTGCATTTAACTGATCAAGGATTTCAATTATTACGCTCATCTGCCCAATATTATCTGAAGGGTCTCTTTCTGTTCCATTAGCACCGTCAAGCTCTCCTGCTTCGCGTTTGAGCCTTAAATCTATTTCACCTATAGCTATGCCATTAATTTTGAAGCCAAGAGAACGAGCAATTCTCTGAATGCCTACAAGGCCTATAAGCTCATCAGCTGCTGAGTGGTTTATAGCATCATCCCATGCTTTGTGCACTGCATCGCGACTGGATAGGGTGCCACCTATTGTAAAGGTGTCGGTTTTGTGTGTTCCTTTTCTTAAGAAGTTAAAAACAATACTTGATGAAATTTTTCTTATGCATCTAAGTGTGATGTCATAGGCTTGTCTTTTAATAGCTTCCAGGAGAAGCGGGTATTCTTGTAGCCTTGAATCTTGAATAAGTTGAGTTAACACCTCAATTTTAACAGATATTAATCGACCAGAAGTTTTTGTAAACTCAGCCCTCATTACATATCCAATAGCCTCGAAGTCTTCTGCGGATTGAGCCTTTTGACAGGCCTGAAGGACTGCGCTTGGAATGTATACTTGTTTAGCCGCCTTTGCTTTTTTTGACTCGATAAATTCTTCAAGCCCCAATCGGTGCTCTTTTTTCGACATAAGGTTGAAAAGTTTTTTTATCTGTTGAAAATCTGTTTTAAGGATCGTTTTTTCTTTAAATTCAAAATCTTCAGTTGCCGTTTCTATCATTGTATTCAATGTCGTTAGATTCTCTATAAAGTAACCAGCAAGATCAGCTGTTAGGACCTCTAATGGCATAGCCAAATCAATAGAACCACTGACGTTGATTGCAGTATTTGCTATTTCATCTTTCACAAACATTGCCTGGCAGGCTTGATCAAGATGAGATAGAACATCTTCAGAAGCATCCTTTGTTGGACACCCTAATCTTTTTAAGCCTTCAAAAGTCTTTGTCTCTGCTACTGCTTCTGCATCAACAAGAACAAGGTCATCTTCTGATTCTATAGGTGGCATCTGCTCCATTTGACAATCGTAGCCAAGTGAACGAACTGGTATTGATCCATAAGGTAGTGGATTTACTATGTCTTCAACTCTAACTTTTTTGTATACGGCAAGATATCCTTCTTTAGCAATTCTTGCCATTGCATCTTCTTGAGTTATTACACTTCTTACGGAGTCATTGTAGAGTAAAAATGAGCCATTAGCTTGTCTTTTATAGGCTACGTAGTGCCCGCCTCTCATACTTGTTGAGCGGTGAGCGACAACTGAATCAAGTGCTAAAACAAGTTTTTTCTCTGCTTGAGTGCCTTCGTCATCAAAAAGAGGAATTTCAATTTCTGGATCAAAAGCAATGGATTTGTTATTTCTTTCTCTTACAGCCTCAGCTGCTTTGAGTTCCCAATTGAAAAATTTAATTCTTGGTTTGACTCTCTGAGAAAATCTTGGGGCTTGGATAATAATTTCATTAGGAGCAGCACTTGCGAGGAAAAAGTCTGTCTTATAGCCAGGCTCGAAAACTTGAGCCCTTTCAGGACCAAACGCAAGAGCATTTGGGCCTGTCATATGCTCTGGATGCATAAACTGGTCATCTATTGCTTGTTGAATCGAAGATTTGTCTTGGCCTTTTAAAACAATGGTATACGATGCATCAGATCTTTCTTTAAAGCCTACATTAGTTTCCGTTAATTCGGAGCGAAGGTGTGTGCGCATAGACATACATGGAAGAAGTGTTTCAATGTCTAAAAATTGTCCTAGAGCATAAAAAAGTTCGCTTGGATCATGCTGGCCTGTTGCAAATTGTGCATATTGTGGTACCGAGGAAAGCTTTTGCTTAAATTTCAGTAGTTTGTCTCTTAGTTCTTGATTGGATACTTTTGTGGGATTCTCCTTCTCAGAAAGTTTGATAATATCCAAAAGCAATTTTGATCTTTCTTTGAATACTTTTTTTGCTCGCTCAGGATCTCCTACGATACCTTCTACGATAGGCTCTAAAATAACCACATTAGCTTTAGTTATAAGAGCTGTTTTATAGCTTTCTCCATGTTTAAAGACTGCTTGAACAAGTGAATTCAAATAGCAGGTGTTTCCTATGTTGTAAAGGCCACCGCCTTTAGTACGCTCTGTAGCTTCAAATCCTGCTCCAGATGTCAGTAGGGATTTAGCCATGGCTTGTTGAAGTACAAGATCGTCTGGTGATCTATGAGATAAAGATGCAGCCATTGCTTGTTGAAGTGCAAGATCGTCTGCTGGCATATGAGATAAAGATGCGTCAAGTCCTCGTTGAAGTGCAAGATCGTCTGGTGATCTATGAGATAAAGATGCGTCAAGTCCTTGCTGAAGACTGGCTTCCTTCCTTTCTACGGCGGTTCCCCCGAGAGCACCAGTAGCTTCCAATAGTCTGATCTTCTCAAGTGCAGCTGCTAACTCAGCCTCTTCAGTCGACAAGGGAGCCCTCTTAGAACTGGCATCTTGAAATTCTTCAAACTGCTGTCTCAATAAGGCAGAATCTCTGTCTGGTATCTTACTATAAGTTGCCATGGTTTATACTTTATTTGTTAAGCTTCGCTACATATATTATACCTTAAATTTAGTAAAAAGTCAATGATTATCAAAAAAATACTACTAATAAATGAGCGGGCAAATCACTTCATTTCAGAGCATCCAATGGTCTTGCCCCTAAGTGGAGTTATATTTTCTATAGCGCTGTATATAAACGGTTTAGAGGTTGTTGTTTTAATGCCCTTCTGGGGGCTAATTATTGGGTGGAGGCGCATGTTGCGCATCTTTCTGCCCCTTTGTATCACTATATATGGAGCCCTATTTCTATATATTGGAGATCTGTCCTTCAAAGGAAGCCTCAAAGGCAGGGCTCGCCTTCACTTTCATGAAGTAAATTTCTCCTCGAGTACCTTTGGAAGGTCTTGGGTCTATAAGGGAATAATAACCCAATTTGAGGCAAAATCGTCTCGAAAGCTTAGAAGGCTTCCTTTTACACTCTATCTGCCCAAAGGAATTAAGCCTTTTAAGGCTAATGGAGATTACTGGGTGGAAGGGGAGCTACTTAAAAGTGACTTTTACGGCTATAAGCTCAAGGTTGCAAAAGATGCCTCTTTTGTTAGAGTAGCCAAAAGTCAGTGTATGGCTCAAAAGAGGTATGAGCTCAAAAAGAAGTTTCGAAGGTTTATCAACAAACACATTCCTTTCAAAAATGGGCGAACTCTTTTAATTGGGATGGCCACAGGTGATTTTCAAGACAACTTCTTATCTTTTACTTTTAGCCGTTTTGGCCTAAATCATCTTCTGGCAATCTCTGGGTTTCATTTTGCCATTTTAGCTCTATTTTTGACGGCTCTTTTAAAATTTGTCCCTTTAAAGTTGAGACTCTTTGCACTAGCTGTTTCATTGAGTCTTTTTTACTTTTTTGTGGGCTATGGCCCATCACTTTCAAGAGCTTGGATTGTTGCTTTAGTCTATCTATGGAGTTTATATCAAAAAAGGCTAGTTACTTCAGTCAATGTCCTCTCTATTGCGATGGTCATTGTGCTGATATTAAATCCCTTCATGATTAACCATCTGGGTTTTCAATTTAGCTTTATGGTTACGTTTGGAATTTTAATCTATTATAGGCCTTGCTTTATCTTTTTGAAGAAGGTGTTTCCTACAGTCTCTTTAGTCGATGAGGCCATCTTAAAATCATTGGCTCTTGGATGTGCTGTTCATATTGCAGCTCTTCCCATTAGCCTTTTTCACTTTCATAAATTCTACTGGATGGGTTTTATCTTTAATTTAATAGTTCCACTTATAGTGAGCTTTATTTTATTCAGTTTTATGAGCGCTCTTTTTTTATCTTTGATTTTTCCGACTGTCGCATCCTATGGACTATATACTGTTGGATACGCTGCAGAAAAACTAGTTCAAATTATTTATTGGGTACCTACATCAATAGACTATTGCCTGCGCGTTCCATTTTTTCCTTCAGTGGTCATGCAGATCTATATCTTCCTATTTTTTTTAATCGGGGCCAATTTACAAAAACAAAAAGAAACTTTTCATATAAAGTATGGATTGAATTAATTATTTAAAATGGATGCATAGTTATTTATTTTAATAAATAGAGGATTATTTATTAGTTGAAATTATTTTTAAAATAGTTTATCTCTATAGGTAATTTATTGCTTGAGGATGCTCCTATGCTATTAGTTGAAGATTTTTACCAAAAGTACCGCGAGTCTTTAAACCTTGAAATCATTGCTGGTGAAAAAGGAATAAAAAGATTGATTGACACTCCTGAAATACACCGAGCTGGAATGTTTTTAACGGGTTTTATGGGTTACTATCAGGATCAGAGGCTTTTATTTTTTGGAAAACTTGAGGTTGCCTATTTAGATACTCTAACCAAAGAAGTGCGCAAAGAGCGTATCAAGGCTATTTTAACTGAGCGCACGCCAGCAGTTGGTGTCTCGCGCAGTTATTTTCACATTGAAGAGTTGATCGAGCTGTGTGAGAGCTTAGATATCGCTTTGTTTAAAATTCCCAAGACAACCTCACAAGCAATCAGTCAAATTCTCATGATCTTAACAGAAGAATTCTCTCCAATCGCTTCTCGCCATGGTACTTTTATCGAAGTATATGATGTGGGTGTTTTAATCGAAGGAGACTCCTCTATTGGAAAAAGTGAAACTGCTTTGGGACTCATTGAAAAAGGACATAGGCTTGTCTCTGATGATGTTGTTCGCATAAAGAAGTGTAAAGGAAGCTATTTAGAAGGACATGGTGTGGAGCTGACGCGCCACCATATGGAAATACGAGGAATTGGGATCTTAAATGTTGCCAATATCTATGGAGCTTATTGTGTGCGCGATAAAAAACAGATCGATATTATCGTCAAACTTGAAGAGTGGAATGAAAATCATTTTTATGATCGACTTGGGCTTGAAGAAACTAAATGTGATGTTCTAGGAATTGAAGTGCCTTATTCTGTTCTGCCGGTAAAGCCAGGGCGTGATGTAGTTTTGCTTATTGAGACTATTGCTCTCAATTTCCGTTTGAAGAAAATGGGCTACCACTCAGCCAAAGACTTTAGAGATAGTCAGCATGGACAAATTGCTCGAAGACTTAATTATAAGAGAGTGGCGCATGAATAAAATCCTTAAGCACACGCTTTTAATTGAAAATGAAATGGGCTTGCATGCTCGTCCAGCAACAGCGATTGCTAAGTTGCTACAAAATTTTCAGTCGAAAGTAACCTTTAGTTGTAACTCTCTAACTATTGATGCCAAACAGGTCATGGACATCCTGCTTTTAGAAGCTAAAAAAGACACAATTCTTGATATCAAGGTTGAAGGATTAGATGCTGAAATAGTATTGAAGCAGCTATTAGATGCATTTAAAAACCAATTTAGGAGAAAATAGCTATGGCTGTTTTAGATCATAAAGAGGAAGCTCGCCTAAAGGGTAGCCCTATCTGCAGTGGGATTGCCATAGGCTCCCCATTGTTATTTTATTTTTCAGAAGATGAGATTCCTGAGTTCTCTATTCCCAAAACAGAAATAAAAAATGAAGTACTTAGGTATCGCAATGCTATAGAAAAATCTCGAAAAGAAGTCGTACAGATCCAGAAGCAACTGGAACTTGATGGAGCAATCGAAGGGGTTATGATTTTTGAGACCCATTTGCAGATTATGAAAGACGAGCAAATTACATTCGAGCTTGAAGCGGCAATCTGCAAGAAAATGAAAAATGCAGAGTATGTCTTTGGACTTTTTATAAGGGATTACGAGCGAAAACTGAGCATGCTTACCGATGAAATGTTTAGAGAAAAAATACGCGATGTTCAAGATGTTGCTTCTCGTATTTTAAGAAATCTAAAAAAGTCAGTGAAGCTATCGCTTGCCGAAGTAAAAGAGAATGCCATTGTTTTTGCAAAAGATTTAGTGCCCTCTGATGCCGCTGAAGCTAAAAAAACTCATATAGGAGCTTTTGTCACTGAAGTTGGAGGGAAAACTTCTCATGCAGCAATTATTGCCCGATCAAGGGGGATTCCTTATGTCTCAAATATTAACCTCAACCAGATAGATCTCAAAAAAGGAGATGTTGTCATCATTGATGGGAGGAATGGAGAGGTAATCATCAACCCAACTCCTGCTACTCTTTCTGCCTACCAAGCCTTGAAAAATCAGCTCAAAAGCAACTTGGAAAAACTTAGTACATCAGGTAATCTCTTGACTGAAACACTCGACAGCTATAAGGTGAGGCTGACTGCTAATGTTGAAGTTTTAGAGGAGCTTCAGCTAGTCCATAAATACAGAGGGGATGGGGTAGGGCTATTTCGCTCTGAATATATTTGCCTTGATCAAAATAGGTTTCCCTCAGAAGAAGAGCAGTTTGAAATCTACAAAGAATTTGCTAAAGCCGCCAATGGGTTGCCTATAGTTATTCGCACATTTGATGTTGGTGGGGACAAGCCTGGTGACTTTGTAAAAATTAATGAAGCGAATCCCTTTTTAGGATGTAGAGCTATTCGCTATATGCTCCAAAATCCAACTATTTTTAGGTCTCAATTGCGTGCCATCTTACGCTCAAGCGTGTATGGACAAGTCAAAGTGATGTTCCCTATGGTCTCTGGTGCTTTTGAGCTCTTAGAGGCTAAAGCGCTACTTCATGAAGAGATGAAAAAGTTGGACCTAGAGGGTATTGCCTATGATAAGCATATTAAAGTCGGTTGCATGATTGAGATTCCCTCTGCTGCTATTACCTGCGATGAGTTTGCTAAACACTGTGACTTTTTATCGATTGGCACAAATGATTTAGTACAGTACTCACTGGCCGTAGATCGGGGCAACCAAATAATGAGCTATCTATATAACCCAGCAGATCCAAGTGTTATTCGTCTAATTAAAATGATAGTCATAGAAGCCAATCGAAACGGGATACCCGTTTCAGTCTGTGGAGAAATTGCAGCAGATCCACGTTTTACGGCGCTCTTATTGGGGCTGGGAGTTCATGAGCTATCTTGTACAGCTCGTTTCATTCCGATTGTGAAAAACACCATCCGCAAGATTAGTATCATCTCAGCATGTCAACTTGCTGAAACGATCTTGAATATGCACTCATATAAGGAAATTCAAAAGAAACTCAGTGAGGAATACGAAAAGTTAGTTCCTCAAGAAGTTTGCCACATTGTAGCCAATTAATTAGGCATTAGGTCAAATAGAGAAGATCCGGGTAGTTCAGGCTGGGATTCGTTGAGCTGCTCACATGCATTTTGGTAGGCTGATCGAATCAAATCTTGAAGGCCATCTTGATCTTCTGGATCGATGCATTCTTTTTTGATGTTGATATCAAGCATTTCATGCTCTCCACTAAGGGTAACAGAAACTAAACCGCCGCCACTTGTTCCGACAACTTTCTTATTTTTGATTTCTTCTTGAGCACTCATTAACTGTTCTTGGAGCGCTTGCATTTGTTTTTTACGTTTTTTAAATCCGCTTCCCATTTAGTTTCCTTCTTTTTTTAAAGAGCCTTCTAGCTCTACGGCTGCAAATTGCATAACTGTATTGTAGCAAATATTTTGTTTTTTTGCATCAGGATTCGTTGGAGGGGGAGCCTCTTTTGGTAAATCTTTTTTTGATTCAGGCTTCGGAGGAGTACTTAGGGTCGTAGAGGGAGGTTTTTCTTTGTATTCTTCTTGTTTTAAGTGGGTTATGTCTAAATTGGATTTAAGTGAGTCTAGCTGTTGGATGAGGCTTTTCACTGAAACCCTGCCATAAGAGCGCACAATTTGAATCAAAAGGTTCTCTAAAGCTATTTGTTTAGAGAGGGCATATTTGATCTTGTTTTGCGCCTCTAAGATCAAATCTATGATATGCAGGCACTGTTCGTAACTATAGTAGCTTGCCGATTTTTCATAGTCAGGCCACTCCACTTGAGAAACTTTTAAGCTTGAGGGATTTCCCTTATAGATTTTGATGTAGAGAATTTGTCTATAATGCTCACAGAGCATGTCTAGAAAATTCATGATGTCTCTTCCAGACGAAAGGATGCTTTTGGCAAGCTTAAAAGCGGCATCCAAGTCTCCCTTTGATGCCTTTTGATCAAATTCGAAAAGCTCTGATTTTGGCAGAAGACCAAGAAAGTGAATAGCTTTACTTAGCTGGACCTCTTCATTGCAATATGAAATAAGCTGGTCAGCTAAAACTAGGGCATCTCGAAGAGATCCGTTTGCTCTTTTAGCTAAAAGGTATGCCGCTCCTTCTTCAAAAGTAATATCATTTGATTTTGCACATTTAATAAGGTGCTTAGAAATTTGATCTGTTGATATGGGCTCTAAGTAAAAGCACTGACAGCGGCTTAAAATAGTCGCAGGGATTTTATGCGGCTCTGTTGTCGCAAATAAAAATTTTACTCTTTGTGGAGGATCTTCTAAAGTCTTTAGCAAGGCATTGAAAGCTTCTTTAGTGAGCATGTGCACTTCATCAAGAATATAAACTTTGTACTTACCTCCCTTAACTGCAAATCCCACGCTTTCATTAATTTGGCGAATGTCATCAATTCCACGGTTAGAGGCCCCGTCAATTTCAATGACGTCTAGTGAACATGCGGAGGTGATTTCTAGGCATGAAGAGCATTGATTACAAGGCTCTCCATCTACTGGTGCATCGCAGT
Source organism: Chlamydiia bacterium (assembly GCA_014239035.1). Lineage (GTDB taxonomy): Bacteria > Chlamydiota > Chlamydiia > Chlamydiales > JAAZZY01 > JAAZZY01. The sequence goes on from JAAZZY010000017.1 coordinate 11,363, forward strand.
TGAGAACTTTTGCAAAAATGCGTGCTAAAGTGGTTTTACCAATACCGTGAAAGCCACAAAAAAGATAAGCATGCCCTAGTCGATTTAATTTAAAAGCATTCTTTAAAGTGATTTTAGTTTTTTCTTGTCCTACAACGTCAATAAAACGCAGGGGACGCATAGTTCTAGCCATGACCTTGTATTCAGAATAATTTGACATTTTCTTCCTCAAGTAGTGGTATAATCAATCGATGGAAACTAGCTTATTGTTCAATAAAAAATCAAGAAATGATCCTCTAGATTAAAAAAGTTTATTAAAATAATCTCTAGAGTGCTAAAAAAAAAGAAAGATAATTTTAAAGCGATTTGATACAATACTCTAGAATTTTCTCAAAGTAGATGATCATAAGCTTAAAATAGGAGGCTCCATTGCCGTCGGACTCGAGTGGTAAAAAATCTTCAATTCTTCTAGCTAGAGAGCGAGGGTTCTTTGATAGAAGTAAGAGCGTTCGCCTTTTTATCGGCCTTATTTTTGCAGCATGTCTTTTTATTTTTCTCCACTTTAGAGAAGTCACCGTTGAAACTCTTGAGCTGGGTAGCATCTCCAAGAACTATGTTGTCTCACAGATCTCCTTTGATTTTCCTGATGAAGAAGCTACAATTATCCTGCGTCAAAGGGCTATTAAAGACGTAGATAAGATCTATAGAATAGACCCTGATCAACTCATCAAAGTCAGAGAAACTCTAGAACAAAATCTATTGAGTAAATATCAATGGAGAAAAGACACTAAAGATGCTTCTTTAGAAGATATGATGAATGCATTAGACCAATTTGAAAATGGTGTGATGCTTGCAAGATTTACAAACAGTCAGACTATCAGCAAAATCCATGAAGCTGATTTACCTGCTCAAAATTACTATCAATATTTACCCGACAGCAATCCAACAGAGCAATCTTTCTATATTCCAAATGACATTTGGGCCCAAATAGAATTTCAGACTTTTGCTAACGCTACAGTTGGCGTGCCAGTCATAAACTACATTGTGCACTACTATGCTTCTCATACGTGGAAGCTCGCCCCTGATCAAAAATCTCAAAATAACCTCAAAAGGGTGCTCCAACAAAAGATTTCTCAGCAGTATACACCAGTAGATATGGGGGATAATGTCATTAATCAGGGCGAAAAAGTTACAAGCAGACACATCTCAATGATGCAATCGATGAAGCAGGCTCTTAATACACACCGTAATTTGTGGAATCCTTATTCTCTTGTCGGTAGCATCTTAATGACCTGTATTTTGGTTCTGATTAGCTATATCTATTTTAAGATTTCACACAAAGATATTTTATGTTCTAATCGCTTCTTATCACTAATCATCACTATCGTTGTTCTTACCTTAGCTCTTGCAAAACTTACCGAAGCTTTCTTAATAATGAATGGCAGCCACCTCATTGAAGATATTGGCTACCCTATCTTTGTGCCGTTTGCAACAATATTATTTTGCTGTTTGCTCAATGAGAGGATTGCCCTTTTCTGTAGTGGTTTTTTAGCTGTTGTGATGTCTATGACACTTGTCGTTGATCGCGTGGGTTTCTTAGTCGTTAACTTAACGGCAATGATTATCGTCATAGCAGCTTCTAGGCGCGTCAGTAAACGAAAGGAAGTCTTTTGGGTTATGGCCAAAACTTGGGTCGCCAGCATCATTGTCATTTTTGCATTCTACCTCTATGATAACATGAGCTGGGGATCATCTCTTGCTACAGATCTAATTTCTTCATTTGTCTTTCTCTTAATTACAGCAATCCTAGTCGCAGGTTTACTTCCTTTATTGGAATCGACATTCCATATCCTGACAGATATTATTTTAATGGAATATATGGATCCTAGTAATAATTTATTACAAAGGCTTGCCATCGAAGCACCAGGAACCTATCAGCATTCAATTGTCGTAGGATATTTAGCTGAATCAGCTGCTAGAGAAATTGGAGCTAATAGCCTCTTTTGCCGCGTCTCAACACTTTATCATGACATTGGAAAGCTCAATCACCCTCAATACTTTACTGAAAACCAGCAAAGGGGGGTGGATATGCACCAACTACTTACCCCGAAAGAGTCATCTAGAGTTATCATCGATCACGTCAGCGATGGGGTAACTATGGCTAGAAAGGCCAACCTTCCAGAGCCTTTTATTGACATTATCAAAGAGCACCATGGCACAACGCTTGTCTACTTCTTTTATCATAAGCAAAGTGAGCTGATGAAAGGAGATAAATCTAAAGTAGATGCTTCGCAGTTTAGATATAGTGGTCCAAAACCACGCTCTAAAGAATCTGCTATTATTATGATTGCAGATACCCTAGAAGCAGCTTCAAGATCTTTAGATCAGCTTGAAGAAGATACGATTACAAAACTTGTTGATGAAATAATCTATCAAAAATCTAAAGATCGGCAGTTTGAAGAATGTGCCCTCACATTTGAAGAACTTGGAAAAGTGCGCAAAGCCATGATTAAAACCCTCACCGCAGCAGTTCACTCTCGAATCAAGTACCCTAAGCAAGAACTTGTTGATGAATCTGGCTAATTTAAAGATTTAATTAATATCAAAACTTTTGCTATCATGCTTTCTTTCAAATAATAAATGGAGGAAAAGATATGACTGATATAGCAAATATGGCTTACAATGGATATTCAAATGCATGCCAAGGTTGGAATAATAGTAACCAATGGGCAATGGGTGCCTTAACTCAATCTCGTGATGGAACAGCTATTGGATTCGGTGCCAGTCAAGCTGCAATTTTACTTACAGGTGCCTGCGTCAAAGCAGTTAATTATGCTTCTGCGATGACTTTTGCTGTTCTTGAAGCTAGCGGCCTCCAAATCAGCATCGGGCTGCAGGGTCTAGTGTGTCAAAGAGATTTTGATCAAGTCTGGTCAGATGTGACAGATGTGAATTATGTCTTTATAGAAGCTCCTGGCAGAAACTATGCTATGGCAACTACAAAAGCATCTGAGTTGTGGAATTCTGGAGTAGAGTACTTCTCAGGTCAAGAAAAGGTTGCTGACACTTCTAAAGAAGCCCCACCAAAAAGAGATGAAATCTAATAACATTTCTTTTTAAAATACTTGCCTTGTCATTGATTAGTCGATGACAAGGCTTTTTTGCTTTAGCAATCAAAACAAAATTTTGTTTAACAATGGGTTGGATTCTTTTAGTTAATATAAGATGTTAAAATTATAAATTAAAATCACTTTTGGTTCGTATTTTTTATATAATTATAATATGGTTGTTAACTGTATTTTTAATAGATTGAATTTTTAGTCTCAAATCAGTTAGAATCCTTCGCAATGTTTAAACAGCTCAAAGGAACTGTATGAAAAAACAAAGAGAGCATTGGGGATCCCACTTTGGGATGATCATGGCTGCTGCTGGATCGTCAATTGGATTGGGAACGCTGTGGCAGTTTCCCTATCTTGTAGGTGAGAACGGTGGAGGTCTTTTTGTTTTAGTTTACCTTGCTTCTACTTTTTTAATTGGTGTTCCTGTTTTTGTAGTAGAGCTTATCATGGGTCGGCAAGTTCAACGAGGGGCTGTTGGAATCTTTGGATCATTAACGCACAACTCTCTTTTCTGGAGAGGAGTGGGCTGGCTCGGTGTTTTGACTTCCTTCATTATAATGTCATACTATAGCGTTGTTGCTGGATGGGGGCTTAATTATATTTTCATGAGCCTTAATCAGTTCTATGTAGGTAAGTCACCTGAAGAAATCGGATGTGCTTTTGAGACGCTGCAGCGCTCAGGAAGCATGACCCTATTTTGGAATGTCATATTTACAGCTATTACTGTTGGAGTTGTCCTGCAAGGAATTAGAAAGGGTATAGAATATTGGAGCAAGATTATGATTCCTGCCCTTATACTTCTACTACTTGGTCTATTTATTTATAGCACTTCCTTGTCAGGATTTGGAGAAGCTTTTAGTTTTATCTTTAAACCTGACATGAGCAATTTTAAGCCATCTACTATCTTAACTGCCCTTGGAATGGCTTTTATGACGATGAGCCTAGGACAAGGGATCATCCTCACATATGGTAGCTACATGAAGCATAGTGAGAATATTCCATCGACTGCGTTTATAATTGGGACTATGGATATCGTGATTTCTTTGATGGCATCAATGATGATCTTCCCGATTATCTTCTCATCTGGTGCAAGCCCGGCAGCTGGTCCTGGACTAATCTTTAAAGTTATGCCTATTTTATTTGCGCGTCTTCCTGGTGCCTTGATTATTTCAACGTGTTTTTTCACTCTGTTTACTTTTACAGCACTCACATCATCTATTGCTCTAGTAGAAGTAGTCTCTGCAAACTTTATAGATCTCTATGATTGGTCTAGAAAAAAAGCGGTTTTAGTTACTGGAATAGCAAGCTTTGTGGTTGGTATACCATCAGCTCTCGCCTGGTCTGGGGGGATTTTCCCCAACTGGCAAGAGGTTTATGGCAAAAACTTTTTCAATACCATGACCTACTTAGTGGCTAACTGGACCTTGCCGATAGGGGGTCTATTAATCTCTATTTATGGTGGATGGTTTCTAACTAGCAAGATTTCAAAAGAAGAGTTCCTATCAGGAAGTCGTTGGAACTGGCTCTACAACGTGTGGAAGTTCTTCATTAAGTGGGTAGCCCCTGGATGTATCTGCGTTGTTGTACTGCAATCTATTGGTATTATTAATATTGATAAAATCTTTGGACGTTAAAGAGAAAGCTTCTTTTTAGCACTCATTTCCCATTTTTTGCTCTCATGAGAATAAACTTCTACTTCAACAGAAGAAGGCTCTAGATCCATAATATGAAAAGAACCCCCTTTTGTGAGGGTGAGGCTCCCGCTGTTGAGAATGATTGGTTTTTGATCAATAATTTCTGAGAGGTGTGTATGTCCGCAAAGGTAGAGCTTAATATTTGAAAAGCGGCTAATGAGAGTATTTAAATTTTGAAAATGCACCATCTGATTACGAATAGCCATATGCTTTCGTGTGACAATAGGGAAGTGGTTGATTAAGATTAATGGCTGAGTAGAGGAAATAGACTCTAAAAGCTTTGTAAGCTTCCCCTCTAGCATTTTAGAGAACAATCCTTGTGATGACCACAGTGGAGTTGCAATTGTTGTATCTAGCGCAATATATTTAAACCCAGCACCAAAATCATCATAGACAATAGACTCATCGCGCAGACGTTCATCCGATGGCAATGCATGGTAAAATCTTTTTGATAGGGCTGCTGCTTTAGTATAGGTGTCGTGGTTACCCGGGATAACTAGCGTTTTGAGGCCTAAAGATTCAAGTTTATTAACAAAGTTCTTAGCTAATTCATATTCTTTTAAGTTAGAAGTTGTTGTGAAATCTCCGGTGATTACAACGTTGGTGACGCCATTGTCTTTTAGCAGGTTAGGGATTTGATCTATATCAAAGCCAACTTTGTGTCTGCCTCTGTTTGCCAGATAATTTAGAGTAGCAAGCAAGTTCTTTGAAAAGAAATTATCCAGCCTTAAATCGTACTTAAAAAAGTGAATATCAGAGAGATGAGCAAGCTTCATAGATTGTGAATTCATTTGTTTTAACAAATAGTATAAGAGTAATTCAAAATAAAATAAATATTTTTCTTAGCTAGTATTAGTTTATTAACTTTGTTGCTTTAATAAACAAACCTGTGTAGATAATAAATTATAGGAGGTGTGTTATGGGAAAGGTAGATCGTCGCCAAATGAGAGCCATCCAAAAAAAAGCCCTTAAAGATGTAAAGCATGCAAAAATGCAAGAATCATCACTTAGTGGGCCTAAACAGAAGATGGTTATGTGCATCCATGAACAGATGGATGAACTTTTACATACTGATGCCCTAGTGTATCAGGATTTACAAAAGCGCAAACATGTGCGTGTTCCAAAAATAAGACGTATTAATCACAGAGTTCGATAAAAAAAAAAGAGCCTTTCAATTTTTTGAAAGGCTCTTATTTGACTTCTAATTTCTAAAGAGCAATAATTTCTCCTTTATTTAATCACAAGTTACTTATTAGGAGAAAATTATGTTTTCACAGCCCACTGTTTTACCTCTTCTAGATAGCATTGAAAGGTATGCCACTGCAAATCAAAATAGAGAGGGTGTTCCCGAGGAAGCTGTGTATATTAAAAAAGGTGAGGGCCTGAATGTTCAACCAGGTAGCATGTTAGCTTACAGAAATGTAGAGCTAACGACCTCATTAAATGAAAAAACTGCCTGGGGAAAGGTCAAAAACTTTTTTTTAGGTGGGCAGAGCCTTTTTACCAACCAATATTTAGCAAATGAAAAAGATGGTTGGTTGCTTTTTGAAGAAAACCCTTATCAAATATATGCAGCCGAAATTCATTCTCGAGGATTGGGACTCAATGTTTCTGAAAATGCTCTTGTAGCCTTTACACCCAATATTTCTCTAGAGACTTCTTATGCGGGTATTAGCGGCATTATGAGAGGAATTGGACTCGGCGTTACTAACGCTCAGCTCAAGCCCGAGGCCGCTATTTCAGGATCTACAGGCACACTTTATTTTAAGTCTGGTTTTGGTAATGTTAAAGCTGTCGAGGTTACTCACAAGTCCCCAGTCTATGTTGATAATGATGATATTGTAGCCTACACAGAAGGGCTTCATGCAACAGTTTCCAAAGTAGGCAATAGCATAAAGTCTCTTTTCTTATCAGGAGAAGGGTTTGTTTGTAAGTTTGAAGGGGATGGTACTGTCTTTGTCGGGGCTGGACTTGCTAAACTGCGCCGAGAATTTTCTCAAGCGCAGCACAAGGAAAGTGCTGGGGTAGCTCTTTTAGCTGGTCTCTTTCTTTTTGCACTGATAATGGCTGGAGCTGCGGGAGCTTTAGTTTCAGGTTTGGATGCTAAGCCTCCAACCCATTGATTAAAGAAGCAAAGAGTAAAATAAAAAAAGGCCTTTCAATGTGTTGAAAGGCCTTTTTTATTAGAAGCTTAACCAGTTACTTTGTTTCTTCTTCATCTTCAGGCGCATTGCCAATAAGAGCTTCAGAAATAAGCATGATTCCCGCAACTGAAATAGCATGGGTAAGTGCTGAGATAACTACAACAGCTGGATCAACAATTCCTGCTTTGACTAGATCTTCAACTTTCTGTGAAAGCATGTTAAAGCCAAAGTTCTCTTTGGATTTTAAAACTTCTTCTACAATGACTGCGCCATCAAGCCCTGTATTTGTAGCAAGCTGCTTAATCGGAGCTTCACAACAAGTGTAGACAAGCTTAGCGCCAAGTTTTTCATCTTCAGAAAGTTTTAATGCATTGACCACTTCTCTTGCTCGAAGAAGAGCGATTCCTCCTCCAGGAACAATCCCTTCTTTGAGAGCTGCTTTTGTAGAGTTTAAGCTATCTTCATAAAGTTGTTTTTTCTGTTTCATTTCTGGCTCTGATGCACCGCCAACTCGAATGACAGCAACACCACCAGAGAGCTTAGCTTTTCTCTCTTCAAGTTTTTCTACATCATATGGACTTTGAGTATTTTGGACCTCATTATCGATTTGTTTAATGCGAGCTTTAATGCTTTTCTGATCACCCGTGCCACCTACAATTGTAGAGTCATCTTTTGTAATGGTAATCATTTCACAGCTTCCCAACACTTCATCAGTTGCATCTTTTAAGTTCATGCCTTTTTCTTCACTAACAACCGTTGCAGATGTAAGAGTTGCCAGATCTTCTAGCATTGCTTTTCTGCGATCTCCAAAGCCCGGTGCTTTTACTGCAACAGCTTTAAGAGTGCCGCGTATTTTATTGATTACAAGTGTAGCCAGTGCATCAGCTTCAACATCTTCTGCAATAATTAAAAGCTCTTTCCCACTAGATGCTACCCCTTGAAGAACAGGAAGAAGCTCTTGGATGGTTGAGATTTTTTTATCTACAATTAAATTTTTTTTTGTCAATGAATCTATAAATTTTTTATAAAAAAAAACAGAGCTTTCGCTCTGTCTTTAAATCGAGATTGAAAGTGTCTAAACTGAGATTCTTGTTTAGCCCCTTAGTTAATTTCTCTTTTAACCTTGGTGGTCTAAAAGGTT
>JAAZZY010000179.1 GCA_014239035.1 Chlamydiia bacterium
CTCCCCAGCTATACAGAAAAATACTAAAAGTAGAGCTTTGTTGCATTATTGATGCAAAAATAAGCGCTTAATTTATTTTCTGGGGAGAACACTGGTTATAGTATTACAACAAGAGTTCCGCGAGGCGATACACCATACGCCCGAATGACCGGTTGGAGAAAGTTGCTTTCATTGAATAAATTTGTTTCTGGTTTCTATGGTTAAAAGATTTGAAAAAATTATTGAGCGGATACTGCTTTAAATAGCAAATAATAAAGGGCCATAACTCTTTTAAAAAGACGTAAATAATTTTGGTAATTGAACTTGTCCGAGCTATCATGGTAATGAACCTTCCCATGAAGTTTCGAATTAATACGTTAAGAACTACTCGAGTTATTGAGCGGAAACTGCTTTCGCAAATAATTAAAGGTACATAACTCTTTTAAAAATTAATTTTGATTATCGAACTTGTCCGAGCTACTCAATTTATTGCATGGCAACCATTGTGCGGACGCCGCCGCCGC
>JAAZZY010000180.1 GCA_014239035.1 Chlamydiia bacterium
TCTCTTAAATGTGTTGTAATCAAAGATAATATGGGATGGTGTGATGATATTAAATTTCCAAAAAAATATAACAAGCTTATTAAAATAAATAAAAAATTCAAACATGAAAAATTAAAAAGAAAAGATCACAAGTATGATTTCTTAATTCCAATCAAGTACAACTTCAAAAAACCTATTTCAGGTCAAGGTAGTTGTATATTTATTCATCTAACCAAAGATTATAAACCTACAGCTGGATGTATTGCTTTAAAAGAAAAAGATTTTTTAATTATGTTAAAATTGATAAATAAAAATACTAAAATAAAAAAAGATATTGATACATTAAAAAATTTTTTTTTATACAATCTTAGCTTTTCCATCAAAGGAAATAAAATTCCAAAAAAAGCCAAACCTATATAAAAAATTAACGAAAAAAGCATAATATTAACAAAGTGGTAAAGTGAAATAACCTTTGGTGAAAAAGAATATAGTGCTAGACTAGGTTTAATCAGCATTAATTTTG
>JAAZZY010000181.1 GCA_014239035.1 Chlamydiia bacterium
AAGATAGCACCATCTTTAAATGATATTCAAAACCAATTTACTGATTGTTCAATTGGTAGTTATCCATATTTTAACTTAATCTCAAAAACAGGTGGAGTTAACATTGTGATCTCATCATGGACAATGAATTCTTTAGATGAGATAGAAAAAGAAATTATAAAGATGATAAAATTTAATGGTGGCAATTACTCTATTGTCTGATAATACATTTTCTTAATTGGCCTCGTGGTGGAATGGTAGACACAAAGGACTTAAAATCCTTGCCCTTTTGGGAGTGCCGGTTCAAGTCCGGCCGAGGCTACCATAATATATTTATTAAGTTGATTTAAAATGTTTGCATTTACAACTATAGGAACAAATAATCTTAAAAAAAGTAAGATTTTTTATGATGAATTACTAAAATCAATTGATATTTTTAATGCTGAAGAAACTGTTAGATATGTTGGTTATGCTAAAAAAACTAGAATAAATAAAGTAGAATTTTATTTGATGAAACCTCA
>JAAZZY010000018.1 GCA_014239035.1 Chlamydiia bacterium
CCTGGAGCCCATGTAGGGATTTCACTATGAAGCTCATGAGTAAGATCAATGATCGTAGTTTGATTTAAGTCAAAAAGCATACATCTGGACCTCCTTTTAAATAGGTGGAATAATATTTTCTAACTTATGATCTGGTTTTATCCTCTTAATGAAAAGAGAAAAAGTCAAACCAACAAATGAAGTAAGCATGAAACCTGCCATACATACTCTAAACCCATGTTGTTCTATTTTGTAGGTTCTTGTTTGGGTTTTAATTTATCCAAAAATAAACCAAGAACAAAGCCAATTAGTGAGGTTGTCATAAAGGCGATCATGCTAATTTTAAAGCCATGGATAAACGATTTTTTAGAGAGAGAGGTGACGACATTCAATTGTTTAGCTGTGAAAGATGAAGCTAGGCTTTTAAATGAAGAGACTCCGCTTATTACTCGCTCTGTTAGAGCTTGTTGATTGTCACTTAGAATAATCCCAAGGCTCTTGATTTGCTCATTAAAGTATGCATCACCAGAAATTGTAAGGATAGAGCCCATAATGGAGATGCCTAAAGCACAGCCAAACCAAGCAGAAGTAAGTATTAGCCCTGTCGCCACTCCCTGTTGCTCCGGAGGAGAAGGAGTAACAGAGCCAACTACAGTGCTTAATGAGTTTATGGCAGTGCCTAGGCCAGTTAAGATTAAAGCTGCCGAAAATAAAATGAGGTTTGGCGTAGGCTTAATAAAGATCAGTAAAAAGCAAGCTCCAGTGAATAAAAGCATGGCTAAGATATTGGGAAGCCTATCTCCAATCTTGTCGATCCATTTTCCAGTTATAGGTGAGAAAATAGCAATAGTAATGGTTAAGAACAGCATCATAAGGCCGCTGTTGAGAGGAGAGTACCCCACAATATTTTGGAGGTAGATAGGGATAAAGAAAAGAATAGGAACAAACACAATTTGCATAAAGATACGCAAAATATTGTTGAGTGTGAAATTTTTAGTTTTAAAGAGTTTGAATTCAATGATTGGATCGCTTTTCGATTGTGAAACGAGGTACAATATGAGTAGAGATAAAAACCCTAGAGCAAGAATTAGCCAAAATTTTAAAGAGGCAAGACCCCAGATCTGTACTTGGTTTAAAGCAACGATTATTCCAACCAGACCTAAAACTAGAAATAGAGCTCCTCTGTAGTCGATATGTTTTTTTTCCTTCTCTTCGTGCGGATTACAAAACATATAGGCTAGTATAAACGATAGAATTCCAATTGGAATGTTAATATAAAAAATCCATCTCCAAGTTAAGAACTGAATAAAGATACCACCCAAAATTGGGCCAAGAGAAAGGCATACCCCCATGGTTGTCATGATAAGCCCTATCGCAAAAGCTTGTTGATTTTTAGGAAAGGCAGCTAAAGTTAAAACAATAGTCATAGGATATCCTATTCCAAGAGAGATCCCTTGAATAGTTCGAAATGCTATTAAAAAGCCTTCATTTGTTGACAGTCCTGCGCCCAACGATCCCAGGACAAAGGAAGCGCATCCAATTAAGTAAATTTTTTTATGACCATAGACATCTCCAAGTTTACCACCAAGTATTTGAAAGGCAGCTCCCATTAAGACGTAAATATTGATGATCCATTGCATGTTTGCAAGGTTTGCATGAAACTCTCTGGCGATTGTGGGGATAGCCACATTCATTCCTGCTATATCTATATTTAATACAGCTGTTAGCAGACACATTGCTATGAGGATCCACCATTTATTCGAGTTTTCATTCATAGAATAGGTTGGTATCAGATCAAATCTTTAACTAGAACCTATTTTTTTTTACAGATCAAGCCAATGCTATGAGTGTGAGAGATAAGCTTTAATCAGATGATTTTTACTAAATGATCTTCTAAAATTTCTTGCTTATCATGTAATTTCTAAATAAAAAATAGGTGTCTCAAATGAATGGAATAAGTATCTCAAATACTGAAAGTGGATATTGCCAAAAGGGTTATTTCCCAGACGTTAAACCTGACATTGTAAGCGACGCATTTGCACAGATCAGAACACTTGAAGGTGCTGAGCAGTATATGTCATATTGCCTAGAGATAATAAAGGAAACCTGTTTTTCAAATGCAGTATCCATGACTCCTTAACAAAACCATTCTCCTCTAAAATGAGCCATTGTAAGTTTGAGAAGGTCTTCTTTAGGGAGAGAATGAATAGTGGAATTTGTTGTGGCGGTTGCAACTTGGGTCATAATCTTGGCCTAAGGTTTAATTTTTGAAACAACCTTAGATATACTTTCATTGAGCATTTTTAAAATAAGGCCTGCTACTGCAAATTTGACAATCTTGCTATGTGATGCAAAAAGTTTGTCAAAGAGCTCGTCATTGATTTCTTCCCATCTAACATCCTGAGCATCATCATTTGCTGAAAGTTCAAAAGTTAAGCTCTCTTTATAGTCGATGTGTTTGTGAGCACCCGTTGTTTCCATCCAAGCATTGTCAGTATTACGCATATCATCAACATAGCCTTGGTATACAATGTCTTTGTCTGTAAATTTGAGGTCAACATTTGTCTCTTCTTTAAGCTCTCTTGAAATGGTCTCTAGGGGAGCCTCGTCTTTATCAACCATCCCACCTGGTAGGGCCCACTGAAGACAGTCTTTTCTTTGGATAACTAAAAGGTCTACTTTATTAGTCGCGGCATTAGTTCGAGTCACTATAGGATCTCCAGCGAAGTTTGGGCCCCACTTTCCTAAAAGGCCCCTTCCAGCTATTCCTGTTCTACCCATTGGATTGATAGGTCTATTGTTTTCATCAAAAGTAAGCTCTGAAATCAAGCTAATAATTTCTCTGGCAAGCATTGAGACATCATCTGGATCTGCCCAGCCATTTTGGCCACTTTGGGCAAATTGATTTAAAACAACCTTTGAGGTGAAGTCTATAGGGGCATAACCTTCACATTTTTTGCTCCACTCCACTTCATTTTGGGCTAGTGGAAAGCGCTCGGGGTATTGGTTTGGAGTTTCTGTGTAGGCTTTAATATGCATCTTAATCCTCTATTTCCAAATAGTTTAGAATGCTAGTATGCCTAGAAAAAGAAAATTGATCAAGTAATAAAGTTTATTTTAGGCGCCTCTTTTTCTCTTAAAGGAGGTCTTCCATATTCAGTTCTTTATGTAGGAAGGATAGGATATCTGCATAGTTATCTAACCTCTTACCTATAGATCCTCCATCAGATCCGTGCCCCTCTTTTCTAGTGAGCCTCAGGAGAATCGGAGCCGTGCCTATTTGCGCCTCTTGAAGCCTTGCGGTAAACTTGTAGCTCTGAAGTGGAACAACTCGGTCATCGTGGTCTGCAGTCATAATTAGTGTAGAGGGGAAGTTTGCAGAAGGTTTGATATTATGGTAGGGATAGTAGCTATGCAAGACGTTAAAATCTTGAGAGTCCATTAACGTCTTTGTTGGAAAAATACCTGGCAAATTGATAGGATAGCTCTTGTTGTAATGACTGGGTTTTCATAGCCAAATCCTTAGTTTTCTAAAGACCCTAACAGATTTTATTTTTTACATAAAAAATAATTAAAAATACTAGAGATTTTTTAAGCTCATGGTGTAATAGAAAAGATATGAAAATAAAGCTCCTTACATTCCTACTTTTTCTATTGCCAATGACTATCCTTCCACAGAAAATGTCAGCAGAAAAATTAAATGTCATCGTTGACACTGATTGCGACATGGATGACATGATGGCGATTTTGTATCTTTTAAAGAATAAAGATGTTCGTGTTTTGGCCATTACCACTACAGGTACAGGAATGGTACATTGGAAATATTCAGCTCCTAATATAAAGAATCTTTTAAAGCTAGCTCATCACCCAGGGATTCCTGTTTCATATGGTGCTAAAGAATCTCTAAGCCCCTACTCCTGCTTTCCAGATAGCTGGAGAAAAGGCGTTGATGAAGTCTTCAATATCCCCATGCCAAAGAGTCGCCGCCGAATTTCACCATTGCCATCTTGGCAGCTTATGGCTCAAGAGATTCTTCGTTCTCAAGGAAAAGTCTCAATTCTTGCACTTGCGCCAATGACAAATATTGCCTTGGCCCTTAAAAATGAGCCCTCTATTGTAAAAAATATTGCTCAGATAGTTATCTCTGGAGGGTCAGTAGATAAAGGGGGGAATATTGTTGGTAAACCTCGAGGAATCAAAAATAACTGTGCTGAATACAATATTTTTTTAGATGCTAAAGCAGCTGAAGATGTCATAAGGTCAGGAGTTCAAATTGTTCTAGTTCCTTTAAATACCACAGAAGATGCACCAGTGACTCCTACACTTTATGAAGCATTTAAAGAGATCAAAAGAAATCCTTCAGCCAACTTTGTCTTTGAGGTCATTAAACCCTTTGTTTTTTCACAAAAAGATACTCATATTTATCTATGGGATCCAGTAGCTGCTGCTGTTATGACAAATCCTAATATTGGCGCCTATAAGACCATGAATATTTCAGTCAATCAAAGACATGGCCCAACTTATGGTTGCACACAAGAAGAAAAATATGGCACTCCCATTGTTGTTTACTATAGGCTCGACTCCGCAGAGTTCTATGCCCTATTCTATAAGACGATCACCCGCGGGGGGTAGCAGGTGTTTCTTCCACAAACATACCTAGTTGCTGTTATCTTAATGTTTATCACGATGCTATGTTGGGGTTCATGGGCAAACGCTACCAAAATGGATAAAAACTGGCGCTTTGAACTCTTTTATTGGGATTTTTCTATTGGTGTTATTCTCACGAGTTTGATTTTTGCCTGGACCTTAGGCTCCTTAGGAGACTCCGGGCCTGCTTTTTGGAATAACCTTATTCATGCTCATTTTTCAGATATAGGCAAAGCCTTAGTAAGTGGAGTTATTTTTAACATTGCCAATATCCTGCTCGTTGCAGCTATTTCAATCGCAGGGATGAGCGTTGCCTTTCCTGTGGGAATCGGTATCGCATTAGTTGTGGGAACCATATTAAGCTACCTAGTATCTGCAAAAGGAAACCCATTTTTTCTATTTATAGGAATCCTACTTGTCTTGTTTGCTATAGTATTAACAGCTGTTGCCTACAGTAAAAAAGAGGAACAAGAAAAGGGGGGCGACGTCTCCACAAAGGGGCTTATCCTCTCAATTGTCAGCGGCGTTTTAATGAGCTTTTTCTACCCTATTTTAGCAGACTCAATAAATGTTAGATCTTCTTTGACGCCGTATACGGCGGTATTTTTCTTTGCAGTTGGCCTATTTGTCTGCAACCTAGTTGCAAACTATTATGTTATGAGAAAGCCTTTCTCAGGAGATGCTCTTTCTATGCAGAGCTATTTTTCTGGAAGCACAAAACAGCATCTCATTGGAACCTTTGGGGGGCTTATATGGTGCTCGGGGCTCTCACTTAATATCATAGCCTCAACAAATGCAGGACCTGCGATTGCTTATGCTTTTGGACAGGGAGCAACTCTTATCGCTGTTATCTGGGGCGTTTTTGTATGGAAAGAATTTTCTCATGTTAAAAACGTTTTTTCCCTTTTAGCTTTCATGTTTCTTTGTTATTTATCAGGACTTGTTTCAATTGGAATTGCCAACCTTGTTAATTAAAGGTAAAGACTATGAACGTTAAAATATTAAACTACGGATCCTTAAACATAGACTATGTTTATAAGGTCTCACATTTTGTTAAACCAGGCGAGACTTTAGCAAGCGCATCTCTAGAAACTTTTTCTGGGGGCAAAGGAGCTAACCAAAGCACTGCACTTGCTCGAGCTGGAGCAAATGTTTCACACGGTGGTAAAGTTGGAAAAGATGGTCTGTTTCTTAAAGAGAAGTTACAAAAAGATAATGCTAATGCCACTCACATCCAAGAGAGCTCAAGTACAAATGGTCACGCTTGCATCCAAGTCGATGAAAAGGGTCAAAATGCTATTATTCTTTTTCCTGGATCCAATAAAGAGATAACAAAAGAAGAAATAGACAATGCTCTCAAAGATTTTAATAAAGGTGACTATTTACTCCTTCAAAATGAAATCAACCTCGTCGAGTACTTAATTGAAGAGGGTCATAAGAGAGATCTTATAGTCTGTTTAAATCCAGCCCCCATGGGAAAAGAAGTACTTTCGTACCCACTACATCTAGTCGATTGCTTAATTGTTAATGAAACAGAAGCAAAAGCTTTAGCACATAAAAAAGATTATAAAGAAGCTTTGGATGCTCTTGAGAAGCTCTACCCAAAAACAGAGCTTATCCTAACAATAGGGGATGAAGGGGTCTTATATCGTTACAATGGGCAAAAAATAAGCGTTGCTGCACACCAAGTCACCGTTGTCGATACAACAGGTGCCGGTGATACTTTTATTGGATACTATCTAGCAGCAAAAATCGAAGGACAAGATGCTCAAAAATGTTTAGAATTTGCAACCAAAGCATCAGCTCTTTGCGTTTCGAAGCAAGGAGCGCAAGAATCTATTCCAACTAAAGATGAAGTACTAAAAATTTAGACTTTAGGCAGCTCAGGAGTCTCAACGCCTTTCCAAGCATGGGCATCTAAAAGCA
Source organism: Chlamydiia bacterium (assembly GCA_014239035.1). Classification (GTDB taxonomy): domain Bacteria; phylum Chlamydiota; class Chlamydiia; order Chlamydiales; family JAAZZY01; genus JAAZZY01. The sequence goes on from JAAZZY010000018.1 coordinate 6,553, forward strand.
CTACAAAAAAGCTGCATGGCTCTTTTGAATGCTGAGAAAGGAGACTAGTTAGTTCAGTTTGGAAAGAATGATTTTGGTACTGTAAAAGGATCAATTTTTGCTGAAATCTACGATGCAATTAAAGGTTAATCCGTTATGCCTTTCTTAGCTGGCGGGCATGCCAGCTAAGAAGGCGCTAGTCCATGCATTTTGAAAGTTAAAGCCTCCTGTGACTCCATCTATATCTAAGATCTCACCTGCAAAGAAGAGACCTTTGCAAATTTTACTTTCCATCGTTTTGAAATTTACTTCTTTTAAAGTCACCCCGCCACAGGTAACAAATTCTTCTTTGTTGGTTGTTTTTCCTTTAACCTTAAAGTTATCACAAAAAAGCAGTTTGGAAAGCTCATTAATCTCTTTAGAAGTTAGGTCATTGAGCCTCTTATCATCTTGAATTTTTAGTCGCCTTAAAGCAAGCCTCCAAAAGTTTTTAGGAAGCTTGAATATGTTTTCAGAGAGAAGTGTTTTGCTCTGATGATTTTTCTTTAACTTTAGAAGCTTTTGGGTAATCTGATCTAAGGAATGATCTTTTGTCCAATTGATCTTAATTTCAAAGCTATATTCTTTTTTATTAAGGAGGCGAGCAGCCCATGCGGAGAGTTTCAAAATGGCAGGCCCGCTAAAGCCAAAGTGTGTTATTAAAAGAGGGCCACTTTGAGAAAAAGAGCTTTTACATATTTCAACAGATACATCTTCAAAGGAAATTCCACTTAAGTTTGAAAGAGGGGAGGCTGGAACATTAAATGTAAAAAGTGAGGGCACGGGCTCTTGAATGGTGTGGCCAAGCTCTTTTGCCCAAATATGACCCTTAGAGCTATTGCCTGTTGCCAAAATAAGCTTTTCACACTTAATAAGAGAGGCATCTTTCATCTTAAGATGAAATTCATCATTAACCTTTTCAATAGACTCTATTTTCTGTTGGGTATGAATTTCTACACCGAGTTTCTCTGCCGTTGATAAAAAGCAGTTAATAATTGTCTCTGAGGAGTCTGTTGTGGGAAACATCCTGCCGTCTCCCTCAGCTTTTAAATACACTCCTTTGGATTCAAACCAGTCAATGGTGTCTTTAGGTCCAAATCTATTAAAAGGCCCTAAAAGTTCTTTCTCGCCTCTTGGGTAGTTTTTGATTAAAAGCTTTGGGTCAAAGCATGCGTGTGTCACATTACAGCGCCCTCCACCTGAGACCTTCACTTTAGATAAAAGAGATAGATTCTTTTCTAAAATGATGACACCGGCATTTGGGTGAGCCTCTTTAGCAGATAGTGCAGCAAAAAAACCTGCGGCTCCACCGCCAATGACTACTGTTGAATAGGTTTTTGTTGTAGAAGTGATTATAGGAGGGCCTCTCTACGCATTTTCTTAATTGCCTGCTGAGTATAGCACAAGGTTGTTTCTAGATAATCGAAATCTTTCTTTAGAACGAGATTTTTAAACCTACATAGGGGATAGATCTTAAGATTTCTTGATTTTTCACTCCTGCTTCTAATGAAAAGGATCTGATTGAAGGGAATTGGTTTTCTAAAACAAAGGAAATGTCAATTTCAGTACCAATGTATTCTTCAAGTTTGCCTGAAGTATTTCGCCAAGAGTATCCTTCAAAAACTCCTATGCGAGGAGATAATTTAAGTCCAAAAAGACTGATGATTTTGAAAGGTTTAACGTAGATACCTGTTAATAGAGCCAAAGCGTTTTTTGTCCTATGCTTGATCGCTGATTTATCTAGGTAATAGTTGTTTCTAGAATAATAGTATTCCATTCGGGCGCCTAATGCCAGCTGGAGCCAAGTCTGAAGAGATATACCCCAATTTTGTTGAAGCATCCATCCTTCTCTTTTTTGATTTTCCATAAACAATCCTTCAAGAAATTCCGGCGGAATATATCCATACTGGGTAGATGTGAAAAAGCTGATTAGTTTGTTTCTTTGCGTAATTGGATGGGGAGGAGAGTAGGTGTAAGATGCTGCAGGAAATTTTTCGTCTATTGAAGAGGTGAGTTCATCACTAAAATTGTCAGTAGATCCAAATAAGTAAAAAGGAAGAAGAAGTAATGTAAAGAAGAGTTTGTTCATTTTCTGATTAAAATTTTAAATCTAAATAAGTTAGAAAGAATATTCTCGCATTTGATTTTATGCAAGCTAGTTTCATTTAAAATTTTATGTGAATCTCTTAACAAAGCTGTGAGTGCAGTGACCTTTTGGATTATTAGATAAATAATTTTGATGCTCTTTTTCAGCAGCCCAAAATATACTTACAGGGATAAGCTTTGTAACGGCAGAGAAACCATTTTTCTGCAGGATTTTTAAAAGGCTTTCAACAACAGTTTTTTGGTCTAAGTCATAGAAAAACACAGCGCTTTGATACTGGTGGCCTCTGTCATTTCCTTGTCCATTTTCTTGGGTTGGGTCATGGATCTCAAAAAAATGTTTTAAGAGCCTTTCGTCGTTTGTTTTTTCGGGATCAAAAATAATGCGGACTGCTTCAAGGTGTGCTGATTGTCCACCCGACACATCTTTGTATGTTGGAGACTCTGTTTGACCTCCTATATAACCCGCTTCTGTAAATACAACCCCTTCTTTAGCTTTCATATAATGCTCAACTCCCCAAAAACATCCACCTGCAACAATTAGTTCGCGGGAGTCTAGCAGTGTTTCACTATTACAAAAATCAACAGAAAGAGAGTTAACGCAGTTGCGTTTATCTTTAGATGTGTAATTTTCACCAAAAAAAATATGCCCTAAATGTGATTTGCAGCGGTGGCACATAATCTCTGTTCTTTTAGCATCAGCATCTAAAACTTTTTCAATAGAGTCCACTATCTCATCATCGAAGCTGGGCCAGCCACAGGAACTCGTAAACTTAAATGTACTTCTAAAAAGAGCACGTCCACATCTACGGCAAAGGTAAGTGCCCTTTGATTCCTCGTTGACAAATTTACCAGAGCCTGGGGGCTCAGTTCCCTTATCGACTAGGATATCCACTGCCTTAGGATCTAAACTAGCTATTTTATCTTGCATGGATTTGTGGGACTTACTTCAGTTTTTGCATAATATATATATTAAATAAATTTTTAAAAAGGAAATTTAAGGTGGGGAATTCTTTGATTTTAATCAAAGAATTTGCGACAATTAGAGGCATGAATTTCATAAAACTTAAAACATCTGTTTTGACAGTTCTACTCCTTGGCAATGTCGTCATTGTGCCCTAGGTCACAACTAGATTCTCCCAATTAAAACATTTACTTGCCTTTAAACCCAGCTGTTAAAGCTTTAGCATTATATATAAGTTTCATGAAAAAAATTAACCTACGCTTAACTCTCACTCTCTCTATTGCTATCTTCTCCATGTTTTTTGGGGCCGGCAATACGATTTATCCCATAGCATTAGCCATTGAGACCAAAACTCAATTTGGATGGTCCTTTTTAGGGTTCTGCTTAACAGCTATTTTAGGACCGTTACTTGGTTTGCTTGCTGGAGCGCTCTCAAAAGGTAATGCCTTAAACTTTTTTGGGTTAGCCGGAAAATACCCAGGATACCTTCTTTTAGGAGCCTCGCTTGCTCTTCTAGGACCTTTTGCAGTACTTCCAAGATGCGTTAATGTCTCTTTTGCGGCTATACAATCGATTCTTCCCTCATGCTCTTTGTGGGTGTTTGCCTTTTTATTTTGCTGCTTAGCTATTGTTTGTTGCTTTAAGCAAAAAATGCTTCTGCCAATACTTGGTTATATCTTATCTCCTACACTGATAGCTTGTTTACTATTCATCATCTACAAGGGGTTTGCCTCTTCTGAAAATATAGCCATAAGCGATTGGGGGATAGGAGGCGCATTTTCATTTGGTCTGCTTACCGGCTATGAAACAATGGATCTTATAGCCTCTATTATTTTTTCGGCAGGGATTTGGAGTATGGTATCAGAAGCCATATCTAGTGATTCTAAAACAGTGTTAAAGACAACGCTTATAACCGGAATTATTTCTTGTATGCTTTTAGGTTTGATTTATTTTGGTATAGGACATGCTGCTGCTTTGCATAGTCAATCTCTTACTGGACTGCCTAAACAAGAATTGATGCCGAGGCTTGCATTGTTAACACTAGGGCCTAATTTAGCAATCGTTGCCAATATCGCAATTGCCCTTGCATGTTTTACAACCGTCATAGGTTTGACCATGACGCTAAGTAATATTATTTCAAAAGAGATTTTCAAAGGTCGAATTTCTTACTTAAGCATTGTATTAGGCTTACTTTTGACGACACTAGTTATGAGCGGTATTGGCTTTGAGACCATCAGCTTACTTATCATCAAAGTACTTGTAATTCTGTATCCTTTGATTATTGCTTTGACCATTGCAAATATTGCATTCAGGCTGGTTCAAGGAAGTAAACAATTTAAGACCTGGAATGCTGGGTTCAAGAAGGCTGAAGATTCATAGTAGAATTATTTACGTTTCCTTACAAAAAGCAGCAGCAGAGCCCCTATTGCAAATGAGAGAATCCCTCCTCCACGAAGGTACCAAGATAACTTTTGGTATTGAGCCACTTCTTCCCTGCCATCAGCAATTTTTTTTCTTATGGGGTCTGTTACAAACGCCTTTCCAATTTTATGAACAGTCGGGTCTATTTTTATTAAGTGGCAGGCTTGATTCACGCCCTTTTGAGTTTTCTGTATTTTTTGTTGTCCCTCAATAACTTGAGAAGCAACATAGCTACCAAAAATAAACAGAACAATACCGGCAATAATAAAGACGGGACTTAAAATTCTTCTAAAAATCATACTTACTTCCTTAAGTTTTTGCTACTGCAGCATGTTAGAAATATCAACATTTACTTGATTACCTTGAACCAAGACGCTTTTAATTGTTGCGGCATTCAAATTCAACCGTCCTTCCGGTGACTATCGAATTATCAGTAAAATTGAGCAAAATCCCCGAACATGCACTCAATTTAGAGGAGAAAACTGTAATAAGGATAAGCAAAGTGACTATAGAATTTAATTTCATAATGATTCCCAACAGTTTAAAAAGATCTAAGTATTTTATATCTATCAGACTCCATAATTTTATATTAAGGCAAATTTAACTTTATTTATTGACTTATTCAGTAGTTTTAAAAATAAGGAGGTATACCCATGAAAAGTAGGAAATATCTATGGCATCTAAGAAATCAGTGAAATTTACAGCAAAAGCAAAGAAAATAAGCGGCTCTATCCTCTTAGTCGTAGGGATTGTCTTAATAGTTTTTGGAAGCATAGTCTCAGGAAAGGTCAACCAGGGTAGAAGAAAAATCCGTAAGGCTCAAAAAAGCGTAAATGTCATTAGAGATGTCTCAGGAGCTAGCGGATATACTAGGGGAATTGGAAAAGCGGCCTCTAATTCAGCTCAAAAGAAAATTAATAAGGGTAAAAGACAAGCAGGGACATTCAAGGGACTCTCTATCGTGTTTCTTGTCGTAGGAATTGTCTGCGTTTCATCTGGAGCTTCCATTCTTTATTTGGGCTATGAGCCCAAAAAAAGAAAATAGTGAATGTTAAAGAGCAAAAGCAAGTTTAAAAACTAGAGCTTCTCTCTACACTGCAGGATCTGTCCTCTAATCTCTCCAGCTTCGTTGAGATATGTATGAATGTTTACGTAGATGTCTCCATTCATAAGTTTTTCTCTTTCTTCTTCGACGGATAAGGGAGGAGTCAAAGAAGGGTTCCCTTTGAGTGTGTAGACTCCAGAGACAAATCCAGATCTACTCTTAGGTGCTATTTTGCCAGATAGTGGAGGCTCGGGGGAAGTCCCTAGACCCTCAACAGTCGTATAGGGTTGCCCGAAAATTGTTTGAATGATCGGTCCCCCTATATACGGTCCCCCTAAGTGGAAGTGCATCATGATCGCATCACCACTCAAAGACGAATAAGATACGGCATAATGCAGCTCATTTTTCTCTGGATCAAACAAAAAGGCTGCGCACCCACAAGCATCCTTGTATGGATAAACAGGGTCATTTGCCATAGAATCATAAAAGGAGATCGGGTGTGGAACATCTTGATCCCCCGGCTGGTAGAGCTTGTGTCTTTCATTATCAATAGATAGTTGCGCATAAAGAGAGGTTGACCTGTTGCTCGGCGGTTTCTCTTTTATCAAGTTACAGCTTGGCAAAGACAGCAGCATTGCAGTGAACATAAGCAAGCAGAAAAAGCGCATAAATCTCATAAAAAAACCTCTTGTAATAGCAGCTTATTATGAAGTCTTTATCTATATATTGCAATCAGAAGTGCGGTTGTCAGACCCTATTGAGTGGTTTTAGATGTTTTCTAACATACAAGCTGATACCTACTGCAGCTAGGGCAAAAGCGCCTCCTAGTCCAAGAGTTGCGAGGTTAACGGCTCCAGTACCACCTATTGCAGCAAAAGCCCCTATTCCAATTGCTAAACCAGCAGCCTTTGTCGCTAAAGTTTTTACGTTTAGATCTATTTTTTGCTCAGGAGTTGTATTTCTGAAAGCATCTGCGTTAGGATTCTCAAAGAGAAGAGTTTTTTGGTCTGGATCTGGTACTATTGTTCTTGGGGGAGTTGGATTTCTTACTTCTGCACCTGGACTTGGAGTAAGCATCAGATCTATAAGCTTTGAGCTAGCGAAAAAGTGCAACGCTAGTCGGGCTGTAATTTCAAGGGTGGAGAAATTAGAAAATTGCCCCATAGCTCCAACGAAGGTAGATGTAAGGAGGGCGGCAATAGGAAAGGTTGCTTTAATATCTTGATCAAGAAATTTTGAAGCAATAAAGCCACCAATCATTCCTGATATCGTGGAAGCGACTACTGCAGCTCCGTATTTAGCTATTCCGCCTAAAAATTCAGTTCCCATAGCAGATGAGTCTGAAGGGAGAGCAACAAAATATATGGGTAAACAAACTAGAGCTAATCCAAACTGGACTTCTATTGATTGAAGAATGTTAACTGCTGACCTATTTTCTGACAGAAGAACCTCTACAGATCTATCGTCTAGCTTTTGATTACAGTAAGCGCATTTTTGTGCCTGATAGATGAATCTTGCCAAGCAACTTTGATGAAAAATATGAGGCCTTGCATCAGGGTGAGCTGTCTCAGAATGTCCAACAACAGGATCAAAATGTCTTCCTATTAAGTTATAATAAATTCTTCCAGGAAAGTCCCGCAAGCAAATGGGGCAATCCGCACCTTGAAAGGTATCAACATTAGTGTATTTTTCAAATGAAACAGTCGACATATTAGATCCTAAGTATTAACGATTTAAGTATATGAGGTAAATAGATGCATATCTTAATAAATTAATCTTCCTTTTGTATCATTTTAACTTATTTCCATGAATTTGTCAAGTCAATTATTTAACTTGAAAACCAAGACCCAGGAAATTAAATACTCTGGTTACAAAAGACTTAGAACTTAACTTTGCGTTTTTTTTGCTGTTTTGAGTGTTATATTTTTAAGTTAAAAAGCAGGTGTTTTTAATTAAATTATACTCTGGATTTTGCTATACTCTTTGTCTAGTTAACATTTGGAGCCCATTATTTTAGCATTACTAATTTTATACCTCAAAAAAAACTGGCTTGGGAATGTTAAGAGCGATTTACTCTCAGGCACACTTGTAGCTTTAGCATTGATTCCTGAAGCTATAGCTTTTTCAATTATTGCTGGGGTAGACCCTAAAGTTGGGCTTTATGCTTCTTTTTGTATAGCTGTAGTCATCTCTTTTACGGGTGGACGCTCAGGTATGATTTCAGCAGCAACGGGCGCTATGGCGCTTGTTATGGTAAGTCTTGTGAAGAATCATGGTCTTCAATATTTATTTGCTACAACCGTCTTAACAGGCATTTTACAGATCATTGCGGGATTCTTTAAATTTGGTAATTTAATGAGTTTTGTGTCGCGAGCGGTTGTTACAGGGTTTGTTAACGCATTGGCAATTTTAATTTTCATGGCTCAACTGCCAGAATTGAAAAATGCAAGTATTGAACTCTACGGAATGCTAGCACTTGGTCTTGCCATTATTTATATTCTTCCTCGCTATATAAAAGCAGTGCCTTCACCATTAATTTGTATTGTTGTATTGACACTACTTAGCATCCTATTCAAATTTAATTTAAGAACAGTAGGTGATATGGGCGATTTACCAAACTCGCTGCCTGTCTTTTTAATACCCAATATCCCATTCAATATAGATACGCTGCTTATTATTTTGCCATACGCCTTAAGCCTGACGGCCGTTGGTTTACTAGAATCATTAATGACAGCGACTATTGTTGATGATTTAACAGAAACAACTAGTAACAAGAATCATGAGTGTACAGGCCAAGGCATTGCAAATATTTTTTGTGGTTTTTTAGGGGGCATGGCCGGTTGTGGGATGATAGGACAAACTGTCATCAATGTTAGGAGTGGTGCTAGAACCCGACTGTCTACACTTTTTGCCGGGCTTTTTCTATTATTTCTTATTTTAGTTATGGGAAAGTGGGTCAGACAAATCCCCATGGCAGCTCTTGTTGCTGTCATGGTTATGGTTTCTATTGGGACATTTAACTGGGGTTCCATCAAAAATATAAGGACAAATTCGAAAAGCTCTAGTTTCATTACACTAGCCACTGTGTCTGCTGTGATTTTAACACACAATCTAGCAATAGGGGTGTTTATAGGAATCTTGTTGAGCTGCTTATTTTTCTCTAGAAAAGCAGCAAAAATCTTGGATGTAACCTCTGCTCTATCTGAAGATAGGCAAACTAGGACCTACAAAGTAGCAGGGCAGGTGTTTTTTGCATCCGCAAAAAAATTCACATCAGCGTTTAACTTTAAAGAAGAGGTTAAAAGTGTTAGCATCGATCTAACAAAATCTCATTTTTGGGATACATGTGCAGTTGAGGCAATAGACAGTGTTTTTTTAAAATTCCAAAAAGAAAATATTGATGTTGAATTGCTAGGTATGAATGAAGCTAGCTCTAAAATAGTAGAAAAGCTATCTCTTCATCAATCCAATTTTAGCTATTAAATTTAGAACACAAGTAATTAGCGATGAAAAAAATTAAAACAGTTTGGTTAATTTCGTTTGCATTATTTTTTTTGATGGGAATTGTAGATGATTTATTTAAGACTTCTGACTCATCAAGCACCTCTCTATTAATTGATGCAATTATAAGCCTTGCTTGGGGATCTATGACATTTCATTTTGCTTATAGAAAATCTGGTAGAAAATGGCTTCTTCTTGTACTCATTCTTACTCCTTTTAGAACGTTTGAAATAGTAGCGAATTTTTATGATAAATTTTCTAACTATGAGGGGTCTCTACTTTTTTCAAGCTTAGTATTGTCCATACAAGTAGTGTCCTGTTTTTTCTGGATCAACTGCTTTCTATTACGAAAAGCAAACAAGGCAACAGTGGAGATCTAATTGACACCTCTTATTAACTGTAAATCTATCAGCAAGGCCTATGCTACGCGTGATCTTTTTAGAGAACTTTCTATAAGCTTTTCTCCTGGAGATCGCATCGGACTTATAGGTCCCAATGGTGCAGGTAAGTCTACACTTTTAAAGCTAATAGCTAAAGTAGATCGTCCTGATGATGGAGAGGTGGTTTATAGTAAAAACACACATGTTGGGTATGTCCCCCAATATGTTGAAAAACATAACGGAACGATTCAAGAGGTTCTCGAAGATGCTTTGATCAAGAATACCCATATTGAAGAATCTTATAGAGATGTACATATTCGAAAAATACTAGGTAAAGTTGGCCTTTCAGATCATAACCAGCTTGCTAGCGAACTTTCAGGAGGATGGGCACGCAGACTTTCAATTGCGAAAGCTCTTGTCAATGAACCTAATATTCTTCTGTTAGATGAACCAACAAACCACCTCGATCTCGACACAATCATATGGTTAGAAGGGTTTCTTCAAAGATCTTTTAAAACTTTCATCGTCACAAGTCACGATCGTGTATTTCTAGATAACATTAGTAATAAGATCTGTGAGTTGAGCCATCGATATCCCAAAGGAACTTTTTCTGTAGATGGTGGATATTCTGAATTTATAAAAATGCGAAAACTTTTTTTAGAAGGCCAAGAACAATATGAAAAGGGACTTCGCTCTAAAAACCTCAGAGAAGAAAAATGGTTGAAGCAGTCGCCTAAAGCGCGCGCAACAAAAGCAAGAGGGCGCATACAAGAAGCCGCTAAACTCAAAAATGAACTTAGTAAAGTTAAATTCCGTAATAAAGAAAATAAAGCAGAGATTAGCTTTAGCGCTACGGGTAGTCAGACAAAAAAATTGCTTGTAGCAAAAAATCTCAGTAAAGAGTTCAAAAGCAAAAAAATCTTCACTGGAATAAACATTAGGCTAATGCGCGGAGACCGATTAGGGATTGTAGGTGGTAATGGTAGTGGAAAGTCTACACTCCTTAAAATACTTGCCAAAGAGATTAATAGTGATACTGGCACAGTTAAATATGCAGAGGGATTGAGTGCCTTTTATTTCGACCAGCACCGCGAAAGTTTGGACCTAACTCTTTCTCTACGTCATGCATTGTCTCCAAATGGTGACACCATATTTTATCGAGGTAATAAGATCCATATCAACAGTTGGTGTGAGAAATTCTTGTTCGATAAAAGTCGTTTAGACCTCCCCATAAAACTACTGTCTGGCGGAGAGCGTGCTCGTATTCTAATCGCTCGCTTGATGATGGAGCCAGTTGATCTGCTACTTCTCGATGAGCCTACAAATGATCTTGATATAGACACTCTCGAGATATTAGAAGAAAGCCTTGATGATTTTCCTGGAGGAGTTGTCTTAATTTCTCATGATAGATCTATAATTGATCGTGTAGCTGACACTCTATTAGCACTTGATAGTAGCTCAGGGCATTCTACTTTTAATGAGATTGAAACCTGGTTAGAGCATCGAAAAAAGCAGGCTCTCAACAAAAAAAGAGAACTCTCTGCAAGCAAAAAAAAGGCCCCTCTCAAAAAGGGGGGACTCTCCTATATGGAAAAACAAGAACTATCAAAGATGGAAGAGAAGATCACCGCTCTTGGAGAGGAGGTAGATCACCTCGCAGCTATACTAGATGACCCAGCGGTTCAAAATGACACAGATGCCCTTCAAAAGGCCTGCGAAAATCTTGGGAAAAAACAACAAGAAGTCGAGGAAGCCTATCGTCGATGGCAAGAGCTTGAAGATCAAACCTAGCCAAAGACTCCCTCGTAAATTGTTGCTGGTCGAGTTTCTTGAGTATGGCTTAATGAGAAACCTATTTGGCCTCTAGTTCTATCTTTATCTTGAGTAAGAGCATTTGGTAGGGGACCATGAGTTCTCAACTCTAAACTTTTATCAGGTGTTTTGTATTACGCTGAATGCTCTCTTTGTTGAGCACTTTCCTTTCCTCTAAAAGTTACATGAATCTTTGAAAAGTAGGTATATTATAGGTGAAAAAGCTAAGTCTCTTAATTTTTTATTTTATTTATGTCATATCAGATATTCTATCATTAAATAGGTCATTTGCGTTTTTTTCTTCACTTTCAGAATCACTAGAAATAGGCTCTTGTAGAGGCATAGAATAATACTTTTCTTTACATGGAATTCTTTCAGGTGGAAATTCAGGATGAGTAAAATATTTTCTATAACCTCTTAAACTACGAACAAGATTGCGAGGGGTTGTAATAATTGGAGTAGAAACCCTTTTAAAAACAAATTCATTGACACCTTCGCTAAAGGCTCCAACATCTTTAAAACCTGAAGTTTTTTTATGAGTCCATGATTTTGCATGTCCACCTGAATCATGATATGTGTAACGTTTCGATCCAGATTGTTTTATTGAATGCAAAACATACCCACTCCCTTCAACTGCATTAGCAATACCATAGTGCATAGCTTGCCATGTCGTATGGTCTGGATGAGCCTCAGGACCTATCAAAGACATGTGAAGTTTGCCACCAGTTTTCTGCAAGTATGAAGAGGCTAGCACAAATTGTTCAATAGTTAGTCTCAATTGAGGAGAGTGATCGCAAAATGGTCGGTTTCCATCGGGACAATTCCATTGAATTCGTTTAAAAGTTCTTCCTTGATATATCTGATGGATTTTTGTAGCGTCTATTCCAAATTCAAATGTAACCCCTAGGGCAAGGAGAGAGTTAACACGTGCTCTAGTCTCATTCGCGGTTAAACACTCTTTTTCTTTTATATACTCCGTTGCTAAGACACGAGAGCCAAACTTCAGATCTTTGTGATGTGTCCTTTGGGCAAGACCTTGTCTGCGCCTATTTACAAGAGCTTCTGTAAAAGAAAAATTTCCGTCTCCGACTATCAAGATATCAGGAGGCTCTGGGGAGTTCTTTTGAGAAATATCTCCTTCGATGTCTAAGAGATGAAACCTATTATTTGAGTTGGTAGAATTTATGTCTGTATACATAGTTCCTCAATTGATATCTATTGATAGTATATCTAAGAAAATTCTTATTGTAACGTAATTTTATGCAGAGAGAAATGCTCTCGCACTCACTTTGAGAGTATTTTTATAAAATGATTTGTAAATATTTCTATAAATGTTTAAGAGTATAGAAATATTAATTACAAACATGGATTGGAAAAATGAACGAATCAAACCATCAAGAAGAATTTTCCAAGAAATATGCAGAGGTCATAGCAAAGGCCTGGTCAGATGAAGGCTTTAAAAAGAAGCTTCTTGAAAACCCAAATGAGACGCTAAAAGAATTTGGAGTTCCCATGCCAGAGGCTATTACATTCCATATCCA
>JAAZZY010000019.1:0-9940 GCA_014239035.1 Chlamydiia bacterium
GGTTTCTCTATTTTTTTTTTTTTTTTTGAGCCAAAAAGCAAAAATGCCACTTATAGTCAGCTTGATTGCAAGTTCTTTAATCATCTGGAGCTTCGGGGTTTTGCATCTGCAGCATCTTGTAGGTCTTAAGATGGCATTAGTTGTGGGAATTGTTCCCTTCATCATTGGTGATGCCTTTAAACTTGTAGCTGCATACTCTTTAATTACACTGGCAAAAAAGAGATTTAAAAGCTTTTTGTAAAACTCTTTGAAAGTGTTGTGGGTCAAGAATGAGTTAAGACGTTAGAAATTTAAAATGTCCGCTTTTAATCTCTGGCCGGATTACTGTGTATATGCGTTTTTTTCAAAAAAAATGTATAAAGGATATATAGTATACTAGATCCAGCCGCCATCTAATTCTAAAGTCGTAGAATTAACATAGGAATTTAAGATCAAGAAATGGATGGCTTTAACAATGTCTTTTTCCTCTGGAGCCCTTTTGACTAAGACATGTTTATCAATAAGCTTTTCAAAGAGCTCTTTTTGATCGCCATCAGATGCAAGCATCGCTCCTAAAAGCAAGTTATTGACTCTAATTTTTGGTGCAAGTTCGAGTGCCAAAGCTTTTGTGGCGTGCTCTAGTGCTGCTTTACTTATGCTATGCATCAAATACCCATTGAAAGGTTTTTTTGCACTTTTATCTCCGATGTTAATAATTGAAGCGCCCTTGTTCATGACCTGTGCTGCATGTTGTGAACACATCAAAGGAGCTTTCAAATTAAGCAAGATCGAAGAGTCAAAATCTTTTAAGTTTGAAAAGTCTGTTTTTTTATAGGATGCGGCATTATTGATTAACACGTCTAAATGACCATGCTTCTCTAAAATGAAATCAAAGAGCTTTTTTATTTCATCAGGGTTTGTGAGGTCTGCTTGAAAAATAAGCGGTCTGCACCCTCTTTTTTCGAGATCCATTTTTAAATTAAGAACGTCTTTTTCTGACTTGTGGTAGTGTAGGATAAGGTTTGCCTCAAAAAGCCCTAAGCTTATGATCCTGCCGATTCGGCGTGCGCTGCCTGTTATGAGAATAGCCTTATCTTTAAGAGTAGTCATTGAGTGCCAGAGTTAAATTAGAGCGAAGATCTTCAGATCCTCTGTAGTGGCAGGTGATAAGCTTAGAGGCCCCCTGATTTTTTCCTTCCATGGCAAGGCAAGCATGCATACCTACAATTTTTACAAGGATTGCTTGAGGAGAAAGTTTATTAAAAAGAGCTTCTACGATTTGAGCGCCTAGATTTTCTTGGATTTGCAGGCGCCTTGATTTGTAGTCAATAAAAGATGAAAAGCGTCCAAGTCCAAGGACATGGCTACTTGGGGCATAGCTAATATGCATTTGACCAAAGAAGGGGACCATGTGGTGCTCGCATAGAGAGCAAAAAGGGATGTTATCTACAGTAATGAGGTTCTTTTGGTGTTGATGATCAATAGGATAGGGGGTTCCCAGTGGGTCTGTCAGGGGCTCCTTATAACCTGTTAAAAAAGAAGAGAGCATTTCCTGGACGCGCTGAGGAGTCCCAATGAGATCTATCCTTTTGGGGTTTTCTCCCATCTTAATTAAAAGGTCTTTAATTCCTTTTTGAAGTTTTTCCATATCGCCTTCTATTTAACTAGCGCATGATTATAATTTTTTACTCTAATTGTCTTCAACTTGAATGCCATTGAATAATAATGAATTTTAGTGATAAGAGCATCTATGAGATGTGTAGAGGGGTTTTTTCGTGCTGCTTCGTTTTGTTAAATGGTTAATTTTTAATGCCATAAGACCTGTCGTGTTGTTGCGGTACAAGGTGAGAACCTTGGGACTTGGTAAAATAACCAAAGAAAGCCTCTCAAACGAGGGAGGTATTTTATTTCTTCCTAACCACACAGCTGAAGTAGACCCAATTATAGTTGGAGCTGTGCTTTGGAGGAGATTTCAACCTCGGCCCATGATAGTAGATTGGATTAACAGGCTTCCAATAGTTTCTTGTGTAATGAAGCTTATGCGAGCTGTCCCTATTCCTAATTTTGCCGATAAATCATCTCCGGAGAAGAGCTTAGATGCAGAAGTTGCCTTTCAAACGGTTGTAAATGGCCTCAAAAATAAAGATAACTTTATGGTCTATCCTTCAGGTCGACTCAAAAGTACTGAAAAAGAAATTCTTGGAGGTGCATCGGGTGTTTTCAAAATTTTGCAGGCTAATAAGAATATTAATATCGTCTTAGTAAGAACTACAGGTTTATGGGGAAGCCGTTTTTCAAGAGGGTGGAATGGCGAAAGAGTTGTTTTTTTAGATGCCATAATTGACTCTCTATTAGCGATTTTAAAAAATCTAATCTTTTTTGTACCCAAACGAAAGGTGCTCGTTGAATTTGAACCAGTCAATGATAAATTTCCATGGGATAGTTCTCGTTTTGAAATCAACAGATTTTTAGAAGATTGGTATAATCAGAAAAGAGATCCTTTAAAGTTAGTGTCTTATAGGTTTTGGTCTAAAGAAGTTAAACGAAAACTCACTTATGCGGACCCTATTTTAGACGTAAGTCATGTGCCTGAAGAAGTGCAAAAAGAAGTTAGAGAGAAAATTGCAAAAATTGCAAAGTGTTTGTATACAGAAATCAAGCCGCAGATGAGCCTTTTTTCAGATCTGAGGCTAGATTCTTTAGATATCCAGGATCTTGCAACTCATCTAGAGACGCGATATAATGCGAATGAAGTAACCCCTGGTCAATTAACTACGGTAGCCTCTGTTATGAACTATGCAGCCCAGCCCAATGACGATACAGTTAAAAGCAATGAGACATCCTCATCTAGTTCTCACTGGAAATCTTGTACTCAAGCAGATCCTATTCGAGCAAAAATACAAGGCAAAACGATACCCGAGGCTTTTTTTAAGGTTGCTTGCCAGCGTAAAAAAGATCTAGCTTGCGCTGACTTCATAACTAAGGAGATGACCTATGAACGCCTAATGCTAGGTATAATTTTACTCTCAAAAAAAATCCAAAAGGTGCCTGGAAAATATGTTGGGGTGTTGCTGCCAGCCTCTATTGCGGTAAACATTGTTATTATAGCTTGTCAGGTTGCCAATAAAATCCCTGTGATGATCAACTGGACAGTTGGAAAAAAACATCTTGAATCAGTCATTGAACAAACAGGTCTAAAATACGTAGTTTCATCTAACTCTTTTCTGAAAAATATTACTGAGATTGATCTGAGCCCCATTAAAGATAAAATCATTGCAGTAGAAGATTTAAAAAAAGAAATCTCTTTTATTGACAAGCTCAAGGCTTATTTTATGATAAAGCTCAGCTACAGTCAACTCAGTAAGAAACTCTCAATTAATAATCTTGATAAAAATAATATTGCTGCTTTGATCTTTACAAGCGGCACAGAAACGATGCCCAAAGGTGTGCCGCTATCTCACGAAAATATGATCTCTAATTTAGCGGCTGCATTTGAAAGAGTAGAGACTTTTAATCATGATGTTATGCTCGGGTTCTTGCCCCCATTTCACTCTTTTGGTCTAACTGTTACTGGGCTGCTCCCGTTAATTTCTGGTGTTAGGGCCTTTTATTATCCCAACCCTACTCACTATAAGAAAATAGGCAGACTTATTGCTCAATGGCAAGTTTCATTTTTATGTGGAGCCCCTACTTTTATTAAAGGAATTTTGCAGCCAGCGCACAGTGAGTATTACTCGACGATCAGAAACGTAGTATCTGGCGCTGAAAAGGCACCTCAATCTTTAATAGATAGAGTCAAAGATGTTTGCCCAAAAGCTGAGTTCTTGGAAGGGTATGGACTCTCTGAATGTGGTCCTATCCTCTCCTTAAATGTTCCTGGTCAAGAGCATCAAGGAGTAGGTCCTGCACTCGATGTAGTCGAGTTTTTAATTGTACATCCCGATACGCAGCAGATTTTGCCCCAAGGGCAAAAAGGGCATATCCTTGCTCGAGGTCCA
Source organism: Chlamydiia bacterium (assembly GCA_014239035.1). Taxonomy (GTDB): domain Bacteria; phylum Chlamydiota; class Chlamydiia; order Chlamydiales; family JAAZZY01; genus JAAZZY01. The sequence goes on from JAAZZY010000019.1 coordinate 3,978, forward strand.
AATATATTTGCAGGGTATATGGGAGATTTCGCTTCACCATTTATTGAGATCGAGGGAAAAAATTGGTTTAAGACAGGAGATCTTGGGCACTTAGATCATAGAAATTACTTGACGATTGTCGGTCGACTCAAAAGGCAAGTCAAAGTGGGAGGGGAGATTATTAATCTCAATGCATTAGAAGAATCTTTAACGCGCGACCTTATTCAAGAAAAGATTATTCCCACAGGTGGTGAAGATCAACCCTCCTTAGCTATTTGCGCTAAAGAAGGGGATGGGCGAGCGCAGCTTTACCTTTTCGCAACATTTGATATCAGAACTGATGTGATTAATAAAAAAATTAGAAAATTAGGATTTAGCAACCTACACAAAATATTTGAAGTTGTTAAGTGTGATAGCCTGCCTCTTATGGCCAGTGGAAAAATTCACTACCGTCAGCTAGAAGAAAATCTAAATTCTTAAATCAAATAAAAATTTAACAGGCTCCAATTGTTTATCTTGGAAAAATTGTGCCTTTTTGTTAGAATACTTCTAAATTAAATTTTCTTAGGCAAAACAGTGAAAAGAACCTATCAACCTTCAAAGATCAAGAGAAAAAGAGTTCATGGATTCCGTGCTCGTATGAAGAGTAGACACGGAAGAAAAATTCTTAATGCTAGACGAAGAATGGGCCGTAAAGCGCTCACCGTGTGAGTTATTCTTACTCCAAAGATTTTCGTCTAAAATCATCTCGCCAATACCAACAAGTGTTAGAACGTGGAAAAGGTATTCGTGGAAAGTATGTTATTGTCCACGCACACGTAGCTCCAAATTACCCTTTCACAAAATTAGGCGTTGCAGCTTCCAAAAAATACGGGAAAGCTGTTGCTCGTAATCGCTTCAAAAGAATCACTCGAGAAGCTTTTAGAAAAATAAGATCTTCCTTTCCTCAAGGCACACAGCTTATTGTTAAACCTCGCAGGCCTGCGCATGATGCTTCTATGCACAATATTTTAGATGAACTTCTAGAGCTCTCTAAGAAATTTACTGAAAACTCAAAAGAAGAATAGTTTTATTTTTTAGGTGGGGGAATGAGCCACTGAATGGCGCGCTGAGCTAAATCAAAGCCCATCTTAAGTCCAAGCACTCCAGTAATTACATGAGTGAGAATGGGAGACTCTTCTTTGAGCTTTTGAGCAAGCACTATAGGGACAGCCATAATAGCAGCGTAGGCAATTTTTCTTTCATAGATAGGATCACTTGTATCTGAGACCATGATATCACCAACACTTTCCTCATTGTGCTCATAATTGCCTTTTTTGGTAACTGTATGCTTAGAATAAAAGTCAGAGATAGGTTTTATGGCACCGAGTGCAAGCGAGGCTAAAAAAACCGGCTTGTCAATGATATATAAAAAGACACTTGAGATCATCTGCGCACTAACATGCGTGTCTTTAAAAAATGTAGAGCCAGGAGCGAGCCTTGGGCCTGATCTTGATGAACTAGGAGGCTCTACTCTTGGGTATAGCATAACCACAGGGGCTTGTTGAATCACTGGGTGGGGCATCGCATTTCGTCCTATTTATCGAGTTACTCTAAAGTAATTATCTTTTTGCAGCTTCTTCTGTGGTTTTTGTTGTTGCAGAGCTTGCATTAATGTATTGCAGGAGCTTTGAGCCTGCAATGTATGCTAGGGTAGCAGCTGCTGCAATCACCGCTAGAGCTAGAACATCTGATTCTCCGCCTATTGGAGGAGTTTCTCCACTATTTATGTTATTTGGTATTGCACCTTGTGCTCCATCACCTGCTGGGATACTTTCATACGAACTGCTTAAAAAATCAGTATTTACTGGGATATCCTTTGCAGTAAAGTCAAATGGAAGTGATCCTTCAGCATTCTGAGAAGCTCCATCTGGTGCATTTTCTGGGCCGAACTGCTTATAGACCTTCGATGTTGCATCATTGACTATGTCCTGTGCCTTTTCAAAGGGTGATTTAGTATTGGACTTAGGAGGCTCAGTAGGTATTTCTGCAGTGGGGTTGCCGCTGCTCTGTTGAGAACCACTTGCAAAAAAATGATGCTTAGTAGGTTTAGCTTTCGGTATAGAACCTGTTGGAAATCCTCCAGCAGCAAAAGAAGCAGGGGTCTCGGCTGGCTTTGGTGCAGGTTCAGGAGCAGGTGAGACAAGGTTTGAGAGAGACTCAGTTGCCGAATCTATTGTTCCTCGAATTCCATCACCTAAGTTTTGTGCCACGCTTACAACAGCTTTCTGACCTTTTTCAACGGTTATCTCACCAGCGCGTGAGATCATTCGAGCTCCTAGGCTGACCGTGAGATCTCCTGCTTTTTCAGCCATGGAGTAGAGGGCGTTGGCTATTGCACCTTGCCATCTATCACAATAAAAGTGTCCTATAAGCGGAGTGGCACATGTAAGTTCTGCGACTCTTTCATAGCTTGGTAAAGAGGCACTTTTTGGTACGTACTTCTCTGCAGCGAATTGAAGTCTAAACATAGCTTCGTCTATAAGGAAGGTGCCCTTATCTACGACTGCGTTCACAACAGCATTGCCGCCATGATTTCCGACAAAGCCAGTAACACCTGTGGCAGCATCAATAACTCTGTTGCCACCATAAGGTTCAGCAGCTTCTGCAGCATACTGTCCCCAATCGGTTGCAGTGTCTACAGTATAGTCCCACATTCTTGTGGCTGCGACTGGAACATTGTGCCATATATTCGAAGCTTTACTTTGGAGTGTAGCTAAAGCATCAGGGCCATTTTCTTTGACGAGATCTTTAATTCCATGGGCTGCATAATAGTGAGCAATTACGCCAGGTATACGAGAAAGTATATCAGTAGCATAATTGCGTCCTCCATTCCAAGCAGCTCCATTAGTTCTAAAAATAGTACGGTACATCTGAAGAGGTGCTTGTAAGATTGTATCGCAGAACTCAGCTGGTTTAGAAGCTAAAAGGTATATTGTTTTTTCCTTAAATGAAAGTGGTGCCCGATGATAAAAAAATTGAGCACTGAAGATACGCGCACTGTTATCTAGAGAGTTCAAAGCTGCTCTCGTCGTGGCATGAGGAAGTCTTGCCAAAGTATGGAGTGATTGGTAAGTGAATCTTGCCGGTAGAGAGTTCAAAGCTGCTCTCGCTGTGGTTTGAGAAAGCCTTGCCAAAGTATGGAGTGATTGGTAAGTGAAGCTTGCCGGTCTTCGAATAAGATTGTTGTATGCAAAGAACCCTGCAGCTATAAAGCTTTGGGCTGCAAAAGCTCTCAATTGTCCGCGTCCTCCTTGTGGGAATGCCATAATATTATCTCCTTAAATTAACTTTTTATTTTGCTGGAACATCTATCCAATTTGCTATGCGCTGAATAACCTCATCGCCTAGCTGCGCTGCTTTATACACTATAAATGCGTTTTTCAATCCACAGGTCAGATCCGAAATTTCCTGCACATCTTTTGCAGCCCATTCCCCAAATCGATCAATGTTTGCAGCAGGCCATATTCCAAAGTAAAACCTCTTTGCAAAAATCTTTACCATCGCTCCAAAACCAGAGGTGTGGACTTTTGTACCAAAGTCAATCATCTCACCGTCTTGAGCAATCTTTTTTGGAGCACCATGCACGCAGTACATCATGCTACTCTTGAAAACTCCAACGCCTAATCCTAATAAATAGGCACCTGGAGCTTTTCCTAATAAATACAAATGTTCAAACCCTCTATAGGAGTTGAAGATGTCATTGTATAAAAATGCTCCCGGTGGAGGCGAAGGTGGTTTATCCTTTTTTGGTTCCGGTTGTATATAAATCGGCTGATAAAGAGTAGGAACTTCAGATGGCATATTTAGAGACCTCGAATTAGTTTTAACTAACTAGTTTAAACACAAAAGTAATAAAAATCAATCTGGATTATTTTTTGAATAAAGTTTTAAATATTTGATATAGAGCTTGATATCTTATTTTTTAGAGAGAATTAAAAATGAGAGCGAAAAATTAATATTTTCTTAACAATTGAAATGCACCAATTGTCTCAAAGGCCTCATTTTGGTATAATGAGGCCTTATTAATTATTTTTTGAGCTTCGATGCCTAGTTATCCAAAGACACTTATCGTACGACACAGACGAGAAAATAAGAAGAAATGCACCCTGCAGCCGATTATTGATCGTCTAGACTGCCATTTTGTAACTTATCCTGGCTGCACTCTTCAAAATTTAGATAACTATATCTTACTTGGTTTTGAAGGTCCGGAGCTTTCAATTGAAGATATAGGCAAAGGAATTATTTTAATTGATGGCACATGGAAGAAAGCCTCTATAATGCAAAGAGAGCTATTTGATGGCCGAAAAATTGAGATGAGGAGCCTTCCAAAAAATATTTTTACGGCCTATCCAAGAAGGCAAGCTGACTGTAGTAATCCTGAGCAGGGCTTAGCCTCAATTGAAGCTTTATATGTTGCCTACAAACTTATGGCTCGCCCATCTGATGATCTACTTTGTGACTATTATTGGAGAGATGCATTTCTTGAAAAGAATGAAACCCTCTTCTCGAAGCCTCTTTTTTGGAGTTGACTTTTCTTCAATTTTAGGATATCAACTTTCATCTTGATATTGAGGGAATCATGTCTAGCGCACAAGAAATAGATCAGACTAAAAATTTTAATGTCTACTGCCAAAGCAATAGTTTATTATTTCAGTTTATCTTGTCAGAATTTTTGAATGCCTACCAAGAGATCAATGAAATTGAAACGCTTTATTCTCAAATAGAGTCAGAGCTCATCAAGAATCGCCTACTAGCTGACATTGATAGTTTCCTTTTCAAAGTGTTAGAGCTTTTGCCTCATTTGACGGGAACGCAAATGGTGATCACTAATGAGCAAACCTTTCCATGGACACATAGTAAGGGAAGCTTAAATAAGCTTCGCCATTACAGTTATCTGTTTAGTCGTAAGCTGGCTGACAACCCTGAAGCAGTAAGCATGAATGTATCTGTTAGTAAAGCGTTCCACAGTGCACTGCAGCTGCGCGAAGTAATCTTGTCACTCCAGCATCAGCTCTTTGAGAATACTGTGCCCAACTACATAGCTCTTTATCAGCTTTTAGATAAATTGATTGATAATATGAGACTTGCCTCTCGCCTAATATTAAAGGTATTGATTCAATATAAAGATGATGAAAACGTCTTGCACTTTCTCTTGAATCACCAAGAGAAGTTCGATAAGGTTTATAAAACTCAATTTGTACTGAAAATCTTAAAGAAAATGTATCCAGAGGGTATGAAGTACGCAAAAGATCTCATTGTAGAAAAATATGCCAAACGCGGTTTTCCCCATCTGCTTGATTCGATTTCTGAGCAGATGACAAGGCTTGGAGAGATGGCAGAGCTTGCATCTGAAGTATCGTTATGAATAGTAAGGCCTTTGTCGATCTCATAGAGGATGCTAAATTGTGGCTAGACCAGGAGTTTGCTGATCAAAAAGAAGTGATAGCCCGAGACTATCTGATCACGCCGCAAAAGGCTCTTCCCAAAAAAACTGCAAAACTTGACCCGCTTATACCTACAGAAGATCTCTCATCAATAGAAGTCTTTTTAATCTCAACCACCACAGATAGTGCAGAAAAAGCTTTAGCTGAGAGGCTAACTAGTGCCATAGATGAGCGCATTGCCAAAGCAAAGTTTCTTGATGGGAATATTTTGGAGAAAAATAATCTTTGGAGTGAGCTCTTTAGTGCCTCAAAAAAGCTTAGGCATATCCTTATCTCTGAGATGGAGTTTTATCAGCTAGCTTCTTTTATGAAGCACTATAAAAAGTCTCCTGTTCGCTCTGTATTCAATGTTCCGCTATTTTTATTGGCAGATTTAAAATGTTATAATCAAGATGTAGAGCTCAAAAAGAGTTTATGGGCAAGCTTGCTCAGTGAGTTATAATGAATGCTCCTTATAAAAAATATGCATCTGTCTTACTAGATTTAGGGTTAAAGACA
>JAAZZY010000019.1:9950-19157 GCA_014239035.1 Chlamydiia bacterium
GCATCTAGATCTGCTTCAAAAAGTGATGTGCGTCAAAGTCCCTCTAAGAGGCAACCTTCAAACAGGCATAATTGTAAACTTTTTACATAAGAGCCAATTTAAAAAAGTGCTACCAATCCACAGCATCGTCTCTGATAAAACTTTAATGACTCAAGAGCTATTTAAACTCGCAGACTGGATTAGCCAATACTACCATACCCCTCTTGCAAAAACTCTGAAACTTTTTTTCCCTAAATCTGTTCGAAAAGGAATGGGTCATAAAAAGCAGCAGGTGGTGATCAGAAAAAAAAGTCTAGAAGAGCTAAGAGAGCTATGCATGAGTTTGCGTTTAAAAAAGCCGAAGCAAGCACGGGTTCTAGATGAGCTCTTAAAAGTTGAAAAAGAAGTTTTTTTAACGGAGCTCCTAGAGAGATCTGGCGTCTCAAGATCTGTTGTGCAAACTCTTGCAAAACAAGATTGTCTTGAGCTCCTCTCTACAAGAGTGGATCGCAACCCTTTAGATAAAGCAGAGTACTTCCCTTCAAAGCCTAAAAAGTTAACATCTGATCAACAAAATGCTTACGATAAAATTAGCTCTTCGCTAGCAAGCGAGAAGTTTCAAAGTTTTTTACTCTTTGGGGTAACAGGAAGTGGAAAAACAGAAGTTTATATGCAAGCTATGGAAGTTACCCTTAAAAAAGGTAAAAGGGCATTAATGCTTGTACCTGAAATTGCACTCACAACCCAAACTGTTGAAAAGCTTAAAAGTCGTTTTAAAGATAAAATTTCCATCCTGCACCACAGACTCAGTCAAGGAGAGCGCTTTGATCAGTGGCACGCAATTCGTTCTGGAGAAGCTTCAATTGTTATTGGTGCTCGTTCAGCAATCTTTGCTCCTATTGATAAGCTTGGTTTAGTTATTGTTGATGAGGAGCATGAGCTTTCCTACAAGCAAACAGATGAAATGCCCACCTACAATGCAAGAGATATAGCGGTGATGCGAGCAAAGATGAATGAAGCTACTATTATATTGGGCAGCGCAACACCAAGTTTAGAGAGTTTCACAAATGTGAAGAAAGGTAAGTATGAGATGCTTACCCTAAGTTCAAGGGCTAATAGTGCCCTGATGCCAAAGATTGAAATTGTAGATATGAAAAGTGAGATTGAAAAATCTAAAGGCTTTACACTTTTTTCACAGCGTCTTCTATCAGAGATAGACAAACGGTTTAAAAAAGGAGAGCAATCGATTATTTTTTTAAATCGTCGAGGCTTCCATACTTCACTTGTGTGTACGCAGTGCGCAGAAGTAGAGAAATGCCCAAGCTGTGATATCTCTTTAACCTTTCATAGAAAGAGTGACACATTAAACTGTCATCTTTGTGATTATCGCATAGGACCACCAAGGTTATGCTCTAAGTGCAAAAGTCCTACAATAAAATTTAGAGGCTACGGCACTGAAAATGTTGAAAGTCAGCTTAGAAAAATTTTCCCAGAGATTCGCACACTTCGTATGGACGCTGATACCACAAAACACGTTGGCAGTTATGAGAAACTCTATTATGCATTTAGAAACCACAAAGCTGATGTTTTAATAGGCACGCAGATGGTGGCAAAAGGTCTCCACTTTCCTTCTGTGACACTAGTTGGAGTTTTAAATTGTGACCGTCAGTTTAACATCCCTGACTTTAAAGGTGCGGAGATTGGTTTTCAGATGATAACTCAAGTTTCAGGGCGAGCAGGAAGAGGTGAAGTTAGCGGCAATGTAATCTTGCAAACTTTTAATAAAGAGAGCTCTTATTTAAAGCATGCAATAGATGGAGACTACGTAGCTTTTTATGAACAAGAGATAGCCTCTCGAAAGTTCTTTTCATATCCACCGTTTGCTCATCTCATTAAAATTCTCTTTAGAGGAAAGTCTGAGTCCCAGACTTTAAAAGTAGCCCATAAATTCTATCAGCTACTTTCTTTTAGGATAGGGAAGGTGGGACTTGTTCAAGCGCCTCTCCCTTGTGGATACCCTAAAATTAAAGAATATTATCGCTTCCAGATTCTTTTGAAAGGACATAATATCTATGCCTTAAATGAATGTATACAAAGGGTAGAAGAGGAGATGCAAATGCCGAGCTCTGTAAGGCTCATAGTTGATGTAGACCCTAGTTCGACGTTTTTTTAGTTTCATCGCCAGAGATGTTTCCCAAGATTTTTTTAATCTCAAAATCAAGCAAATAACAACTGCCCATCACTTCATAGACAGCAGAGGAACTTTGTTCGTATAAAGGATCTTGGGGATCGACAAGATAATCTACAAGATCGTTTAGAAACTTCTTTTTTAAAGCTATCGGGTCAAGAGAATCTAGTTTTTCATGGTAGATCATTTTAGAGGGAGTCATCTCAATGGGCACAAATGGCAATTCTAAAAGCAGAAAGATAATCTCTTCAAAGAGGTCTTGAATAGAAAAACCGGTTTCGAGCATTAAATTTGGATCAAATTGTTCTTCAACTTCCTTTAAATTAGATGTTAAAAGTGCTGCATGACTAACTAGGAGTAATTGAAGCTGAATCATTTCATCAGTGCTAAAGTTTGGAATAACGCTGATGACATGATCAAAATTTTGTTCTAGCTGCGTCCTATATTCGGAAGGCGGCACTTTTATGATGGTACCATCAGTATCGAAATTCTCTTTAAAAGAGTTGAAGATATTCTCGATTGAAAGGTTTGGGGTTTGAAAACCTACGTACTGCGAACAAAAGTATCCAATGCAATTTTCCCATAAAAAAGACTTGGCTTCTTTGTTTTGAATGCCTTTATAATTAATAAAATATCCATCAGGATCAAACTCGTTGAAAAAATGTTCTAAAAAGAGATCAACTTGATCAGCTGAAAATTCAACAATACAGGCTTCTTGGAAAAGCCTTTCACACTCGTCAAAAGAAATGGATTCATTAGGTTGGTCTAAGTAGTAGGCAATCTTACAAAAACTGGGGGCCGTTTGCCCAACAATCTTTTCGGCTAGTAAGTTAAGGGTTCGAAGTCTTATGGCTATTTCTCGAGGAAATTGGTGAGGCTTCGTAATTTCTTTGATGGGTGATAGCTGTGAAATAGCTACAGTAGATGTGTTTATGGGTGATACATTCATAACTTATTAAGATTATTATTCAAATTTGCATAAGAAAAGATATCCTTGAGGCGATTTAATTTCAAGGTTTGTAGGAAAGTCTCTGAGATAGCCGCATTAAAATTTTCTTTTCAACAAACATGGTTTATTATCATTTGATGAATTGTAGTTTCCAATTTTTTGCATATCAGGCTCTTTTAGCTTAAGTTGTGTGATCTCTTTTAAAGCATTTGCTTTTTCCAAAAGGCTAATAGCTTCTTGGTAGGCTTCTCTCTCACTGGTTTTATATACATAAATATTCTTTGGGTCATTTGTATGATAAGCAAGCCTGCCAAAATTATAGGCACAAACGCATAGATCGGGGTAATAATTGGTTTGTTTATTGGGCTTAATATAAATTTGAATTTGCACACTTTTTTCAGTAAATCCCTCTGGTAATAGATATTTTTGGATCTCTGGGCACTGATTGACAGCAGATATAACTTCATGAGCGCAATCAATAAGAATAGCTCGCGCTTCTTCCTTAGAAAGCGGACGATAAATTGTAAAAGCTAAAAATAGGTCTTCTATTTCGTACATCATGGCTCCGCCTTGACCACATTGATACATTTGATGTTTTTCAGATAGAGTCTTAACACAATTTTTCATAATCATGTAAGAAAGCTGAACATCTTCACTTTTAGATTCTGGTTTAGGAGAAGTTGAGTAACCAGCTAGAGGAAATATAAATAAACAGGCAATTATCAAGTTTCGTATCATCGTAAATCTCCTTTGGCAAAATCTTCATTACTTTGCCTTACTGGTCCTAGATAACCTCCAAAAAGATAATGGGCATCTTTTGCTGATATCCCTTCGCTTGGGACAACAAAAAGTGTACCTTCTTTTTTGGCTTTTCTCCAACCTTTTTTATCTGCCGTTTTGGAAATAATGTCATCTTCATGCCAAAAATTTCTCACACGTTTAGCCATTTTTTCTTCAATAAATCCTGCTGTTCCGTAGGTGTCTATGTACATTCTACCACGAAGCTTCTCAGGGATACCAGGAAGGAGCTGTTTTAAAATAGCTCCTGCACGACTATGAACGTTAAGATGTAAGACTTGATTGGGTTGGGCATTTTCAAAGAAATTTAAAATTTCATTTTTAAATAAAGTGCCTGATGGAAATTCACATCCTGCTTGTATTTGCGCAACCTTCAATAAATCTTTTTGATATCCAAGTGTAGGGTCATGAATAAGATCGACCTTGTTTCCACCTTGCATTGTAGAGAGGGCTTTTGCATATTTTGTAGCTTGTTCTAAATTGGTTGCCATTCCGTTCATAAACATTGTCTTTCCATGAGGGCATTTTTTTGTACCACAGCTTACCACTTGAGCGGGTTCAAAAAAGACCGGTTTTTCTCGATGTGATATTCCGTCTCCATATAACTCTAAAGGCATTTGAGCTAATAACTCATCATAATTGACTCTAGGGAAAGCTCGGTTATTCACACTTAAAGTATACGGATCTGTTTTAGGGACAGGAGTTGAAGTACAGATATGATTAGTGGTAATTAGAGGTTCCTGACTTATAGCCTGATAGGCCTCTGGGAAAAATTGCTGAATGTTGTATTCGTGAAGGTAATCATCAATTGAATCTAATTTTAAGTCTGAATTCTGGCTTGCGCTTTGATTGTCGATAATTGTTTGTGAAGCAAGCTTAGTATTAGAAATCTCTACTTTTTGGGGTCCTTCTTTTTTATTCGCTGCTATTGCACCTGCAGTTGCGGAGCCTGCTGATGCAGCAACCCCTTGTGCAATAGCAGCGCCTCCTGCTGTATTAATAGCAGCGACAACGGCAATGGTTGCGACTGCTGCAATAGCTACGACCGCAACCCCAATGATAATAGCTTTGCGATGTTTTTTAAAAAACCTTCCTAACTTTTCAAAGGTTTTTTTAGCTTTCCCTTTCTTTTTGAGATTAAAATGAGAATGGTTTAACAAGCTTGCTGATGAATGTTCTAAATCCTTTTCTTCATGAAATAGAGCCGCGATGTCTTTTTCTAAGAGAGCTTTTTTTTGCAGACCTTCTGTGCCTCTTCTTGCGTATTGAATAAGAAGCTTTTTAGCACTACGGAATTCATTTAAAGTAATTTGATTTAATAGAGAGTCGTCTAGGAGAGAATTTAAGAACTTGTCTAGTTCTTGCTCTGTGAGAGAAAATTTTTGAGGGTTTTTTAGTTTTTCAAGCGTAGATCTAAAAAAAAATGTTTTATCACAAATAGGTTGTTGAAAAAAAAGTCCTTCAGGATGAAAGGCTACTCTAGATATCAAAAGAGTCATATCAATTTCCTTTATAGTGTTGCCTATAGCAGATTATGGGTGCTTACGTTTTATCACAATACGATCTATTATTTTAATACATTTGCCCTTGGAAAGCCTCTGAGCAAAATTAGCTTTTACATAATCCAAATCTTACGTAATCTCTTCTCTAAAAGGTGAAGGGAGCTCATGACAAGCACCGAAGAAATTACAGGCGAACTTTTTTTAAAAGAGCAACTTCTCCAAAAAGAGATGGCTCTTGAGCAAGAGCAAATAGGAAAAGCGCATCTGATTAAAAGGTTAACAGAAGATTTTAAAAAACCTGTTGAACAGCTAATTCAGTTTTCACATATAGCGCTTCTTCGAATGAAGAGAAAAGAGTACCCAATGACATCTAACTACTTAGCAGAGATGAAGATGATCTCCGAAGATCTTCTAATCTACCTCAACGATCTAAGAGAGATAGCTCTATTGAAATCGGGTGAGAGTAAATTTACCTTAACAGAGATAGATGTCAAAGCGACTCTAAAAGCCCTCAAAAAGAAATTTCAGCCTATTGCTGAAAGTGCCCAGGTAAGCCTCTCCTTTTTTATTGAGCCAGGCGGCTCATATGCTTTGGCTGATGAGCACAAGCTTATGAAAGTCATCTCTATTTTAGTCTCTCGGATTCTCTATGACTTAAAGCCAAAAGACTTTATTAAAATTAAAGTTATGCATGAAGATGAAAATATAGTGATCCATATAGTAGATAACATCCCGTACCATTTCGATAAAAAAGTCATGGATCAACTATACTTCAAATTTGATGGGCCTCAGTCTGAGCGCTCTGTTCCAGGCGTCAACTTGTCTGTCTGCAAAGAGCTAATGCTCGGGCAAAAAGGAGATATTGAGATTTTATCGAATGACAAAGAAAGTACTTTTATACTAACACTTCTTTTGTCAAAAGACTTTTAGAATTAAATGTAAATTGAATAATTAGAGAGTATTATGCTAGAATCTGCTGAAAAAAAGAGTAAAGAGATGCAAGAAAAAATGTTTGAGTATGAGTCAACAGAAGACTTTCAAACTCGCCTGGCTAAATTAGAATATATTAAAAGTGTCGGAGTAGAGCCCTACCCCCATAAATTTTTTGTATCCCACACCTTTCAAGAAATAATTGAAAAGTATGAAGGCAAAGAAATAGGAGATAGCGAAAAAGCATCTAGTGGAGATACTCCAGAGGTTTCTATTAGTGGAAGGCTTGTTCTTTTTAGAGCGATGGGAAAAAATGCTTTTGCTCAAATTCAATCTGAAAACTTCCGCATGCAGATCATGCTCAACCGTGATCAGAGTAAAGTCACCGGCTATGAGCCGCCAAGTGAGGATAGCCCAGAGCATCCAAAGTCTGGCTTGAAGTTCATCGAGAAGAAAGTTGACTTAGGGGACATTATTGGAATCAAAGGGCACCTTTTCTACACCCATAAAGGTGAATTGACTCTCTACGCTAAAGAAATCACACTGTTATGTAAATCTCTACTACCTCTTCCAGATAAGCACTCAGGACTTGTAGACAAGGAAGTGCGCTACCGCAAAAGATGGCTAGATCTTATATCGAGTCCAGATGTCTACAATACATTCTTTTTAAGATCTAAGATTGTCCGCTTAGTGCGCAGCTGTTGTGAAGAAGAGAATTTCTTAGAAGTAGAGACTCCAATCATTCAAAATATCTACGGTGGAGCAAATGCTGATCCTTTTGTCACACACCTCAATGCTTTAAATAAGCAAGAGATGTTTTTAAGGATTGCACTAGAAATTAGCTTGAAAAAGCTACTTGTTGGAGGAATCCCAAGACTTTTTGAAATTGGAAAAGTTTTTCGTAACGAGGGAATAGATCGCACGCATAACCCAGAATTTACCATGTTAGAAGCCTATGCCTCTTACTGGGATTATAACGATATGATGCGCTTCCAAGAAAAGATTTTTTCAACGATTGCAAAAGAGCTCTTTGGAACAGAAAAAGTACCTTATGCTTCAGCAGATGGTCAAGAGATCACTCTAGATTTTACTTCTCCTTGGCCTAGACTGACCATGAAAGAGAGTATCATAAAGCATGCATCTATTGACGTGGACAAGCTTTCTGACAAAGAACTTAAAAAGCTCGTTTTAGAAAAATGCAGCATTGATCCAAAAACTGTGATTCACTCCACTCGTGGAATGCTTATTGCAAATATCTTTGAGCATTTTGTAGAAGAGCATCTTATTCAACCCGTTCACATTATTGATCATCCAATAGAGACAACTCCACTATGTAAAACGCATAGAAAACCAGATGGTAGTCCTGGGGAAATTGTAGAGCGCTTTGAGAGCTTTATAATGGGATCTGAGATGTCTAATGCATATTCAGAGCTTAATGATCCTATTAAGCAAAAAGAGCTGCTTGAGAATCAAGTAGATCGCAAAGAGCTAGGGGATCAAGAGACTCATCCACTTGATGAAGAGTTTATTGAATCCATCTGCCAAGGAATGCCTCCAGCTGGTGGTATTGGAATTGGAATAGATCGTCTCGTCATGCTCTTTACTAATCAGCATACAATTAGAGAAGTCATTTACTTCCCACTGATGAAGCCTAAAGGTTCATAATGTCAGGTTTTTCTAATAAAACCATCCTTATTACAGGCAGCACTTCAGGTCTAGGAAAAGCCTTGGCTATTGGTTTTTCTCGCCTAGGAGCAAAGCTTATTCTTTTTGCTCGAAATAACGAGAAGTTAGAGAAACTCAAATTAGAACTAGAAAATGCTAACCAGCACATATACGTAATTGTAGATATTGCATCTCCAAAGTCTATCCAAGATACCTTTGAGAAGTTAAACAAAAAGCGAAAATATATTGATCTCTTGATCAATAGTGCGGGTAGCTGGTTTCCAAAAGTAACTTTTGAAGAAATGAGTGATGAGCAAATTATTGAACTTGTCCAAACTAATACTCAAGGCACTATGCTTGTGACAAAACATGCATTATCTTTTCTTAAAAAATCCTCTGATGCCCGTGTTATTAATATTTTATCAGCATCAGCACTCTCAAGCAACTTTCATGCTGTCTCGACGGTTGCATTTGCTGCATCTAAATGGGCTTTGGCTGGTTTTACGGAGACTTTAAATGAAGAGCTTAAAGAACAAAAAATTGCCCTAACAAATCTGTTTCCTGGCGGTTTTGCCAATGAAAGTTCATTGGACACATCTACGGAAGAAATGAAAAATGAATACCCAAATATGATGAGCCTTAAAGAGCTGTTTGAGTCTGTAGTCTTTATTGCATCCCGCTCATATGATTCCAACATACGTTCGCTTGTTATTGATAATCGATAGGTTATTTCTTCTTAAGCTTAGGTCCTTTTGGCGTATCCTCGATGAGGTAGCCACTTGATAAAATGAGATCTCTTAGCCTGTCTGCCTCGCCCCAATTCTTTTCTTTTCGAGCTGTTTTCCTATCTTCTAGTGCTTTAACAAGCTTTTCAGGAATTGTGGCATCTGCTGTTTCAAATTCCATAACACCCAGAACTTCATTAAAGTTTTTGAGCATAAGCAGGGCTTTTTGAGCGCATTCTTTAGAAACCTTCTCTTTATCCATTAAACCATTAAAGTCTCTTAGAAAGTCAAAGAGAGCAGCGAGTGCCACTGAGATATTAATATCATCTTTGAGCGCAACTTTAAATTTTTGATGAGTTTTTTTAATAAGGTCTAAAGTATCTACATCACCTGGACCTTCTTGATGCTGATCATGCAATCTCTCAATAAGATTTTGGATGCGGGTGATCGCAACTTTTGCGCCCTTTAGGC
>JAAZZY010000001.1 GCA_014239035.1 Chlamydiia bacterium
ATTTCTCATTTTATCCTCAGCTTTTTTGTCAGTTTCGTGCATCATCAATATTTTATATAAGAACTCTGATGAATTGACCTCTAACTCAACAAAATCAAAAACTAAATCCTCTTCATGTTCCATGCTTACATGGTCTTTAGTTTTCTTATGGTAGTTAAAACCTGTACCACCTGGGATAATGTGTCCGATGATGATGTTTTCTTTAAATCCTAATAAATAATCAGTCTTAGCTTCACACGCAGCTTCTGCTAAGATACGTGTCGTATCTTGGAAAGATGCAGCTGATAAGAATGAATCTGTACCAAGCGAAGCTTTGGTAATACCCAGAAGAATTGGGAAAGCTTGGGCAGGTTTGCCACCTTCCTCAATTATCTTCTCATTCTCAGTGTGAAATCTTTTTTTGTTCACATCTTCACCATATAGGAAAGTTGTGTCACCTGGATCACTGATCCTAACTTTTCTAAGCATCTGACGTACAATAATTTCAACATGCTTATCATTAATATCAACACCTTGAAGGCGATATACTTCTTGAACCTGATTTACAATGTATCTTTGAAGCTCTCTTACACCGCATATCTCTAGTATTTCATGAGGAACGACTAGTCCATCTGTGAGCTGTTGCCCTTTAACGACATGGTCACCTTTTTGAACAATTAGGTGCTTGGATAATGGAATAAGGTGTTCTTCTTCCATCATGGTAACTTCGTCTCTAACAACAACGATACGCTTATTTTTCTGAACGCCTTTAAAATCTAGAATACCATCAATTTTAGCAATTTCAGAAGCCATCTTAGGTTTTCTTGCTTCGAATAACTCCGCTACACGAGGAAGACCACCGGTTATATCCTTAGTCTTAATTGCACCACGAGGAATACGAGCTAGTATAGAACCAGCCTTAGCATGTTGACTCTCAGAAACAGAAATGACAGCTGCAGCTGGAAGAGAATAACTACCCACAAGATCAGTGAATTCTTTATCACTATAAATAGCAATCTCAGGGTGGAGCTCTCCACGATGTTGCTTCACGACAAACTCTACTTGTCCTGTTTTTTTATTAACGTCTTTCTCTGTAGATAACCCTTCAACTAAATCTTCATATTTAACATACCCAGGACGATCACAGATAATCGGGACATTGTGCTGTTCCCATTCTACAATCTTACTTTTTTTCTTAACGGCCATTCCATCAGAAATTAAAATTTTAGAACCTAGTTCTAGCATAAACGTTTGCTGAGGTTCAATAGACTTAGTTTTAAGCAGAGCCTTATATTCCTCTAGAGGACGGTTTTCATCCTTGACGACATGCAGGGCTCCATTTTTGTTAAGTACCAACACGTCTCCATGTTCATTTTCAACTGTGCGAACATCCTCAAGTACAACTATACCATCTTTATCAGCGATAAGTTCTGGGGAAGCACTTGCAGACGCGATACCACCTAAGTGGAACGTTCTCATAGTAAGCTGTGTTCCTGGTTCACCAATTGACTGAGCAGCTATGATACCTACAGCCTCACCTTCTCCAACAAGCTTACCGTTAGCAAGATTTGTACCATAACACTTAGAACAGACACCCATTTTAGACTCACAGGTCAATGGAGATCTGAGCTTTAGTATTTCTATACCCGCATCTGCAATAACTTTAGCTTGCTTATGTGAAATTAAATCACCACTTTTACCCAGTAATTTTGTCTTATCACCCGGCTGGTAAATATCATCACAAAGAACTCGACCGTAAATACGGTCCTGAAGTGGAAGAAGTTCTTCTTGACCTTGTTTAATTGCCAAAACTTCAATTCCGTTAAGTGTTTCACAGTCAAAATCTGTAACAATAACTTCTTGGGCAACATCAACAAGACGTCTTGTAAGGTAACCCGAGTCCGCAGTTTTTAACGCTGTATCTGATAGACCTTTACGAGCACCGTGAGATGAAATTGAATACTCTAGTACAGTCAAACCTTCTCTAAAGTTTGAAGTAATGGGAGATTCAATAATTGCTCCCGATGGTTTTGCCATCAATCCTCTTAAAGCACCAAGCTGTTTAACCTGTGATTTGTTACCACGTGCTCCTGAATCCAACATCATAAATAAGGGATTCATTTGGCAATCTTTAACTTGTTGAATACTTGCAAAAAGTTCATCTGAAATTTTGTCCGTTACCTCAGTCCAAGTTGTAATAACTTTGGACTTTCGTTCCCCGTCTGTGATAATTCCAGCTTCGTATTGTTTTTTGACAGCTTCTACTTTCTCGTGCCCAGCATCAATCATGCCAGCTTTACTGTCTGGAATAGGTATATCACATACTCCCATCGATATTGCTGATTTAGTAGCTTCTTTAAAACCGAGGTTTTTCAGATTATCTAAAAAGCGAACTGTCTCTTCAAGACCAACTCTTTTATAGCAGTCTAAAATAAGCTGTTCAACTCTCTTAGAAGGAAGGCAATAGTTTTGGAAGCCTAACTTCTCAGGTACAATATTATTGAAAATAACACGACCAGGCGTTGTTTCAATAATACCCGATTTTAGACGAACCCTTATTCTTTCATGAATATGGAGACCACGGCCAGTATTTTTTTGTATATTTGATTCTTTTGCATCTTTAATCGGCACGCTAAAGCTATCAGCTGCATGTAATGCTAAGAGCACTTCTTCCATGTCCCCAAAGACTTTAATTTTGTTACCGTATACTTCTGGATCATATAGAGGATCAAGCATCAAGTAATAAAGCCCTAGAGTCATATCTTGTCCTGGAATAGCTACCGGTTTACCAGATGATGGTAAAAATATATTATCTGGAGACATCATTAAGACTTTTGCCTCAATTTGAGCTTCTATAGAAAGTGGTACGTGGACAGCCATCATATCACCATCAAAGTCGGCGTTAAATGCTTTAGTAACTAGAGGGTGAATTCTAATCGCTTTTCCTTCAATCAAGATTGGCTCAAAAGCTTGGATTCCTAAACGGTGCAATGTAGGTGCACGGTTGAGTAGGATTGGGTGTCCTTTAATAATTTCTTCTAAGACATCCCAAACAACAGTCTCTTGTCTTTGAATCATTTTTTTTGCTGATCTAATCGTATATACATGTCCCAAATCTTTTAACCTTCTTACAATAAAAGGTTCAAAAAGTTCTAGGGCCATTTGCTTAGGCAAACCACACTGGTTAAACTTAAGATCAGGACCAACCATAATTACAGAACGACCTGAATAGTCAACACGTTTACCCAATAGATTTTGTCTAAAACGTCCCGTTTTACCTTTGAGCATTTCCGATAATGATTTTAGAGGTCGGTTTCCAGCTCCCATAACAGGATGACCATGTCTTCCGTTATCAAATAGAGCATCTACAGCTTCTTGAAGCATTCTCTTCTCGTTTCTGATAATCACATCAGGAGTTTTAAGCTTCAAAATAGATTTCAAACGATTATTTCTATTGATTACTCGTCTATATAAATCATTTAAATCGGATGTAGCAAAACGCCCTCCATCTAGTGGTACAAGAGGTCTTAGATCTGGAGGAATTACTGGAACACAACTTAAGACCATCCAATCTGGATCATTACTAGAACATAAAAAGCTTTCGATAATCTTAAGTCTTTTAGCAATCTTCATCCTAGCTTGCATAGATTTAGTCTTTTTAAGCTTAGTTTTGAGTTCCTGAAGAATAATTTTAAGATCTTCAGTGTTCAAAAGATCTCTAACAGCCTCACCACCCATTTGGGCTTTGAATGAACCAGCGCCCCAACGCTCTACAGCTTCTCGATATTCAATGTCGTTAAGAAGTTGTTTTCTATCAAGCTCTGTCTCACCTGGATCTATGACAACATATTCTTCATAGTAAATGATCTTTTCTAATTCGCCTCCAGATAGACCTAATACATTTCCAATTCTGGATGGCATAGTTTTGAAAAACCAAATATGGACAACAGGTACAGCAAGGTCAATGTGCGCCATTCTTTCTCGACGTACTTTTGAGAGAGTTACCTCTACACCGCAACGGTCACAGACAATACCTTTGTGTTTAATTTTTTTGTACTTACCACAAGCACATTCCCAATCTTTTGTTGGGCCAAAAATCTTCTCGCAAAAAAGGCCACCTTTTTCAGGCTTAAAAGTTCTGTAGTTAATAGTTTCTGGCTTTTTAATTTCGCCACGAGACCATGAACTACGAATAGTATCATCTGATGCTATTCCAATTGTAATCTTATCAAATCCAATTTCCTGTAGATCCTGTTCTTGCATTCTTATCTCCTGAAAAGATTATTTACTATTTTTCATCTAAAGTTTTAGCCTGAATATTTAGAGCTAAACCTTGAATTTCTTTTACAAGTACGTTAAACGACTCTGGTGTTCCTGCTTGAAGCAAGTTTTCACCTTTTACAATCGATTCGTAAATGCGTGTTCTACCAGCTACATCATCTGATTTAACTGTTAACATTTCTTGGAGTAAGTGAGCGACGCCATAAGCTTCTAATGCCCACACTTCCATCTCTCCAAAGCGCTGTCCACCCATCTGAGCTTTACCACCCAATGGCTGCTGAGTTACAAGCGAGTAAGGACCGATAGATCTTGCGTGAATTTTATCTGCAACAAGGTGAGCAAGTTTTAGCATATAGATATATCCTACAACAACTTTGTTATCGTACAATTCACCGCTTCTTCCATCACTTAAATGAAACTTACCAGTCTCTTCAAGGTTCTGTTCACGCATCATCTCCCAGATTTTATCTTCAGAGTAGCCTTCAAAGACGGGAGACTTGATGTGTATA
Organism: Chlamydiia bacterium; assembly: GCA_014239035.1. GTDB lineage: Bacteria > Chlamydiota > Chlamydiia > Chlamydiales > JAAZZY01 > JAAZZY01. The sequence goes on from JAAZZY010000001.1 coordinate 4,770, forward strand.
CCTGCTTTTTTCGCAGCAAATCCAAGTTGCGTTTCCAAGAGCTGTCCAATGTTCATACGTGAAGGAACACCTAGTGGATTAAGAATAATCTCAATAGGTTGTCCATTATCCATATATGGCATATCAGCTTCTGGTACGATACAAGAGACCACACCTTTGTTACCGTGACGGCCTGCCATCTTATCACCAACTTGAAGTTTACGCTTAGTTGCGATGTAGACTTTGACTTGTCGAATGATACCAGGATCTAGCTCTGTATCGCCTTTTCGGGTGTATTCAAGGTCACTTTTCTTCTGCATCTTCAGTTTTTCAAGATTGATTTCAAAATCTCTTAAGATAGCTTTAAGCAATCTATAGATTTCATTTTCCTGCATTATGAGGTTTTCGACACTTTCATCCTCTAGAAGACCTAGTTTATCTTGTGAAATCACTTCTTGGTCATCAATGATAATTTCAGCAGTCTTACGGTGAACGATTGGCCCAGGAGCTTTTTCATTCATCAAAAGTGCACCCAGTCTATCTCGGCGCTCATCATAGAGCTGATCTAGTTTGAGTTTAAACTCCTTATGAATGTCCTTAAGTCTATTTGTCTCTTCAACGAGCTCATCATCAGTTTTAGAGAGTCTGTCACGTCTGCTAAAGACTTTGACATCCATAACTACACCTTCAGTTCCTGGAGGTACAGCAAGTGATGCATCTTTTACATCAGCTGCTTTTTCTCCAAAAATTGCACGGAGCAGTCTTTCCTCTGGAGCTAATTCAGTCTCAGTTTTTGGAGTAATCTTTCCAACTAAGATATCTCCAGATTTGACTTCTGCACCAACACGAATGATTCCATCTTCACCGAGGTTAGCTAAAGCTTCTTCAGAAACGTTTGGAATATCACGAGTAATCTCTTCTTTTCCTAACTTCGTATCCCGAGCAGTAACTTCAAACTCTTGTAAGTAAAGAGATGTGTAGTAGTCTTCTTTAACGAGCCTTTCAGAGATGATGATCGCATCCTCGTAGTTATAACCACACCAAGGCATGAATGCTACTAAGACGTTTTTACCGAGGGCTACTTCTCCACAGTCTGTTGCAGCTCCATCTGCTATAATGTCTCCTGCCTTAATGTTATCTCCCATTTGACATATTGGAGTTTGATTTATGGCAGTTCCATTGTTTGAACGTAAAAACTTCTTAAGTTGATATGTTTTCTCTTCGTCTGAAGAGCGTGTAGAGGCAATAGTAATTCTATGGCCATCGACACTTTTAACTGTACCGTCCATGTCTGCGACTACTACTGCACGTGAGTCACGCGCCGCTCTAATCTCTACACCAGTTCCTACTATTGGAGACTCAGTTTTGAGAAGAGGTACCGCCTGACGTTGCATATTTGTTCCCATCAAGGCGCGGTTCGCATCGTCATGCTCCAAGAAAGGAATAAGGCTTGTCACAATTGAAACAAGTTGCTTAGAAGACACATCCATGTGTGTGACTTTCTCTGTCTCAATTTCAATAGGTTCCCCACGATGACGAGCTCCACAAAGAGACTCTTTGAACATCTTGTATTCATCTAGAACTGTTGATGGTTGAGCTATAATGCATTTCTCTTCTTGGTCAGCAGTCATGTACTCAATTTCTTCAGTGACTACGTTATCTTTGACTATTAGATATGGAGTTTCAATAAATCCAAATTCATTAATCTTTGCATAAGCTGCAAGCGAAGTTATCAAACCAATGTTTGGTCCTTCAGGTGTTTCTGTTGGACATATTCTACCATAATGACTTGGATGAACATCACGAACTTCAAAACCCGCTCTTTCTCTATTTAACCCACCAGGTCCCAATGCTGAGAGCCTTCTTTTGTGTGTAAGTTCAGCGACTGGGTTAACTTGATCCATAAACTGAGAAAGCTGAGAGCGCCCGAAGAAATCTTTTAATATACCTGCAAGTCCTTTTGCAGAGACAATTTTTCCAGGAGTTAGAGTATCGGATGAAAAATCAAATAAATTCATTCTCTCACGAATGATTTTTTCCATTTTTGCAAGGCCGACTCTGCACTGATTTTGAATAAGCTCACCTACTGAACGAACGCGCCTATTTCCTAGGTGATCTATGTCATCAATATAGGTAGAGTCATCACCAGCTTTAAGTTTAATGAGGTACTTTAGAGCCTCAATAATATCTTCTTTAGTCAGTGTTACATTCTCTAAAGTCTCATCGTTTACAGGAAAGTTCAATTTTGTATTTAGCTTATAACGACCCACTCTTCCAAGATTGTAACGTTTTGGATCAAAGAATAGTCTCATCATAAGTGAACGAGCATTTGAGAGTGTCGCAGGCTCACCTGGTCTAATTTTACGATAAAAGTCTTTAAGTGCAGACTCATAAGAATCTGAAGTGTCTTTTGCAAGCATTTTGATAATAGGAGAATTCTCATCAGCATCTTCAGCAATTCTCACCATTTTAACGCCAGCATCTAGCATCCTTTTGAGCATTGCAGTGGTTAGTTTCTCAGCTGCTTTACCAAAAAAGACTCCTGAGTCTTCATCAACTACATCTTCAGCGAGTATTTTCCCTACAAGCTGAACAAAATCTTTCTCAGACTTAACTTTGACTTTTCTAGTGCTAAAGAATTCTTCTAGGATATCTGCATCAGATGAATACCCAAGCGTTCTAATGAATGAAGTGGCTAAGATCTTTCTTCTGCGCTTCTTTCTGTCGATGTAGATATATACAAAATCATTAGGATCAGAAATAGCTTCAAGCCAACTTCCTCTATAGGGAATAATTTTAAACGTATAAAGATTTATTCCTTTTGGATGCTTCTCTTGCTCAAATGAAATACCTGGTGATCTGTGAAGCTGAGATACTACCACTCTTTCAGCACCATTTATGATAAATGTACCCTTGTCAGTCATTATGGGAATAGTTCCCATATAAACTTCTTCTTCTTTAATTCCCGTTTCATCCGTTAGTCTAAAACGAGCTTTAAGGACTACATTTAGAGTAATTCCACGTCGAATGCACTCATCTGCGGTATACTTTGGTGATCCCAAGCTATAGGATAGAAATTCTAGGATTGTTTTGTCGTTGTAGGTCTTGATAGGAAAGACTTCGGTAAAAACCTCTTGCAGCCCTACATTAAGTCTTTCAATAGGCAGCTTATCTGCTTGGAGAAATTCATTGTAGGATTTTAATTGAACTTCGATCAAATTCGGTAAGTCAATGATCTCTTCTTTCTCTTTAAAACCCTTTCTTTGGGGTGGCTTTTTTAACATAAGGCTCCCTTTACTCCCTAAAAATGTGTGTATGCAGTAACAATCGAGCACAAGCATGCTGCGCTCGATTGAGTAATTATAAAAAGAAACTAAATCTTAAAGACCTTTAAGCGTTGCTTTTGCACCAGCGCCTTCAACTTTCTTCAGAATCTCTTCAGCTTCAGCTTTTGGAGCAGTGTCTTTGAGCACTTTTGGAGCTCCTTCAACTAATTCTTTTGCTTCTTTTAGTCCAAGCCCTGTAACTTCACGAACTACTTTAATAATCGCTATTTTTTTATCAGCAGGAAATTCAGTTAAAGTTACTTCAAAATCAGTAGACTCTTCAACTTCAGCAGCAGCTGCACTTGCAGGTGCAGCAGCAACAACTTGAGCAGCTGCAGCAGCTTTAACGCCCCACTTATCTTCTAAAGCTGTTTTAAGGTCTGACAGTTCCAACACTGTTAACTTACTTAACTCTTCTACTAACTTTTCTTTATCCACAGTTTTACCTCATCGTTCTATTGAATAGAATTTAATACCCCAATATTAGGGGAAAATTTATTTGTTAACTTTGTTCTTGTTTAGCTTTGTTGTCTAAACAGTAAATGATACTAGTGAGCAATGACTCAAATGTACTTAATGTTTGAGACATTGGAGCTTCTAGTGTTCCAACAAACTGAGCACGCATCTCTTCGAGATTTGGCAGTTCAGATAATTTAATAACACTTGCTTTGTCATAGAGTTTTCCCTCAATAAACCCAGCTAGAATCTCCATATTATCTGAATCTTTGCTGAAATTTCTAACTTGTTTTGCAGCAGAAATATAATCTTCATCTGCAATAACTATACCAATGTGTCCTTGTAGAGTTTCTCTTTTAAACTCCACACCACTTGCTTCTTCAGCAGCTTTTATAAAAACTCTTTTAGGGACAACTTCAAAGTCGCTTCCAGACTCAGTGATAGCTTTTCTGAAGTCATTCATATCATTGGCTGAAAAGGATTGATATTGAGTAACTATAAAAGCTTTTGCTGATTCAATTTTTGACTTTAAGTCATCTAATAAATATTGTTTTTCTTCTCTCATGACGTCTCTTTAATTAGTTGCTACTTCTCTAAGATTAATTTTGAAACCGGGACCCATCGTTGATGCCAAACTTATCGTTTGTACATAGGTTCCTTTTGAAGCTGATGGTTTTGCTTTAACAATAGCAGAAATTAGTTCTCTGATATTCTCTAAGAGCTTCTCTTTACTAAATGACAGTTTACCAACGCCGTTGTTAATAACAGCATTTTTATCTACTTTGTATTCAATCTTACCTGCTTTTATTTCACTTACCGCTTTTGTAATATCAGTTGTGACAGTGCCGGCTTTAGGAGTAGGCATTAAACCTCTTGGCCCCAAAATTCTTGCAAGCTTGCCGATTTCTCTCATCATATCAGGTGTTGCAATGACTGCATCAAAGTCTAACCAACCACCTTGAATCTTCTTGAAGAATTCATCATCTCCAGCATAGTCAGCACCAGCATCTAATGCTTCTTGTACTTTTTCACCCTTTGCAATGACTAAAACTCTAATTTTTTTTCCTGTTCCATTTGGAAGACTTACAGTTCCTCTGACAAGCTGGTCAGCTTTCTTCGGGTCTACTCCAAGCTTCATAGAAATTTCAAGAGTTTGATCAAATTTAACCTGAGGACATTTTTGAAGTAGTTCAACTGCTTCATCAAGATCATATTGTTTTTCTTCGTCATGAAGCTTATAAGCTTCCTTCATTCTTTTACTCGTGCGTCCCATAATTATTCACCCTCTGCTGCGTAATCAATTCCCATAGACTTAGCTGATCCAAGAACAATCTGCACCGCTGCTTCTAATGATTTAGCGTTGAGATCAGACATTTTAGCTTTTGCAATCTCGGCTGCTTGTTCATATGTAATTTTGCCCACTTTATCTCTATTTGGGACACCTGAACCTTTTTCAAGTCCAAGTGATTTTTTTATCATATTAGACATTGGTGGTTGCTTAGTAATGAAAGTAAAGCTTTTGTCTTTGTAAACTGTAATGACTACAGGCAATGTGTCACCGACTCTATCTTGAGTTTTCGCATTAAATTCTTTGCAAAAGCCCATAATATTTACACCGGCAGCACCCAAAGCTGATCCAATTGGAGGAGCTGGGTTTGCTTTCCCTGCAGATATTTGCAGTTTAATGATTTTTTCTACCTTCTTTTTAGCCATAGCTACTTTTTTCCTCTTAGTTCTCCGCCTCAGCGTCTTCAGTGGCTTCTTCTACTTGCCAGAATTCTAAATCATCTACTTGTGTCTCTCTTCCAAAAATAGAGACTGAAACACTTAATTTACCTTTTTCATGCTGAACACCGGTAACTGTCCCCAGAAAGTTCACAAAAACACCGTCTGTTATTTTGACATGACTTCCGATTTCGAATTGGTGTCTCTGAGTAACCCCTTCTTTTTTGTCTTCTAAATCCTTTAAGATGCTCTGCACCTCTTTTTCACTTAGAGGAGTGGGTTTTTCACCACCTAAAAAAGCGATAACTCCATTTGTTTTTCTAATGAGCATCCAAACTTCATCCGTCAGCTGCATTTTAACAAGCAAATAACCAGGCCATATCCGACGTTCCGATATTTTTTGTTGTCCTTGCTTTACTTCCATAACTTTTTCAGTAGGAAGCAGGATTTCTTCAATATTTTCTCCGTGCGGGCTAGTCTCTTTGTTTTCATCTAGCGCTTGCTTAACTTGCTTCTCTTTCGATGACAATACTTGGATTACATACCAGTGTTTCATAAACCCTTACCCAAAAATACGTTGAATTATAAAGTGTACGATTGCTAAAAATTTCTGAATGCCCATGTCTACAACATAGATCAAAAGGCCTACAGTAAACGTCGAACCCAAAACAACTTTTGTTAATTTTTTAAGTTCTTTCCTATTCGTCCAGGAAATATGCTTAAATTCCTGCTTGAGCGAACCAAAAAAATTAACAAAACCCCTTAAGATATTTCTTCTGGGTTTTCCTTCTTCGACTTTATTTGCATTCATGAACATGTTCAAATTAGCTTCTCATTGCTTTAACCCTCGAGTGCGGAGGGACTCGAACCCCCGACCGGCGACTTTGGAGATCGCTGCTCTACCAGCTGAGCTACACACCCACTTGAGGTCCCTTTTTATTCAAAATTTTGCTGCAGGAGGAATACCTGCAACAAAACTACATCATCACTATTCAATGATCTTAGAAACAGTACCCGCTCCGATAGTTCTACCACCTTCACGAATCGCAAATTTCATTCCCTCTTCCATAGCTACAGGAACCATTAGTTGACCTGTCATTTCTACGTGATCACCAGGCATAACCATCTCAGTTCCCTCTGGAAGCTCGATAGTTCCAGTTACGTCAGTTGTTCTGAAATAGAACTGAGGTCTGTAACCTGAGAAGAAAGGCTTATGGCGCCCACCTTCATCTTTGGTTAAAACATAAATCGCACACTTAAATTTTTTGTGTGGTGTACAAGTTCCTGGAGCAGCCAAAACCATTCCACGATCAATATCAGCTTTATTAACACCTCTTAAGAGAACACCTACATTTTCACCTGCACGTGCTTCATCAAGAAGTTTATTAAACATTTCTAGACCAGTTGCAACACTTTCACGAGTATCTCTAATTCCAACAATTTCAATTTTGTCGTTCATTTTGATCACTCCGCGCTCAACTCTTCCAGTAGCGACTGTTCCACGACCTGAAATTGAGAATACGTCCTCAATCGGCATAAGGTAAGGCTTGTCTACTTCTCTCTCAGGAGTTGGGATGCTTGTATCAACAGCTTGCATTAGTTCAACAATAGCATCTACATATTTCGCATCACCTTCTAGAGCTTTAAGCGCAGAACCTTTAACAATCGGACAATCTTTATAACCTTTTGCTTCTAAAAGCTCTGCGATTTCCATTTCTACAAGTTCTACTAACTCTTGGTCTTCAGCGCCAATCTGATCGATTTTGTTCAAGAAGACAACAATAGCAGGAACACCTACTTGGTGAGCTAAGAGAATGTGTTCTTTAGTTTGAGGCATTGCTCCATCAGTTGCCGCAACAACTAGGATTGCTCCATCCATTTGAGCTGCACCGGTAATCATATTTTTCACATAGTCAGCGTGTCCAGGACAGTCGACGTGTGCATAGTGACGGCTTTCAGTTTCGTACTCAACGTGAGATGAGTTGATAGTAATTCCACGAGCTTTTTCTTCAGGTGTGTTATCAATTGAAGCGTAGTCTCTAAAGTTACTTCCACCTTTTTCAGCCAAAATTTTAGTTATGGCAGCAGTTAGTGTAGTTTTTCCATGGTCAACGTGACCGATTGTTCCGATATTAACGTGAGGTTTATCGCGTTTAAAAGCTTCTTTAGCCATATGTTCTTATCCTCCGAAGAATAACTATTTTAATCTTTTTTCGTTTTTTGCCCAGAATAGGAATTGAACCTACGACCGCTTGCTTACCATGCAAGTGCTCTACCTCTGAGCTATCTGGGCACTTCCTATTCAAGGAGAGACTCCTTAAAATCCTGAAATTCAAGCACATACTGCAATCAATCTAAAAAGTGACCGCACGGACTTAAAATTATTTTAAAAGCCTATGAGTTTAATGGGATATCCAAAATAAATCAAGTGCCATTTTAACGTTGTCTATAAATAATTCGAGCTTTAGATAAATCGTAGGGTGAAATTTCAACAGTCACCACATCGCCAACCGATACACGAATATTTCTCAGCCTCATTTTTCCGCTAAGGTGAGCCAGAACAACTTTGCCATTTTCAAGTTCGACCTTAAAGGTCATGTTAGGCAGTAATTCTTGTATCTTACCGTCTAGTTTTAGGGTGTCTTCCTTTGTCATCAAATATATTATTTTAATTAAATTGCACTAAGTTTATTCCAGAATAGATTGTTTCTGTCAATCTATTCCTCAATTTGAATACTGAAAAATTAAAATTTATTTTCCTTAAATTTAATTCTTGATCTTTCTCATGGTTAAATTACTCATTTGCTTCTAAATAAAAAAGTTGTATAGACAGTTTGAACCACAAAGTATGGATATGAGCGAGCAAAAATCAAATAACGAATTTGCACTTAAAGATCGATTAGGTTTCTTTACAGAAACCCATCCTTTCCGCTTATATATAGTATCTATACTTGTCGGCCTGATATCAGCTTTTGCAGCAGTTGGATTCATTAGATTCTATCTTTTTTTAAGGAAATTAATTTACCTTACTAAAACCTCTAATTTTTTGACTATTTCTCAAGACACTTCTATGTGGTATTTCTTTCTTATTTTCATAGTAGGCGGCGCCCTAATTGGCCTATTTGTCTATTACGCCCTTCCCTACCATGGTCGTGGCCACGGGATGCCCCATCTGCTCTATGTTTTCAGAAAGCAAGAGCACATTCCTGTTTCAGAAGGTATAGGCTCTTCTATAGCTAGCAGTGCCTCAATCGCTATGGGAGCATCTGTTGGTCGAGAAGCCCCTTTGATGTTTTTAGCAGGTTCAATTACAAGCTGGGCTTGTAAAATCTTTAAGTTTGATGGACATTATTACCGCATTCTTTTCTGCGCAGCTGTTGCGACAGCATTTGCAACTTCAATTCACTCGACATTTGTTGCTATCTTCTTTGTTTTGGAAGTCCTAGCCTTTTCTTTAACAGCTGTAGACCTTATCCCTATTGCGCTGGCACTTTTTTCAGGAACTATAGTACGAGAGTTTTCCCCTAACATTTTACCCCCAGTTTTTCTCAAATATTTAGTTGCAGGTAATGTTGATCATATTCTCTACTATGTTGTTCTAGGAATTCTCTGCGGTTTTTTGGCCCTGATCTTTGTGCAAAGCTTAAAATTTACTGTTGCTGCGCATTTAAATAGTAAACTACCTAAATGGCTATGGCCAGCAATTGGGGGCTTAGCTTTGTCTTTTTTAGCGATCTATGCCCCTACTACAATGGGACTGAGCTTTGAAATCCTGCATGACCCCTCTTCTTTGCTCTCTCCTTCTCTAAAAGTGATTGTACTCTTCATTATACTTAAGTTCTTAGCTACTTATTTATCAGTTGGTTTTGGATTTAGCGGCGGAATCATTACTCCTGTCTTCATAATAGGACTGTTTTTTGGGATTCTCTACGCTATTACTCTAAGCGCACTCTTTCCTGGAGCCTCTTTCACCTATTCAGCCTATGCGGTTGCTGCAACAGCAGCCTTGACTGGGGCTACAATAGGGGCTCCTCTTGCCTTGACGATGGCAACTTTTGAGCTCACCCGAAATATGCCCTTAACAGTAAATGTATTTGCTGGGGTTGTGGTTGCTCAACTTATTATGAAATTTTTTAAAGTCGGCTCTTTTTACCAAACTCAATACACAGTTGTGTATCAAGATTGAAAAATAGTGCTCTATTTGGTACAATGATCTCATAATTTATAACCTTTTTAGGATGATGAACTCCTCTTTAGAAACGAAAGAAAATGAGATTATAAGCCTCTTTGCGGATTGCTCAAAGCCAGAAGACGTCTACAATAAGATTATTGAGATTGGACAAGAAGCACGCAAAGAAAATTTTCCTTACACGGATGAAGCATACCTTGTCCATGGCTGCCAAAGTAAGCTCTACCTCTATACTAAACAAAGTGACGCGAAATTATCCTTTAAAGCACACTCAGATGCTCTAATTTCAATGGGCCTAGCGCAGCTTCTAGTTAAATATTTTACTGATGAGAGTGCTGAGACTATTCTTAAAAGCCCTCCGACATTTTTAGAGAAGCTCAATATCCCAAACTCTCTAACCCCAAGTCGAGCAAACGGACTCTACAACATCCATCTTAGGATGAAGCAAGAGGCACTTAAGATTTTAGTAGCCTCTACTTAAAGCGCATCACTGTCTCTAAGACAACAACAAATATTGAAAAAATAATAATGATTAGAAGAGTCGGTTTACCACCAGCGAGTCTTTGCTCTCCTTCTTTTTTGAAAAGGTAACGCCCCCTCCAGACCATCAGAGCAGGGATAATCCCATTTAGAATGGCATCACCATATCCTCCTGTCGAATCTAGAGCTGCTAGAAAGATATTTGGCACAAAGATAGCAAATATAATGGTGGGAACAAAAACAACAAAGGTAAGCCAGAGTTTGTTCATTCCCCTTTTGGCTACTTTTAGGCCATCGGCTAAAAAATCATAGAGCCCAAGTGAAATACCCAAAAAGGATGTGACTAGGGCAAAAAAGGAGAAGAAACCCGCTAGATAATATACCCAGGGGTTATTGACCACATATTGAAGCGGGCGAGTAACCGGCAGAGCAGCCTGCATAGCAGATCTTAGACCATGCTCGCCTTCAAGCGGTACTATACCCAAAATAAGCCAGTCCCAAATTAAATATGCAACTAGCGGAATAGCTGTTCCAAGTATAATGGCCCAACGCAGATACTTTACATTTCCTTTTAAATAGGGAGTAAGACTTGGCATCATCGTCTGAAAGCTAAAGCTGGTAAGCAGAATGGGAATGGCTAAAATAGAGCTTCCCCAACGCGAGAGCGTTAAATTGTGAGTACTGACTTCCTTTGTTCCCAGCATCACTATTCCAAAATAAGATATTACCATCCCGGCTATTAATAGAGAGTTGATTCTCCCAACAGTGTTGGTTCCTAAATATATGAAGACTCCAAAAAAGAGGCCAAATAATATACAGGCTCCTGTTTTATTGAGAGTGATAGCTCCTGTAAAGCTCACTTCTAATAGAAGGTCTGAGCCTACAGAGACATAAGCAACGAGTGATGCATAACAAATGTAGAGGTAGAGAACAAGAGTGACCCACTTACCTGCAGAGCCCAAAAGCTCTTGAGCCATGGTGATAATATGCTTTCCTGAGCCGAGCCAAATATTAGCTTCTAAAAATAAAAGGCCCGTGCTTGTCATAAACACCCAGCAGACAATAAGCATGACTGATGATGGAATAAAACCAGCGAGACCTGTCATTAGAGGTAAGGCAAGCATTCCCCCGCCTATGCACGTTCCAGCAACTAAAAAAATGGCTCCAAATAAGTGGCCTATATGAACATTATCTTCTACAGATGAATCACTCATTTGATGCCCCTAAGTAGGTTGACAATAGCATCAGGAGTTTTAGATATTTTTCGAGTCGAGTAGTTGAAAAATGCAATCTTTGTATAAATGGTGCTGACCTTTTTTTGAGATTCTTTCTCAAAAAAATCATAATGCAGCTCACAAGAACATTTGGAGCACTTACCAACTAAAAGCTTGCAGACAAGTGTTTGCCCTAAAAAAACTTCTTCATGGTACTCAAGATGTGCCTCTGTAACTAAAAAGCCTGCACCACTGCTATCAATGTCTTTTTCACTCCAGCCATGAGATCGAAGCCAGCGCACTCTCACTTCTTGCGCTACAGATAAAAAGCGATCGTTACCAAGGTGCCCTCCATAGTTAATGTCAGATACCTGAATTAAAACCTCTGTTTGAAATATTTTTTCTTTTGCTTGCATGACTAAATTTATTGTAGGATCTAGCATGATAGAAAAGAAAAGGTAAAATTTCTACTTATTTATGATCTGGATAACACTCATAGTTATAACTAGTATTATTTTTATTTTTATTCTAGATAGCCTGCGCTTGAAGATCACCCCTACCCCCTCTTCAAAAAAAGTTCGCCAAAAAATCTTAGAGATCCTCCCAAAGGGTGTAGATGGCCCTATTTACGAACTTGGTAGTGGGTTTGGGCAAATGACACTAGACCTAGCAAAACATTTCTCAGGCCACCCTATAAAGAGCTATGAGAGAGCAACTGTGCCCTATCTTGTGCAGCGACTTCTTCTTTTTTTTTATAGACCACAAAATGCAAAACTACTTTTTGAAGATTTCATGAAAAAGGATTCTTCAGATGCTGGCCTAATCTTTTGTTATCTATATCGAGAGATTATGCCGCGCCTCGCTTTGAAAATTGAGAAGAGCACTACAAAAAAAGTATGGGTAATAAGCCACACTTTTGCCATTGAAAATTGGACACCCGTAAAAATCATCTATGCAAATGATCTTTATCATACGCCTATTTATCTTTATCAAATTAATCCGAGGACAGAAAAGAGCCCTAATTAAAACAAAAGAAAACTAGTATTTGCGATTTTTATGAATAAGAGTATCTTGAGTAAACTTCATTTACAGCATCCCAGGCACCGTAGATTCCCACTCCAAAGCCAGCCAATGAGGAAACAACTCCTAAGCTAACTACTCCTCGTACTGGATCATCATCTGGAGCCTTATCAAGTGAAAGAACCTTCGTAACATAAGCCACCCCAATATTGATTACAGCTGAGGATACAGTTAAAGCGATGCTTTTCCAAGATGAGGTTAAAATATCTCTACTTGATATTCCTTTAAATTTGCTTGTCCTTAGAAGCGCACTTTGTAACCTTGATATTTCTTTAGATAAGTTTTTGACTTCTGCCTCAAGTCTTGGTTTAGCGAAAAAAAGTCCATACCCGAATCTGCTCTTCTCATATCTCAATTCAGCAGAAGCTTCAGATAGATTTTGGCGAACAGTAAGTATTCTTCCCTCGAGATCTTCAATTAGCTCCTCGGTATTTCCATCATGAAAATCTGCAATTACCTCCTCGGTATTTCCATCATGAAAATCTGCAATAGGAAGCACTCCAAGAACTTCAAAGTCTCTATCACTCAGTATACCCTGACACAGCTCACATTTAGTATAATTTTCATTTCTATACCAGGTTCTAGCGCATTCTAAGTGCGCTGCTTGGCGAGACTCCTGATCCACAACGAACATCGTGTTTTTCTCTTCTTTCAATTCTGCACCTGGTGTGTGGCAGTAGAAACAACGATCACAATCGTCAACCATATTGGGGACTTTATTCATTACTAATAAGTGTGCTCCTTCCAAACTCATAACTAAGCCTCTTAATGTTCTTATCCTAAGTCAGGTATAGCTTAAATTCACAATAAAATCAAGTAATTATTTAACCATCAAAAAACTAACTATAAGCATCTTAAGTTGAATTCCTAAAATATTCAGAGATTTAGACGATAAAGCGATCATAAGAGCCATATTTTTCAATGATTTTACCCTTCTGCAGGCTAAATAAGATCATCAAAATAGCTACTCCTAGGCTAATCCAAGGTCTTCCAGAGCCTGGAGGCGCTGCAAAAGCGATAACATAGACAATAACCCATGCTCCTAAGACAGTGATGAAGAAGCGCACAGCTCGAATTACCTCAGCTAAAGCGACAAATGAGCTGACGACTGTTAGAGCACCAGTGACATAACAGAAGTCATTAACTAGAGGGGTCATATTGTAGAGCGTTGGTGAAACCATCAAATAGACACCACAGGCAGCAGTAACTAGTAGGTTCCAGGGAAGGGTTACTCCCCATCTTAAACACGAGAAGATCTGCCCTTTAGAATTTAAGAAACCCGGGGTCCTTTCATCTTTTGTGGCACCAGAGGGTAGTCCACCTTTCCAAAGAGTGTCCCACCAGCTTCTTCCTTTCTTACATTCAGAAAGAATGTATTGGCAGACGGCTATCACTTCATTGATAGCAAAGGTAATCATAAACATGCAGCATACAGCTGCAGCAAGACACCAGGTGCACCAGTGACCAACTATAATTGGCTGACTACATACCAAAATAATACTTACAACACCAAGCGGCACAACTAGAATACCAAAGCATACGACAAGCCAGGGCATAGTGTACCAGCGGCGCACTCCCCCTTTAGCTCCAAGTAGAAATTCTAAAGAGTAGGCCATGGCCCCCATTCCTGCATCTGAGATAGGAAAAGACTGAGAGAGTTTTGAAGTGATTACTTTAATGGTTCCTTCTGCTCCAAAAAATGGGTCCCACATCACATCAATATATCCCAGCTGAAAAGCAGACATGTATCTGGCAAAAAACCAACTAACAACAGCTAAAACCATTGTAGGCAATCTTTGAGGCCATGATGATGGATTGTACGTCCAGCCCGGAGGAATTTCAGGACCATCGTGAAGGGCTTCACCAGGAACACCAGGAATCAAAATAGAAAAAGCAATAATGAGTGACCCAACAAGTGTATCATTTAAATACATAATGCCCATTGGCGCCCAAAAAATAAGTGGGGCAAAGTTTAGCCAAATCCCGACAATGGCTAAGCAATATGGAAAGAACTTACTTTTTGGAGAGAAACTAAATAGGGCAAAAAGCAGGACAACAACTCCCATGACCATATCGTTGATCATCACCGTCTTACTGTGGCTTAAGTAGTCAAAAGAAATTGGCACAAAAAAGAGCCACAGGCCAAAGAAGACTAAAACAAATCGAGTCCAGATGACCTTTTCATGATGTTTGACCAGTTGATTGTAAGTTTCTTCTGAAAGATCAGCCATATTTGGAGCCTTTATTTTTTACCGCATTTTTTTGCGAGCCATTTAGGGGCTTTAAGCATATTTATTTCATACCACTTAAGGGGATCTTTTTTCATATCCACAATCATTTTAGGTATTTCTTTTTCAACATCATACTTTGGCTGCCAATCTAAATACTTCTTAGCTTTAGAAATATCTAAAGTCCAGTTGTTGTCAGCAAGATCTATCATCCATGGGCGAATAAAAGTCTCTGGCATCCCAGGCAGCTTCCATTGAAGCCAAGCTCCAATTTTTGCAACGATCTTAGGAATTCTCATTGTTGACATTTCGTTTCCATGACAACATTTAGAGATTAGCTTTTGGAGTTGGTCTGTGCTTAGCGTTTTACCTTCACCAATAAGTAGAGTTAGGTCAGGTGGAAGATCTTTTCTCTTTTCAACAGTGTGCTCTATAACATCTGTTAGATCCGATAAATGCATGAAAGGTGCTCCAGCTTTCAGGTTTCCAGGAAAAACCTTACTTTGCATTTGCTTTTCATAGATACGTTGGATCTGATTTGAAATAGGAATAGAATGACACTCATCATCATAGCATCCTACAATCCTTAAGATGACACTTGGGATATTCCCTCTTTTAGTGTGAATGATCTTCTCTGTTTTAATTTTTGAAATAGGATAGTCCCAGTTTGCATCAATTGGAGAATCTTCATTAATTTTTTCACCCACTTTACAGGTCGACATTAAAAGCTGCGTGCTTGAGAAAATAAACTGCTCACATTCAAACTCTTGAAGATGATGCAGCATATGCTCTGATCCCCTTACAGTAATCACATCATATAGCTCTGGGTGATCTCCTGTAAAAGTATAGTAGGCTGCTAAATGCACCATAGAGATCACTTTATTTCCAAACTTATCTTTAAGCTCCTTGAACCCTTGAGCAATATTTTCCTCAGAAGATAAATCCATTTTTATAAAATGAAAGTTATCGAATTGTTGCTTTGGAGCCACTAAATCAAATCCTACGACCTGGTATTTTTTGGAAAAGCGTTCGATTGCACGCGATCCAATACGCCCACTACAACCTGTAATAATAACAACTCCTTCTCCCATATACATTCCCTCTCTATCGGATATTTCTTAACATAATTTTCTTAATAGAATGCGCGCCATCAAATTGCAAGGATAAATATTAGAAAGATCATCCCATTTAGCTTCTTATACACTGCATGAGTGAAGAAGCTGCCACGATCCTCATAGACTGGGAAGGCTCATAGATCGCTTCCATTAAAAAGGGAATGGAGTCTTTGGCACCTATTTGTCCAACAATTGTGACAATCATTTCCTTAAGTCTGCGGTCTACTTGTGGATAGGCATCATAGAGAATCTGTAAGGCCTTCTCTTCTTTTTTGAGCATAGCAACAAGTGCTGCTGCTTGTATGCGTTTATTCAGATCAGGATGATCAAAAAATGAGCAGATGAGGTCGAGCAGTTGAGCGCTTCCAGCTCTGATGAACTGCGGCATAGAGGCTAAAGCAGCATTGGAGTGATGGGTTTCTAAAAAATCAGAAATAGCACCATATGCTCTGGGATCTTCTAAAACAGCTAGGAGATTTAAGAGGCAAAATTGAACCACTTCACTATGAACCATGCTGGGGACACCGCTGATTTGCTTTTCAAAATTATCAACGAGCTGCACTGGCCAGATTGTTTCCATAGGATAGGGCATACTAGCTTTAAACTGAGCTGTTTCGGGGTGCTGTAAAAAGTCAAAGACTTGATCTTGCGCCTCTTTTACCCGAACTCGATGGACAAGCAGCTGCGCAGATAAGTTTAGCCTTACATATTTATCACTATGAGTTTGAAAAAATTCTTCTGCAAGATCTTGTGTATAAGGTAGTGAATAACCAATCAAAGATGCTGCTTGAAGCCTAATCTTTTGATTTGAGTGGTAAAGAAAATCTCGAAAGCAGTGTTTTTGATTTGAGCAATCACTGAGCATACAAACCCAACTAGCGAGCAGGGACAGTTCTTTATTTTCCCCTTCAATGATCGGCTGCATCAAGGCATCTACAGACTCCCCATCAATCTGATTTATTCTTAGGTGACCAAGGCTTGTGAGCGCTTGAATTCTGACATCTAAGATAGGGTCATAGATCATAGCTTTGAGCAAGTCTAGATTCTCTTTAATTCCATAGTAAGCATAGGTATAGCATGCAATCAGCCGCTCAATGGCTTGCGAGCTTTGAGCAAGCTGCTCGAGCTCAGATCTCTCCATAGAATCTTTTCCATCTAATAGAGCTAAGATTAAAGAGAGACGATCAAAATAAGAGAGGTTAGGATTTTTGAGCATCGATTCAGCAATGGGTTTGGCCTCTTCTCCTTTTACCCGAATAAGAACCTCTAGAGCTTTGCGTCTAACTGAGGGCATGCGTTCTCTCTCTAAGAGGTCAACAATTTCATCACATAAAACATCATCTCCATGCGATAAGACAGCATTTAGCGCCATTTCTCTGACTGCAAAATTTGAATCATGAAAAGCTTCTTTTAAAGATTCAACACTGCTTGCATCGGTAAAGGCATCGGACACAGCATAGCGATACTGCTTAGAGAGGTATGGCTCTGAAAACTCTGCATAGTGAAGGACACCTTTAGCAACAAGCTCTAGAACCTGATCTTCATACTTCTGATCTGGAAAATCTCTTGAAAATTGCTGCCATGCTCTGAGCAATTTTTTTTCAGATCCAATAGATGAGAGTGACTCGATATAGAGTTTACGTAGATTAGATGAATATGGGAAACTTTCGATTGCTTGTGTTGAAAGACTTGCAGCTTCAGTATCATTTCTAATAAGTAGATGGTAACTAATTTTTTCTCTATAGAGCTTTTCTTTAGCCGAATCATACTCTTGATCAGAGTACAAGTTGGAGGCTACAAAAAAAACAAGGAGGAGTCTAACGCACGAGAGCAGAGATCTCTTTAAATTTTGAATGTTTAGCATGGCCTAATAATTCAAATAATAGGGATTCTGTGCAAGTTATTCTAATATTTTTTTTGCACATCTCTTGAAGGGCTATTTTTTTATGGTTAGGATCTCTAGAGGCTACACACTCATCTAAAACAATGACGTTCTTCCCCAACTCATTAAGATCAAATGCTGATTGCATAACACAAATATGAGACTCTATTCCAATTAATATCCAATAGTCTTTGTTTTGTGCCTCAATTGCTTTTGAAACCTCTGTGTCTTTTAGCGCTGAAAAAGAAGTCTTTTCATACACTTGAGCATTAGAATTAAGAAGCTCTTTGAGCTCTGGCACTATAGAACCAAGGCCTTTTGGATATTGTTCTGTGACTATTAAGGGAAGATCTAAAATATTAAAAGCATCGATTGCTAGCTTTAGATTTTTTTTAACCGCATCTGCTTGGTCCATATGCGGCAAGAGTTTTTCTTGCACATCAATAAATAATACTGCCACATTAGATTGATCTATCAACTCTATGCTAGCCCGTCGTTAAGTCTTCTTCCACCCAGTAAATGGAAATGGAGATGGAAGACAGTTTGACCTGCTAGTGAGCCATTATTAGTGAGAAGACGGTAACCCTCTTGAATATCAAATTCCTTTGCAAGCTGCTGAGCAACTTTAATAACTTCTCCTAAAAGAGGCATATCTTCACTTGGCAAGCTCTGCAGATTTTTGATTTCTTTTTTTGGCACGATTAAAAGGTGAATAGGTGCCTGGGGTGCAATATCTTTAAAAGCAATCACACTCTCATTTTCAAAGACTTTGTCACAAGGCACTTTCCCATCTATAATATCTTTAAAGATAGTCATCCGTGTTTTTTTCCTCTTAAGGTGATCTGAAGAGCTTTGAGTGCATCTTCTTTAGTCTCCCAAACAGAGATAAAGCGTCCTTTATGACAAAAAATGGCCCCTTCTATACCAGAGACATTCCTGAGCTCTTGATCTAAAAGACCTTCCCAGTCTTTCGGCAAAAGCTGACGCACTTTAATCTTCTCTTCTTGAGATGGGGGTATCCCCCTTAATTTCCAGTGAGAACCTGAGGGCATAACAATAAATCTTGCTGGGTGATCCACTCCATTTAAATCAAAGAAACTCTCCATCCAAGGAATGCTGACATCAAACATTAAACATTCAGTATATTTTTTCATCGATTCTTCGACAAGATGGCGACAAGAGATGTTGTATTTATATCTCATATGGAGTCTTTTAATATGACCGTATGTTAAATCGAGCGCATCAAAGAATGCCTGATCCATCTCATCACTTGCGGCCCCATGTTCAATTGGCAAGAAATTAGAAATAATATTTGAAAAAGAGCAAAAACCTAGGGTTGTTGTTACGCGTCCATTATCGAAGGCATCGACTCCACGCACTAGGCTGTTATTGAGTAAGTGATATTCTTTATCACTAATAACTTTTTGATTTTGCAGATATTTTAGGATCATTCCAGCGCTACTAAGCTCTCCTTGATAACTCACCTGATGATGATCAAATCGCTTGATCTTTTCATCATAGATCCCTCCGACATCACAGACATACTCACACTCTTTAAGGAGTTCAAGGTCTCTTGTGCGCACGATGGTATTTCTATCGATCAGTCCAAAAAGAAGCAGAAGAGCGCATGCTGTGACTTCGTCAGCATGGAAGGTTCCGTCGTGTGCTCCAAATGAATATTTCATACTTATCACTAAAAAAGTAATAATTTTATCCCTTGGAAATTAATTCACAACCTAATTTTTTCTATTTATCATCTTTTCTAGGTAAATTCATGATGAAAATGGAGTTTAGAAGCCATATGAGATTCTGAAACCAAAATAGGAAAGCCTTTCATTAAAAAATTGACCATCTGGGGCAAAACCATTGTGCCATTCCATAAAAATCCTAAAACGACGTCCTGCACCTCGCAGTTTGCTCCATTCATACCCTGCAACGATAGTGGTGTCTAATGCCCAGTGGCGGGTCTCAGAGTTCATAAAATCTACAGCGACAAAGGCTTGACCGTACAACCTGTTATAGTGAACCACTTGCCTTAGAAAACGAAACTCCCCACCATACTCTATATATAGAGGCTCCATGAAAAAGGTGTCATCTGTTCTAAAGATTCGCCCCATCCCCACGTAAGGTTTAATATTTTCTCTAAATAAATAAGCAACAAAAAGGTCCACCCCTTCATAACTTGGGTTAAGGCGAACTAGATTGGGATTATTGACTAAAAGTTCATCTCCTAAGTGAGTAGAAACATGATAAACTCTTAATTGGCCTGACCAGTTTGCAATAGCCATAGTCACAGGTATCCCCAAAAGATAATCAGCATTTACAAACTCACTCCAGTCATTGCGCTCATTATGATCTATTCTAAAGAGAGCCCAAGAGGCTGCTTCTAAAGAAAATTGAAGCTTAGCATGTACTTTTCCCAAATCAATAAAACGGTATATCGGGAAAATATCTCCAAATGAAACAGCTACGGAATTTTTTCCTAGCATATCCGATGCTTCACCCCATTGCCATCTGTAGCTAATAGAGTTGAGCACTGCTCTAGGACTTGCGATAAGCGGGGGGAATAACACGGTGTTTTGAGGAAACCATATTCCTTTTACCCTAGGTTTTTTAGGCAAAGGCGGACAAACTACTTTTTTAGGTTCAGGAGGATCTATACCTTCTTTGATCTTCACACCCAGTATTCCTGGAGTTTTAGTAGCAATAGAGATAACTCCTGACCGAACTTCAACTTCTTTAGGAAGGCGGTAAAGGTATGCATAGCGATTATGAACAATGACTCGAACAGAGTAGCTTGGGTATGTATAATCCAACTTAGACTGGAGATACCCTTCAATATATTGGTCATTTAAAGTCAGACAATCTTGGTAGGAGTATTTGTCGCTAGCTTTCTCTGTAGCAATTCTTTTGCTGGGGTCTTCATCAGCTAAGATCTCCCCTGCCATGGAGATAAAAGCTACAAATATAATCCAAAGAAATATGTAATTATTTTTTGTAGACACAATTTATATTTTTTTTCTGACCTAAAAATTTCCCTTCTATTTTCTTTGGATTGAAAAGACAAGTAAAAAAGAACATTTTAGATACGAAGCTTGCGCTTTAAGGTAGAAGCGAATGCCGAGTCAATCCCCGAATCATCACCCAGATGGCAATAAATGAGAGCAGGATAAAGGCTGTAAAAACAATATATGAAGAATAATAAATATATAAAATAGTGCCTAACGCTGGAGCCATGCAGCCTCTTACGCCCACCATCAAGACATTAATGCTGCTAAAAACAGCACTGCTTTCTTCTTTAGAAAAAATAGGACCTGATAAATTCCAACTTAAGTGACTTCCAGCTTGTGCTATCCCATAGATGAAAAAAGCCACATATAAAAAGTTAACCTCAACAGACGCCAGGACTATAAAAATGGCAAACAAGATAAAGCAAATGATCACGTAAACCATAAATTCATAAATAGGAAGAGAGTTGAGCTTTCGACTCCAGAATTTGGAGAATAAGACATACCCTATGCACATGCAAACAAGCCGAGCTGTTGCAAATTCACCGAGTGAGACGTTCAAGATATTAACGCAGTAGAACGGTAAGATAGCACTACTCATCATTAGCCCAAAGCCACAGAGAAAGAATCCAACCTGAAATCTGGTAAAATCAGGCCTTTGAGACATAAGTCTGTAGGCCTCCTTCCAAGGGAGAGTAAACTTATCTTTGAACGAAAATTGATTATGTTTTGTTTTTTTTTGCCGAATTTTGTAGTCCATTGGAACTACTCTATTTTGAACAATCACAGATGTCATACCAATGACAGCGGCTATGGGGAAACAAAAGCGCCATGCCATTTCATCTTGTTTAAGCCAGGGAATAACCCAAAGGCAAATAAGCAATCCCTCAGCATATGCTAATGCAGATGCCAAAGAATAAATTCGACCACGATGAGGATTGGGGAGATTTTGCTTAATAACTTCCATCCATGCAGGGTTACTTGCACGATAGAAGAAAATATAGATGGCAGCACATGCAATGAACACCCAAGGGTTTGTCACCCAAGGAAAAAACAGAAAAGGCATCCTAGCTAAAATCCCTGACCAGATTAAGTTTGCACTAAGTTTTTGAGGATTATTGTGAATTGATGCGCTCCAGTAAAGGATAAGCAGTCCAAGGCTTGGGTTGAGCATTGTTAAAAGAGAAACTTGCACAGCAGAGCCGTTGAAGCTTTTACATAGGATAAAGCCAACCAGGCTAAAGATAAGAAGCAGGGGCTCACTGAGTAGTTTATTGGCAAGTACTGCAGATCTTGTCTTCATGCCAACCAAATCTAATTCAACTTGTATTTTTTCAGAAGGTCTTGTCGTCATTACAATAAAGAGCTTGATTTATCTCGTTTAAATGGTTATCTTACTCATCTTTTTTAATTGGGGCAATAGCTCAGTCGGTTAGAGCAACGGACTCATAACCCGTCGGTCGCTGGTTCAAGTCCAGCTTGCCCCATTAATAGTCGAATATGATAGCGATCTTACACATTAAACTAAAGAAGGGTTTTTACAAATAAACCTCTAGAGTTCTAGGACTTTTTAGAAATAAAATAGTTTTTAAAGGTAGGATTTTGAAAAGAAATATTTAGAATCTAATTATAGAACTTCTTTTTCTTCTTTTTGCGATTGAAGAACCACCCGTTCTTTTCTTCTTCTTCTTCAGCTTCAATCTCGCGGGTAGCATTTTTGGCCATGTCGACAAAAGTGTCGGGGAAAAGGTCTTTAGAATCATCATGAGAGCCTTCTGCACCAATTGAGGCAGATTCGTTATCTCGAATGGAATAGACTAAAGCGGTATCCTCCTCTACTTTAGAGGCACCCTCCCAACCTTCTCCGATTCTGACAACTTGGCTTGTAAAACTCATAAAACCTTTGTGTGTAATGATTTAACCTACATTCATTATAGCACAAAAAGCTTAAATTGTCAAGTAATTTATTAAACTCATCCAACTTACAGACAAAAACTTACACAAAACCTCCTTTCAAGAACTCCTCATAACCTACTAATGTTAATTATATTGGATCAAAAACAGAGAGATCGCTAGAATTACGAGGGTTGGGAAGAGAGCCGATATGAAGAGGTTAAAAGGAGCTACACCGTCTTCAAAGTGATCTTTAAGCAAAAACTGCCCGGCCGGGTTTGGGGCGTTGGCGATGACGGTTAATCCACCTCCAGCAACAGCTCCACTCATAACCGCATATTTGAGAGTTGGAGATAAATCAGAGATCAAGGAACTTAAATAGGTAATGAGGGCATTATCATTAAAGCTGGTCAGACCAGCCGATACAAACATTAGAGGCCCTGGAGCAAGCTTTGTGATCACTGGCTCAATCCACCATCCTTGTAGACTCCCATGAATAACAAGTCCTGCCAAGAAGGTTCCTACTAAGATAGGACCTCTAAGCGCTAACTCATCCTGATGAGGGGCCGTAGCCTTTTGAAAGGCGATGAACAAGAAAAGTAATCCGATCAAGATAACGGGATAATGCACAAAAAAGACGACCGCAGCAAGGAAGATTATATGAATACTCGTGATCCAGATAGGGGTTGTCTCTGTATCAGCAGCACTAGATCCTGCATCTGATTTTAAAGACCTAAGTTCTTTGAAAAAGTAGGCAAAATAGACTAGATTTGAGATCATAATAGCTATGACAGATTTGATGCCGAAATGTATAAACATGTAGCTGTTAGTCCAGGCCCACTTTTTAGCAACCATTAAAACAGGAGGGGCAGCGAAGTTTGTGAGTACACCCCCAATAGAAATATTTACAAATAATAGACCAAGCGTTGCGTATGCCAGCTTCCTAGAAGGACCTTTTTCATAAAATTGCTTCTTCAATAAAAGAGCACCTAAGGTCATAGCTCCGGGCTCAGTAATAAATGAACCAAGAATTGGGCAAAGAGTCAAGAGCACCAGCCACCAAGCGGCAACACTGCCTCCGAGAAGATTAGCAACCTTTTCCAAGCACCATCCTGCAAATTTCAATACAGGTTTAGTCGATGCTAAAATCATGATTACCACTACAAAGAGTGGCTCATCAAAACGAATACCGCTCAAGTAGTTTACAGCTACTTGCCAGCTATTAAAAATAGAAATTACAATGAGAAGTGGGATGACCCAAATAGCAAAAACCACTTCAACTTCACCAAAAAAGTGTAAACTTTCTATTATAAAAGAATGTTCGTGCTTTCCTTCGGGATGCTTTTTTGCGCGTTTATCAGCAAGCTTATTGGCAAATTGGGTGATTTGGTGGGCTAAAAGGGTGTGAATTATCGCTAAACCAAAGATTATCAATGAGTAAAGAAGAACAGGACTTTGGGAGATATTAGCTTTCAAAACAGCGCCTAAGGAGGCATCGGAGCTCAAAAGAGCAGCATTTGGAGGAAATGGGGGGGGCGTCATAATTATGATCTCAATAATTGATTTTAACCTTAAAATTTGGTATATTAAGACATTAATAGAAAAAAACGAAACTCTTTTATGCTTATAAGATCTTTAAAAGAATATTTAGAATCACATGAGACCCCTTTATCAAGCGCTTTGTCTAAAATTCAACAGAGGACACAAGATGAGTTTGAAGGATCACATATGCTTTGCGGCTCACAAATAGCGACTTTCCTCTCGATGATAGTGAAAATAACTGCTGCCAAACACGTCATCGATATCGGAACATATGTCGGCTTTTCGGCACTAGCTATGGCTGAGGCTATTGAAGATGACGGGCATATTATTAGCTGCGAGCGTGATCAAAGGTACTTTGAAGCAGCACAAAAAAATATTGAGGAGCATCCAGATGGTCATAAGGTTCAACTTTTTTATGGAGAGGCCAAAGACTGTATTGACCAATTAGACAAGCCCTTAGATTTATCATTCCTAGATGCGGATAAAACGCCCTATCTAGACTATTACCAGCAGCTGGTTGAAAAAACAAGACCCGGAGGAGTCATTGTGATTGATGATGCGCTTTGGAAGGGAATGGTTGCGGAACCCAATACACCAAGATTACACCTCATGGATCAATTTAATGACTATGTCCAAAATGATTCAAGAGTTGAAAATTTACTGATCCCCCTCAGACATGGGATTAATTTAATTTATAAATTATAACTTAACAAAGAGATTTATCATGAAAAAAATAAAAAGCGCTCTATGCGGGGTCCTAGTTGCAGGTTCACTATTTGCATCGACTTCTTTTTTAGCAGCTGAATCAAATCAACCCACTCAAGAAGAAGTTACTTTAAGTAATCATTCTGAATTGAATTCTACTATTCATGAGCTTGAGACGCTTTTTATCTTGATGCAAGAGCGCCTAGCTTTAATGCATGATCTTGCTCGCTATAAGTGGAATCATGAATTAAATGACCAAACACTTAGTGGAGAACTTTTCTCTGAGCAAAAAGATGCTCAAAGCTTAAAGCCCTTTTTATCTGCTCAGAATACAGCAGCAATGGAAGTGCAAAAACAAGATTTTGACCTCTTCAAAAAAGAAGGTATTGAGAAGTTTGAAAGTGTTAAAGATTTTAAATCAGAAATTCTACCTGAGCTTCAAGAACTTGATAAGAAAATACTTTCTTCTGCTGAAGTTCTTTTAACCTTTACTCAAAGTGAATCCTTACCAGAATTTTTAAAAGATGTGTCTTTTAATTCATTTAAACAAGAAGGAATTGAAAGAAGCGTATACGACATTGCCGTATCACCTCTCTTTAACGACTAATTATCTATTTAGGAGCTCAGCTGAATCTATGAGACGGGCTCCTTTTTCTTTCATTAGCCCATAGGCCCTCTCTTCATCTCCCGGATTTAAATTAATGGCCTTACAGCCATCTTTTACTATGACTACTTCATAGTCCAATTCAAGAGCATCAAGAACCGTTTGCAGAACGCAGTAATCTGTTGCAAGTCCTACAATAAAGAGTTTTAAAATATTGCGTTTCTTTAAATAAGTGTCTATTTCAGATGCAGGTTTTCTGTTTTGATCAAAAAAGATGCTGTAGCAATCAACATCTGAGCTAGTTCCTTTATAGAACTCTTCAGTAATTTTTTCCTGGTCTAGTGAATCTGAATACTGATAGCCCCACTCTCCTTTAATACAATGGTTAGGCCATAGCATCTGCTCAACACCATCTTTTACAACCGTCTCACCTATGGATTTATTCCATCTGCTAGCAAAGCTAACATGATCTTTGGGATGAGAATCTCTTGTAGTAAATACGTTTTCAAATAAAGGAATTAATTCGTTGATGACCGGAATAACTTGATCCGAATTGGGTACAGCAAGTGATCCTTTCGGTAAAAAGTCATTTTGCAAATCTACAATTAAAAGAGCCTCATTCATCGAGAGTGCCTAATTTTTTCAATCAACTTATTTTTAGTTTGGTAAAGGTTTTCTTCAAGACCTACCGGATACTGATGAGGAAATAAAAATCGTTTTAAACCGCTATGAAAAAAAGGCAGCTCTGAAATCATTTTACTTCTGATCTCTGTAAGTGTCGGAGACTCGTAGACTTTTTTCCCCTTTCTAAATATGGGCTTGAGTAAATCTTTTGATGGATCTTGGGCAGAAAAATTCTTTTTCTTAGTGGGATCTAACGGGTCAACAATTACCCACTTATCTTTTGGAGTTTCAAGCTCGTTATAAATCACATCGCCTAAGTAGCGCTTCTCTTTTGTGAAGCGTTTAATTTGTAAAATTCCAGGGTTTGTCGTTTTTCTCATTTGCTCGGAAATCTTTAATCGATATTTCCAATCTTGGCCAGGAGCTCTTAGTGCTGAAATCTTATAGACTCCGTCAAGTGCAGATTGACCTTTAGAAGTAACAAGATTGGTTCCCACTCCCCAAACAGATATTTGTGCTCCCTGCTGGATAAGGTCTCGAATAATTGTTTCATCAAGCTCATTGCTCGCTAAAATAATGGTATCTTCAAATCCTGCAGCATCAAGCATCTTTCTTGCTTCGATACTCAAATAAGCTAGATCTCCTGAATCAAGGCGAATACCTAAAAGTTTCTTCCCCTTTGCCTTTAATTTCTTACCCACTTCAATAGCATGCTGCACACCTTTAAGAGTGTTGTAGGTGTCTACTAGGAAAACGCAGCTGTTTGGCTGAGTCATAGCATAAGTTTCAAAAGCTTCGAGCTCATCATCAAAAGCGAGTATCCAACTGTGAGCTTGAGTACCTTTTATGGGAATGTCATATAGCTTTCCAGCCATCACATTAGAGGTTCCTATGCAACCTCCGATATATGCTGCACGAGATGCAGATACTGCCCCATCAACTCCCTGTGCCCTTCTAAAGCCGTATTCTACAAATGGAGTCCCGCCTGCTGCAATGTATATACGAGCAGCTTTTGTGGCGATAAGCGACTGAAAATTTATGATATTTAAAAGTAGGCTCTCTAGAAGTTGGCATTGCAAAAGAGGGCCTTTAACGCGAACAAGAGGCTCATATGGAAATATAATCTCACCTTCTTCAACAGCGTCAACATCCCAGCTAAATTCTAGATTTTTTAAATATTTTAAAAAATCTTTGCAAAAACAAAGCTCGCCTTGTTCGTCTTCCATCTGCCCTAAAAAATTCAAATCTTCATCTGAGAATTTATAGTTTTCTAAGATCTGAATCACATTTTCTAGGCCAGCTGCGATGGCTAAGCTTCCATTAAATGGGGGGCGACGAAAATGCATATGAAAAACGGCTTCATGCATATCAATACCTGCTTTCCAATAGCCATAGGCCATTGAAAGTTGGTAGAAGTCAGTAAGTAGGCATGGGGAGTAAGGATGTGCTATGTAGGACATGCTTTATAGTTGGGCCTCTATCAATCCCTTTTTTCGAGACTCTAGCATATCAATTTGGGTTTGAAGTTCCAAGGCATTTTCTTTTGCCTCTTGTGCAAAGCCATCAGCCCTCTGAGCATCTTTAGGGCTTTTATTCCTAAAAAGGACTCGCTTTCGATGTGCTTCAAAACTTTTTTGCTTTTTTTGGTATTGAGTTTGCCACTTCTTAAGAGCGCTGATGCTGGTATCGAGCTCAACAATTTCTTTTTGGTAGTCAGCCAGGTTTTGCTCAGCGGACTCTTGATCGCAAAAGAGCGAGCATGCTGTGAGTAGTGTTAGGCAAAAAATTATACGAAAATATTTCTTCATCTTAACTTTTTGGGATAGGTTGATTATGACGCTGTAAGATTCCATTTCTTTGATCTTCTAGCTTACCAATGATAACTTGTAAATCTTGCGCCTTTTGGTTAGCGTTCTCGGCCACTTTCCATAGTCTTTTTGCATCTAAGAGCTGATTATCTTCAAATTGAAGACGGTCAGCTTTAAATTGGGCCTGCTCAGCTGTCATTCTATAACCTTCTTGCCAGCGCTTTAAAACATTGATTTTTTCATCAAGTTCTGTGACCTGCGCTTGCCAGCTTGGCTCACTTGGAGCCTTGGCGGAAAGTGAAGATTGGCCCGTGCATCCAATATTGACAAAAGACAACAAAAACAGGACGAAAAAAAACTGACAAATTCTTTTCTTGTGAAGGATCATATTTATTAAGTTCTTTGTTTTAAGCTTAAAGTATTACAATTGATAATTCTAGTTCCACTAAAATCATCGCTAACTTTTACCTTATATGAAAGAATTTTTTCAATCATATTGCTCAAAACTTAGACTCTATACTCTATTTTATTAGCTTTTTCTAAGGCGTAGTTTTTTGCCACTATGAAAGTCGTTAAGAAATCATCATCAGACTTGCTATCAATGGCTCTTTTAAGCAAATCTCCAAAGCGCTCTTGGTTAAAAAACTCTACTATAGCTTTAATTCTCAGAATAGAGGGTAGATATTGTTTGCTCAAAAAACCTACAAGAATATCTTTATCTGTATCAATATTCGTATATGAGCTGGTGTATTGTTAAATCGCTATTATGAACCAGAAATTTGCTTACTTAGCCGCAGCCTGCAACTTCTCATAGGCAACAATAACTTCTTCTAAACGTTCACGATCTTGCTCGGTAATAAGCCTTGAATCTTCCTTTGCTTTATCAATAGCCTCAGCAGCATGATCAAGAGAATTGTCTCTAGCTGCTGTTGAAAGTTTTGAATAATAGGCGTCTGTAGGAGTGATATTGTAACTACCAGTGGAAGTACACTGAGGAGTAGCAATATAGACACATGTTTCAATCAAGCTTCCATCAAGTAGTTTCACATGTTTAAGTTCTCGAGAATAGTTGGTGGGGTAGCCTTCAGCTTCATCTAGCTTACCCATTAGACTTGAGTCTAGAATCTTATAGACAACACCTTGGACAAAATCATCTCGAGTCTCTACAAGATTTCCAAATCCAGCTTTTGATTTCATCCCCATTTTAGAAAATGTGAACTTATACCCATCTAGAATCCCTGCCCCTATTTTTTCACACTCTCCAAAAGATTCTTTAAAATAGCCTTCTGACATGTTGGCGCCATATCCAAAATAATATAATGAACTTGATTCATTCACACTCATAAAACACTCACTTAGTTAACTATAATTCCCTTTAATTAATCTCATTATAAACAATTATCTATAAAAAATAAACAATTAGCAGAAGGTCTAAATTTAAGTAAGCTTAGGAGCAAACTTAATAAAAAGCAGGATGATGATTCTGCAAAAAAGGGCCCATCTAAAAAAGCTGCTAAGAAAGCTACAACCACCGCTAAAAAAGATGCAAAATCTGTAAGTAGTGTAAAAAAAGAAGCTAAACCTGTAAGAGCAATAAAAGATGCTAAACCTGCAAGTGTAACAGACAATGCTAAAAAGTCTACGACACCTAGAACCCATACCCTTAAAAGCAAACCTAAGGTTGTTCCTCAAGCAGAAGAAGCTCCACCTGAAGAAGTTATAGAAAATCCTAAGGTAGTAGAACCTGTTCAATTTGTTAGGAAGAAACCTATCAGTAGAGAGGACATCAAGCACGAACTGAGAATTGATCGACCAATCAAAATTAAGAGATTTGCTAAAGGTGAAGAACCTCCTAAAAAAAAGGAAGCCCCGGCCAAACCAGCAAAGCCAGCAGGACCAAAGTTTGAGAAAAAAGAGGGTGACAAGGACTTAAAAAAAACCTCTTTAAAACAGACAAAAGGTTTCAAAGATTACAAAGATCTTCCGACTTTAAAAAAATCTCAGAACATGCCAGTTTTTGACTCTAGGAACCGTCAAGGACTTATTTCTCCTGATGAAGGAACATGGCAGCGTAGAAGAAGAAGACCAAGAACAAAAAAATCTTACCAAGAAGATACAACAATAAGACCAAGCAAATTAGCTGTAAGACTTCCTATTTCTATCAAAAACTTATCAGCTGCTATGAAGATTAAGTCTTCTCAACTTATTTCTGTCTTATTCAAACAAGGGATTACTTTAACTCTAAATGACTACTTAGAGGACGAGACTACTGTTCAACTTTTAGGACATGAATTTACCTGCGAAATTGTAATCGATACCACCGAGCAAGACCGTATTCAAATCACAGATAAGCTTCTTGAACAAGAAATTAAAGATACAGATGATGAGAAATTAGCTATACGACCTCCTGTTGTAACCTTTATGGGACACGTTGACCACGGTAAGACTAGCCTCATTGATGCCATTAGAAAATCTAATAGAGTGGCATCTGAAGCTGGAGACATCACTCAACACATTGGTGCATTCCAGTGCGTCACATCGCACGGTCCTATTACTGTCCTAGACACACCTGGGCATGAAGCTTTTTCTGCAATGAGAAGTCGCGGTGCTAATGTGACAGATATTGTTGTTTTAGTTGTAGCTGGAGACGAGGGAATTAAAGATCAAACTGTTGAAGCCCTCAAGCAAGCTAAGGAAGCTAAGGTTACTTTAATTGTAGCTATTAACAAATCTGACAAAGAAAATTTCGACACTGATCCCATCTATCGAGGCCTATCAGATCATGAACTGATTCCAGAGCAATGGGGTGGAAATACCATTATGGTTAACTGTTCGGCAAAAACTGGTGAAGGACTTCCTGAGCTCCTCGAGCTAATTGCATTACAATCAGAAATTCTAGAACTTAAAGCTAATGCTGATTTTAGAGCACGTGGTACGGTACTAGAGTCACAGGTTCACAAGGGTCTAGGCAATGTAGCCACTCTCCTTATCCAAAATGGAACACTTAATGTTGGAGATGCTGTCGTATTTGACCACTACTATGCTAAGATCAAAACTTTGATCAATGATGTAGGGCAAAGAGTCCAACACGCAGGTCCCTCTACCCCCATAGAAATTACGGGGATGTCAGGACTTCCTGAAGCTGGCCACGAGTTCATTGTTGTTAGAACAGAAAAAGAAGCTAAGCAGATCTCAGAAATGAGAATTTTAGAATTTAAAGCTGGTATTTCTGATCATAGAAGAACTAAACAAAAAGATCAGTTCTTGGAAAATGATCAAGTAGTTGTTAATAGGAAATCACTAACCCTTATCTTAAGAGCTGATGTACAAGGATCATTAGAGGCTCTAAAACAGTCACTTCTTAAAATTGAAACTCAAAAGATTGAGCTCAACATAATTAGTAGCAGTGTGGGTGAAGTTACAGAATCTGACATTCAACTAGCCAAGACTTCTAACGCAACAATTATTGGCTTCCATACACGTATTGAGAGTCATGCAGAAGAGCTTATGAAAAACATGAATGTTGCGATCATGATGCCAAAAGTCATATATGAAGCTGTAGACACTGTCAAAGAACTTATGGTAAACAGCTTAGATAAAGTTACCCAAGAGAAAGACAAAGGTAAACTAGAAGTTAAAGCTGTCTTTAAAGCATCTCGAATTGGAAGAATTGCAGGTTGTGTAGTTCAAAATGCATCAATTCACAGGAACCACAAAGCAAGAGTTATCCGTGATGGCGAGACTATTTGGAGTGGTAATATTTCTTCCTTGAAAAGAGAAAAAGAAGATGTTAAGGAAGTCAAAAAGGGCATGGAATGTGGCGTAGTCCTAGAAAAATTCACTGATATCGAAGTTGGCGATATTATACAGTCCTTTGAAGTAACCTATCATGAACAAACCCTTTAGTCTATGAGCACATATAAAAGAACATTTCGATTAAATTCGCTTCTAAAAGAAGTCATCTCAGAAGTCATAAGACAAGATGTTAAAAACCCTCATATACATGAGCTTTTAACTGTAACTGAGGTAGATGTAAGCAGAGACTTACATTCTGCTAAGGTTTATATTAGCGTCATTGGTCCCCAATCAGAAAAAGATAAAACACTTGAAGCCCTTCAATCAGCCTCTGGATATGTTGCTGTTGCAGCTGCTAAAAAAGTTACTCTCAGATACTTCCCTCAACTTACCTTTAAACTTGATGAGTCTATTGAAAAACATATGCAAATAGATCAACTTTTATCCGAAATTAATCTCAAAAAAAATTCAAACACTAATTCAAATGACACTCCAGGCCAATAGTAGCTATGGGATTGCTCTATTAGACAAGCCCCCAAAAAAAACATCTTTTTACCTTGTAAGCTTTTTAAGACGTCTAACTTCGGTTAAATGTATTGGGCATGCAGGAACTTTGGACCCATTTGCTACTGGAGTCATGGTTCTACTTATTGGAAAACCCTATACACGCAAAGCCAACGACTTAATTCTTTTTGAGAAAGAATATACAGCGCGCTTGCTCTTTGGCCAAGCAACAGACTCTCATGATCTAGATGGCAAAATTATTATGACATCACCGTTAGTGCCAACACTTGATCAAATTCAAAAAGAATGTGCTTTAATGCAA
This sequence comes from Chlamydiia bacterium, assembly GCA_014239035.1. Lineage (GTDB taxonomy): Bacteria > Chlamydiota > Chlamydiia > Chlamydiales > JAAZZY01 > JAAZZY01. The sequence goes on from JAAZZY010000001.1 coordinate 37,249, forward strand.
GGTGAGGTTTTGCAAACCCCTCCTATGTTCTCGGCTAAAAAGGTTAAGGGAAAGAAACTTTATGAGCTTGCAAGACAAGGTAAGGTTATTGAAAGAGAGCCCAAACGTGTTACAATATCCCTTGAAATTTTAGCTTATGAATACCCCTATTTAGATATTCATGTTACTTGCTCATCGGGAACATACATTCGTACCATTGCAGACGATCTTGGAAAAAAACTTGGCTGCGGTGCCCACCTAATAGAACTTACACGCACACGAGTAGGCCCTTTTTATTTACAAGAATGCCAGAAGTGTGATGAACTGACAGATCCTCTTAATTTAAACTTAAGGCACCATTGGTGAAATTTTCAACTAAGCTTTCAGAGCACTATGTATCCAACGACCCCATTGTTGTCACTATTGGTTTTTTTGACGGTTTTCATTTAGGCCATAAGCACCTTTTTAATAAGCTCTCTCAGATAAAAGGACAGACCGGCTATAGCTATGTCATTACATTCTCAAATCACCCGAACACAGTATTAAAGCCTGACACGCCTTTTCCCTTAATTTCGAGTAATGAGCACCGCATTGAGCTTATCAAAGAAGAAAGAGTCGACAGCCTTATCATGCTCCCCTTTACAGAAGAGCTTAAAGAGCTCTCTCCGGATGAGTTTATTTCCGAACTTTATGACAAACTTGCTTTTACCGATTTAGTCATAGGACCTGATTCTACGATAGGGAAAAATAAGGAAGGCAACTTTGAACTTATCACTCTACTTAGTAAAAAGTACTCTTTCAAACTTCATAAGCTTGACTTTCTCAAAAGTGGCCCCTTAACAATTTCATCTAGCTTGATCCGCCAAAAAATTATAGAAGGTAACCTAGAGCTAGTTTCAAAACTTTTAGGTAGACCCTATTCCATTTGTGCTCAAGTGGAAGAAGGTGAACAAAAAGGGCATCAGATTGGATTTCCCACTTTAAATTTTGAAGTAGATCAGCTCTCTTTACCACCATGTGGGGTTTACAAAGTATTTACTATTAAAGATAAAAAGAAGCAACTTGCTATTGCAAATCTCGGGTTTGCACCTTCAGTAAAAGATAGGTCCTCACCCATACTAGAAGTCCATCTTCTTGAAGGAACAAGCTACACTTATGGAGATCAAATTGAAATCGTCTTTGAAGAATTTCTCCGTGGTGAGAAAAAATTCCATTCTGTAGATGAATTAAAAGAGCAGATTTCTAAAGACATTCAGAGCATTAAAACCTAATTTTTTCACTCATCGTCTTCGATTAAGTTAGGCTCTTTTTCTTCCATCTTTTTGTTTGCTTTTATAGCTGACTTGCTTGGCATAGTTCTAAAAACAATATCCCAAAACGGAGAAGAAACCCCGAAGGCTTTTGTTTCATCTTGATAATGGTGTTTAATGTGGTGTGTCCAGAGCCATTTCAACTTTTTCGGAGCTTTTGACTGATGAATTTTAAAATGTGTGTAGGCATAGCTCAAGTAGCCTGTTAAAAAGCCTGGCAGGAACACAAATACGCTAGTTCCCATTATCAAATAAAACAAACCAAAGAAGAGCCCCATGAAAAGTGTAGCTGGAACAGGCGGCATAAACATCCTTTTATAATCTGTAGGCTGCTCATGGTGCACCCCATGCACTGTATGCGAAATTTTAGTCAAAATGGGATGTTTTGTACTCTCTATATGGAAAAAGAATCTATGTAGGAAGTATTCTGCAACTGTCCATGTTATATAACCCAAGAAGGCTAGACCACAGATTTTACCTATACCTGTAACAAACCCAAAATAATAGTTCATATAAAGTAATGATGAGCTTGTAGTTAAGTTGTAAATGATTGCAATACCTGGATGTACACGCGTTAACATTTCTAAGCTTCTGCTTTGAAACATCCTTTTTGACTTAAATTCTTTCATGCTACCCTCACTATGTACCCCTTCCTAACTCTCAAATAATTTATCTCCTAGATTTTTTCAAGAAATATCCTAAACAACTAAATATAAACACTATTCACATCTAACCTCCTATAAAACTCTCTCCTAAATTAATTGCTGTCTCCCTATTTAACTTGAAAATAAAACTTTATAAAAGTACATCTAACAAACATAAGTTAATAAGTTTTAATATGACGCTCAAGAAGAAAGCTCCAGGTAAACCCGGCGTTCCACCACATTGGACATCCAGTCAAAAATCTGGTGTAGGAACCTCTGTCTCCATGAATAGTCGCACATGGTTTACGACTTCTCACGGGATTCTCAATGAAATCTACTATCCTACTGTCGACATCCCTAATACTCGAGATTGCCAGTTTATTGTCACTGATGGAAAAAGTTTTTTTAGTGAAGAGAAAAGAGATTGCGACTCTGTTACCCGCAACATTAAACCTGGCGTGGGCGGATATGAAATCATCAACACACACAAGGGTGGCTACTATGAAATTAAAAAGCGCATCTACTGCAACCCTTATAACAGTACCTTAATTCAAGAAGTAGAATTCAAACCTCTTGTTAAAAAGAATTTCCGACTCTTCTGTCTTTTAGCACCGCACATGAATTCAAAAGGAGGAAATAACAACGGGTACATTAAAAACTATAAAGGTGAAGACTTTCTCTCGGCTACTCGAGTTGATCATTACCACTTAGTTATGGGCTGTGACAGACCTTTTAAAGCGCTGTCATGTGGTTATGTGGGAACATCTGATGGCTATATTGAACTCAAAAAAAATAAGTATCTCAAAAACATCTATACTGAAGCTACTGATGGAACGATTTCTTTAACATCAGAAGTTGATATAGAAAAAAGTAATAGGTTTCTACTTCTTTTATCATTCGGTCATTCATTTGAAGAGGCCGCAAAAACTGTAAAAGCAACTCTTTTTCATAATCATAAGCATCTATTAAAAAAGTTTATTCTAGGTTGGGAAAAAGTTTCCGGTAAAGAGCCGAAACTCTCTTTTATCAATAAAGAAGCAAAGTCCCTTTATCATTCAAGTGTTATGGTTTTAAATGCTCATCTTGGAAAGGTGGCTCCTGGAAATGTTATAGCCTCTCTTTCTATTCCTTGGGGTTCACATAAAGGAGATGATGATATAGGGGGCTACCATCTGATATGGCCAAGAGACCTTGTTGAAATCTCAGGTGGCTTTATAGCATCTGGCGATGCTGAAACAGCAAGATTAATCCTTCATTTTCTAGCAAGTATTCAAGAAGGAGATGGTCATTTTGCACAGTGCTTGTGGCATACCGGTAAACCTTATTGGAGCAACATCCAAATGGATGAAACAGCCCTTCCTGTTATCTTAGCTGGAACTCTTAAACAAAAAAATGCCCTCAAGTGGCTAGATCCTTGGCCGCTGATTACAAAGGCTATCCAATATCTTGTGAAAAATGGGCCTGTTACTCCACAGGATCGCTGGGAAGAAGATGGGGGCTACACAGCATTCACTTTAGCTTGTGAGATCTCAGCGTTATTAGTAGGTGCTGATTTTTATGAAGACAAAGGCTTAAAAAAAGAGGCCCAGTATATAAGAGAGATCGCCGATTACTGGAATGCAAATATTGAAAAGTGGACCTATGCAGAAAAAACAAATCTATGCAAAAAATATAAAGTTGATGGCTACTATGTACGCATTACATCTGATGATTTAAATCCTCGAAAAGTTGATGAAATCATAGAAGTCAAAAACAGGCCACCTGACCATTCCTTCAAACCAGCTTCTGAAATTGTAAGTTGTGACACCCTGGCTCTGGTTCGTTTTGGGCTTAGGAGCGCTGAGGACCCAAAGATTTTAAATACTATCAAAGTTATTGACGCTCTTCTAAAAAAGGAAACTAAATGCGGCCCAGTTTGGAAGCGTTATAACGAAGATGGGTATGGAGAGCATAAAAATGGAGATGCTTTTGATGGAACAGGCATTGGAAGAGGCTGGCCTCTTATTACTGCTGAGCGGGCTCACTATGAAATAGCAAAAGGTAACTTCAAAAGAGCAAAAGAACTACTAAAAGCAGTTATCAACCAGTCTGGCGAAAATTATCTAATCCCAGAGCAAATTTGGGATGAAAAAGACATCCCCAAAAAATTCCTGTTTAATGGTAGACCCACTCTTGGTGCTATGCCCCTTGTTTGGGCTCATGCTGAATACCTAAAGCTAGTTCGCTCGTTAAACGATGAGAAAATTTATGATTGCCCCAAACAAACACTTAAGCGGTATAAGGGTAAAAAGCCTTCAACTCACTTGCAAATTTGGAAGCCCAATCATAGAATAAAACATCTTGATTCCTCTAAAACCCTACGTATTGAAACTTTTGAAAGCTGCGCAATTATCTATACTTTAGGAAAAAAAGAATTCAAGAAGAAGATGTTAGATACACATCTTGGTCTCTATTATGTTGATATTAAGCCATCAAATTGGAAAGGATGCTCTAAGATTCAGTTTAAGTTTGAAGGCCATTCTAAATATAAAAAGAAGTCTTTTTCCATCAAGATCTGATCAGAACATCCACTCATATTTGGCTTTTAGAGTGTAGACCGAAAGCTTTTGAAGCAGGTCGGCTTCAAAACTCGCTGTGAAGTTGTATTTTTCATGCTTAAGAGCATACATCTCAGCACCGAGTACGAGCTGATTAATTGTTTTTGTAAAACCTTGAATAGTGAAGAAAATACGGCTAGGCGCTCCCTCAAAGCGAGCTTCTACGTTGTCTTTATTGAGTAAGATATTTGCAAGCCAACCGATGTAGAGCTTTGGAGCATAATAGAGGTCGCCTCTAAATAGTTCTCGAATAAAATAAGCACGGAAGCTTGGCTACATGATAAATGAAGATCTACTTCTAACGACTAAATTAATACTTCCTGCTCCTTTTTCACTATACTGCGGTGTGAAAATTGTGAGGTAGTTTAGAGTACCATCTGGTTGAATCCACCAATCATTTCCTAAATATCCTCGAACTCCCCCATTAACTCTTAGTAGAATATCAAACGTTGCATAGCTGCTTGTTGCTGTTCTATTAAAGCCATTAAAGAGGATATTTCGTGAAGTATTATGAAAGTTAAACCCTCCCATGATCATACCGTTTCCATAAGCTACTTTATCAAACCAACCAAAAAATGGAGCGATGTATACTGTGCTCCACCTTGCATGACCAAAATCTTGTCTCCAGTTTAAATTGGAGTGCGTATAGCCCACCCCTGCTTCTACCACAAACTTATCTTGCAGAACCTTTTCATACCCAATCCCTGCACCGTATGTAAACGCCTCAAAAGGAACCTGACCTACATCAGATAGGCTTCCTCCAGTTTGCCTTTGGTCAATATACATACCAATAGGTTCAATGAAGAATCCGGTTTGTGGATCAGCAAATAATGGAGGTCCGTTAGTTGCATCTGGATCAGAATGGGTTTGGATCCTGCTTTTTTCTACTTGTTCTTTGTACTGTTTATCTAAGATAACAGCCATCTGGATGTTGTTTTGAAGACCCACCTGAGGGTTGGCTGCATACGGCAGGGGTGAAACCCTAACAAGAGCACTTTTAAAGGCTGTGCCATCTAAAGCAAGCATCTGATTGGCAACAGCTGTAAGGTCTGGACTTGCAAGCAAAAGACCCGGCGTATCAAACATGTAGTGGGCTATAGTTCGATCGTTTCCTTGAAGAGCCTCTAAAGCTGTTGGTGTGACAACGTGATGCTCTGTCACCGTAACTTGAATGACATTTCCTCCAACAGTTTGCCTAGACCAGGACCCTACTTCTGGCACTCCAGTATCTGCATGCACAACTTTAAAATTTGAAAAGTCATTATTAATGGGGTTTGTTGCTGTTAAAACTCTATAAGTTAACCCTTTGGTGTAGATCCCTGTTTCAAGAGAAAGGAGTAGAGTACCATTTAGATTTGCAGTGGTTGGTAAAAGCTGGGGGCTTGATGTAGGGGAGAGGTTCATGCGGAGAGTGCCGCCTCTGGTTGGCGTATATGTTCCTACAGTTAAGTTTCCAGACGTAGAGAGGCCGGGCATCACTGTAGCCCTATTATTCACTGTATTTGTAACAGATCCAGTTCCTGTAAGTATGCCATTTGCTGAAGTTGTCACCGAGCTGTTTGTTAATGTACCATTCAATCTGAGGTCTCCCGCAGTAACCAGTGTCGGACCTGTGTGAGCAAAAGTTCCTGCAAAAGTAACGGTTTGATTTGGTGCGCTGACAGCAAGATTTCCATCTCCTGTAACACTGCGATTAAATGTTGCGTTACTTGTTGGGCTTAATGTAAGCAAAGAGCCAGCTGCTATGCTTATACCAGATGTTGCAGTAGGCATGGATGTGAATGTGCAGCTTCCGGCTCCAGAGATTGTGGTTGCACCTGTTTGAGCTTGTGAGCCAGAAAGAGTGAGTACATTATTAGCAGAGGGTTGTAAATCAAGGTTTCCAGCTCCGCTAATGCTACTTCTAAAATTGGTTGATTGAGAAGGTCTTAAGCTAAGCGTTCCAGCAGTTAGCGCAGTTGGTCCTGAAAGGTTTAATGTAGAACCAGTGAAAGCAAAAGTTTGTCCTCCTGAGTTAATAATGAGTTGCCCTGCTCCTGTAAGGTTTCCTGCAAGTGTTGCTCCTGCCGGAGATTTAAGCTCTACCGATGACGCTATGATATTTGTAGTTCCTGTATAAGTTAAAGCTCCATTAAGGACGACTGCTCCTAGTGATCCGCTCTCACCAAAGGTAACTGTTCCTGTACCAGCAATCGGACGGCTTAAGGTTCGTGTGTTACCATTTGGATTTGATTCAATATGAAGTGTTCCATTGTTAGTAATCTGTGCTGTGCCTTGTACAACAACATCAGTAAAATCCAATGTACAACCTGCATTGATTAACGTTACTCCGGTATAATCAACTATTTTTTCAGGGTCTGCTAAAATTAATGTTGCGCCATTTGTTAATGTAAGGCCGCCAACTCCTGTTAAACCACCACCCCAATTGCTAGTAATACTATCAAAGGTGAAATCGCTATTAAAAATTATTTGTGAGTTGCAAGCGAAAATTGTACCGAAATTTGTGCCTGTAACCATTGGGGCTACTCCTGAAAAACCAACAGTGAAGTTGGCAGATGTGATATTAAGAAAAATATTCTTAGAACAGTCCATCTTATTAACTACGATGTTTGCACTTTGAAAAATAGAACCGGCGAACACATTGTTAAAAATAGCTGTATCAGTTGCAGTACTTGGGAAGTTTGCTTGTTTAACTCCAGCAACAGTCCAATTTTCCACACCTCCTTGATTGTTCCAGAACGCGCCTGCTGTAGGGTTGTTGGGATCCCATGTATAATCAACAGAAAATAAAAGTGAACTAAAAAAGGAAAGAGTTAAAGAAATGTAGAGCAATGCTCTTTTCATTAAAAGTATACGAGGTAGATTAAGTAGTTTTCTGGACTATATCAGTAATTAAAATTTTAAAAAAAGCGTTAATGTTACGGACTAATCTTTATACCTGCGTTTCCACAGATAGAGTCTTGTTTGAGGTAAAGTAGGATCTTGTTGCCTTTATGAAGGATCCCCAGTGGATTCAAAGGATTTGCAGTAAGTTTCTTTAATGAAAAAGGTTAGAATAAATGAAAGTGCCAAAGTAATAGGAACAGGGGTTAGTGCAAATGTAAAAAGATCATCTCTTGGAGGGCTATACTTAACAAGCAAAGCAATAATGGGCTGCAAAATAGGCGCTCCTATTGCAAGACAGAGCATGTTTGCAAAACCCATCGCTCTTCCTCTAACATCTATGGGAAGAATCTCTTTGATGATGGCAAAACCTAAGACATAGCCACTACAAGAAAATCCCAAAACGAAATTCAGAATGACAATAAGTAGAACTGTGAGTTTGATTTTCAAAATAACCCAGATGCAGATAGTTGCAACCAAAGAAGAGAAAATCATAATAATTTTTCTCCTCCCTACAGTATCAGAGAGCCATCCAATAAATGGGCTGCCAACGCCTACCCCTATAAGACCCGCTGCATTTAGAGAGGCTGCTTGAGTCGATGAGAAGTTATAATTATTCATGAAAAAAGGGATGCCCCAAAGAGCATAAAAAGCTGGGACAATACTAAAAGCCATCCCCATGTAGAGAGCACTCACCCACACTTGAAAACGTCCAACTACTACTCCAAGTTGTTTTAGTTCAGTTTTTACAGAAAAATTTGTGTTAGATTTTAGAATCCACGATGAATCACCTGGCTTATTGCGGACAATAAAGATGATTAAGATAGAAATAATAATCCCTTCGATACCAGATAGAAATATGGCTTGTCTCCAGCCCCACCAATGCACTGCTGCAGATAAAAGTATCGTTGCAATAGCAGCTCCTGCCATACAGAGCGTCTCTGTTAAACCTACTAAAAGGGCAAAGCGTTTAGTATCAAACCATTGAGAGATTAAATAAAATACCGAAACGATACCTGTGGCGCAGACAAAACCCATAATTAATCGACTTACCTCTGCAACCCACAAAAGCTTGCAGCAGGAAAAAATTAAGCAGGACAACCCAGCTAGGAAGCTGCCTAAAGTTAAGAGAATGCGAGGCCCAAAAAGATCTACGAGGATTCCGGAGGGGATTTGCATAGCTATGTAACTGTAAAAGAAGAAGGTAGTGATGAAACTAGCTTCTACTAAGGTGATACTTAAATCCTGGACTAAGTTGGGGAGCATCACACTCGGAGAGCCTTGAAGCATAAACTGATACATTGGAAAAAGAGCTGCAGCAGTCCAGACCCACCACCTGTGGGCATTAGTTTTATTGGCAGATGTTGGTTGGTTATCACTTGTCATAGAAACAATATACATAAACTTTTTTTTGAGTGCAAAACTCTGAATTTATCCCTTCAATACATTCATTATAAATATGTTGCGATAGGGGGTCATTTTTATTGGAAAAAAATAATTTTTGATGTACATCCGAGTTAGGGGGCGTCTCAAATGGTTAAAAGGATCCAATACTTTTGTATGCTATTTTACGTCAGCATTTTACTGGTCTTGGTTGCGGCTTGCTTCGGAGCTTTTGAAGGCCTGCATGCCTCTCCAAAAGTTATTGAAACTTTTGAAGCAGGACCTATAAAAACAGAAAAAAAACAAGTAGTCAAAGTAAAGACGCAGTTTGAATGGAATATGGCCAATCCCTGCAAATGTAACGGAGAGGGAGGGCCTTGTATTAAGACGTTTTTAAACAAAGATCAACCTCAAGCAGAATCTAAAGATTTTCAGATAAACAACAACCTAAATCAGAGTAGTGAAAAGTATCAAGGGAGCAACCTTGTGCCTACCTTAACGAATGAATCTTCTGTTCGTTTGATCGTAATTCCTTTTTGCCGTCAGACAAAGTCTAATGAGTAGTGTTTTATAGCACTTCTCCTCTATAATTTTTAGATATGACAAGAAGATACATTTTCGGTTGCTTAATTTTGCTGACTTTGAATATTAGTTTTATAAAAGGAGCTAATCTTGTGATGCCGTTCGATACGCTATCTTATGAAGATTCTGTCGACTCTAAAAGTAATCTATTGCAAGAAGATGTCTTTTATCAAGATACCTTACCTCAGCTTTTAGGTGAGGGGTATACAGCTCTTGGAGAATATAAGACTGCTTTTTTTACTTGCCCCAGTAATTTCCATCCCCTCTCAAATGATCCCTTAGTCAGCTCGTTATGGGAATTGTGTACAGGTAGCCTCTCTCAACTAAAAGTGGGACAATATGAAACAATGTCTCCAAGTTTAGCAAAGTCTATAACTCAAGAAGTGCAAGGTAATCAGGTGCACTATCTTGTTACGATAGATGAAGATGCCTACTGGTGTGATATTGACCTAAAGCAAATGGGTTTTAAAGATGTAAACCAAGATCATTTTCAAAAGACCCCAGTTGTCTCTGCTGATTTTAAACTTTATGTAGATGCAATCAAAAACCCTTTTGTAGACTTACCTAAAGCTGTATCTCTACGTGCATGCTACCAAAATTTGAAGGCTATTGAAATAATAGACTCAAAACATTTTAAGGTGATCTGGGAGTTTGAAGAAGATGTTCCATATAATGCGAAATATTTAACCGGGCAGCTTAGGCCTATTGCTTCACATGTCTATGAATATTGGCCTAATGGGAAAAAAATTGTTTCTTCTAAATATCAAGATAACAGCAACTTTGCCTTTGCCAAACACTTTTGCAACCACTGGGCAAAAAATTTAATTGTCTCCTGTGGTCCATGGATGCTTCAGTCTTATGATCACACAAAAATTGCTTTAGTGCGCAACAACGGATATCACCATCCCTATAGTGCCTTGATGGATAAGATGACCTTCATTTATAAGTCTTCTCCGATAAGTGCATGGCAAGCATTCAAAAACAATGAGCTTACAAGCTGCTATTTAAGTCCTCTGCAGCTGCGAGATTTGGACTCTTATTTAACAAAAGAGAGCTCTCATGACACCAAAGTCATAGAGTACTTTTCTAAAATCTATTATTTCGTGGGCTGGAATCAAAAAAGTCCTCTGTTTGAAAATGAAAAGGTAAGGAAAGCGTTAACGCTTGCAATAGATCGCGATAAAATAATTGAGCACTTTTTGAAAGGAAGAGCTCAAAAACTGTCGGGTCCTTTCATGCCAAACTCATCATCATACGATAAAGATGTTACTCCGCTCACTTATGATCCCAAAGAAGCTATAAAACTTCTCGAAGAAGAAGGTTGGCATCAGAATAAACTTTTGGGTGTTAGAGAAAAAATGGAAGGCTCAAAAAGTTTGGCTCTTCGCTTCCATCTTTCGTATTTTCTTAATAATGAGCTAGCCTTATCCATTTGCCAATATATTTCAACTAGCCTCAAAGAAATTGGAGTAGAGTGCAAGCTCCAAGGGCTCGATTACACTGAATTCATGGATCGCTATAAAAATAAGAATTTTGATGCTCTATATATGGGTTGGGCATTATCTCCTCCTCCTGAAAATCCTTCTCAAAGTTGGCACTCAAAGCAAGCGGATAAAAAAGCCTCTTCTAATATAATTGGCTTTAAAGACGAAGAGGTAGATCGCCTTATAGATGCGCTTAGATGCTGTAGTGACCCAGAGATGAGGCAAAGCTTATATCACCAGATTCATGGGCGAATATCAAAGCTGCAGCCCTATACTTTTCTATATGTACCTAGTCAAATCTTTGTTTATAGAGATTCTCTAAAGAATGTCTGCATCCCGAAAGATAATCCGGAATTATTTTCTCAGGCAAACATTGAAGAGGTCTGCCCGAAAATTTTTTATATGAATAAATAGATTTTCAGTGACAAATTCCCAGCATTTACGTTTACTCTTAGGAGATTGTTAACAACTCAAAGCTTTAAATAGATGCCTCGAAATATCATTTGGCGAATCTCTTTTGTTCCTATAACAGCTCTTCTTATCTTAGTTGTAAACTTTTTCATTGTTCACACTATAAAAGATCCTTTAAATTCAAGCTACCAAGCCTCCTTTAGTAAGATTGAAGAATCCTCTCATCTTGAGCATAGAGGCGACGATTACGAACAGCAGGGTTTACACCTTCCGATTGCATTCAACACTTCTCCCTTTTTAAGTGATGAAAAAATTAAGGAGATGGTTAGGGTAAATGATCCTCATCTTCTGAAATGCCTACCCTATATCTACCCAAAGCTTGTTTCCTTAAGTAAAGAAGAACCAAGTGCTGCTCTCATAGAGCTGATCTTGATGGCAAAACTCTCATCAGAGGCAGCTAAATATTCTTTTGAAAAAGATATTCTAGATGAGAGGGTTATCAGTGAGTGGGTTAAAATAGAGAGCTGGCTAAAGAGTCCTGGTGAAATTGATTTAACGGATCATATTTTTAATGCGGAGCCACTTACCCTTATCCAAAAAGTTCAGATTCTTTTTTGTGAAACACGGCTATATCGATATTTTAGTAAAGTACTTAGGTTAGACTTTGGCACATTGAGAGATGACCCTAACCAGAAGGTGACTCATGTTGTGCTCAAGCGTCTTCGCAGCTCCATGCTTTTATTATCACTGCCGCTTCTAGTTACCTTTATCTTTTCCCAAGTCTTTGGCTTGATCATGGCACTTAAGCAGCGCAGCTCAGTAGATATGGTCTTAAGTGCTTTTTTTGTGACCCTCTATGCGATTCCCCTCTATATTATGATTCCTCTTATTATTGAAAAAGTGGGTCTGCGTTTTCATTTGCCCATACATGGGCTGGGCTATAAAAATCTCTCTAACTTCATATTGCCTTTTTTTGCTCTGAGCTATGGAGCTCTAGCCATCTATTCAAGGATTCATAAAGCACTATATTTAAACTTACTCTCTCAAGAGCATTTAAAGTGTGTCAAAGCAAAGGGAATAAGCCAATATAGGATTATTTTTGTGCATACGCTGCGCCAGGCTCTTTTGAGCAGCGTCCCTCTTTTTTTAGGCTCACTGAGCTTTTTCATGGGATCTTTGGTTATTGTTGAAACACTCTTTGAAATAGATGGCTTTGGAAGGCTTTTCTATCAGAGCATTTTAAGACATGATTATAATGTAATTCTTTTTAGTATTTTGGCAACTTCTGTCATTTCAATGGTGGGATATCTACTATCTGATTTGTTTTTATATCGATTTGACCCAAGGATCAGGCATCATGGTGACCAAAGAGTTTTTTAGGCAGATATATAAGCATCGCGGTGCCAAATGCCTCATTTGGGGGCTTGCAATGCTTATCTTTTTAGGTATCTATGCCCCAGTTTTTGCCTCTTCGAAACCTTTTGTGGTTTGCTACCAAAACAGATGGTACTTCCCATTCTTTAAATATCTCTTCTACAATGAGCTCTACACAAAAAAAGTAGATATCTTCTACAACCTATTAATGCTCACGCTTCCACTGCTAATACTGATCATTTCCTTTGTAAGAAAATATGTAAAGTCGATCTCTTTATTTTTTATTTTTATGCATCTTTTCTTCTTTTTCCACTTCACCCATAACTCTATAGAGAGTTTTTCTCTTACTTCAAATTCTTTAAAAAATGCTACTTCCTATTCAAAGCTAGAGAGTCATTTAAAAAATGGGGACTTTGATGAGTTTAGCTTTTATCTAAAACCGATGGGTGTAGGATACCACTGGCAAGAAAATACTTTAGCTTCAGCGTCTACACTTGGTGCGGTGCGCATCAATGGCCAAAGCTTGTGGGCCGCCCTTTTTTTTGGCATTAGATATTCATTAACTATTGCTCTATGTGCAACGTTTATTGCTTTTACAATAGGCCTCACCTTAGGCTCGCTTGCAGGATATTTTGGTAGGGGAGTTGATTTGTTTATTGGGCGATGGATTGAAGTATGGGAGTCTATACCAGCTCTTTTTGTAATTCTGTTAATGGTGTCAAAAGCAGAAGCTTCTTCTATGGGCTGGATGATTATAGCCCTGGCTCTTTTTAGCTGGACTTCCATAGCAAGAATTGTCAGGTTAGAAGTGCTCAAACAGAAAACACTTGCCTATGTAGATGTTTTGAAAGGCTTTGGCTATAAGCCCAAAGATATCCTGCTCAAACACATTCTTGTTCATTCAACGACAACCTTAATTTCTCTTGTTCCTTTTGCCCTTGTTGGGGCGATTACTTATGAGGCGGCTCTTTCTTTTCTGGGCCTTGGGGATCGTCAAAATTGTTCTATTGGACTGCTCATCGATGAGGCGCGCATGCTTTATCCAATGCAGCCTGAGCTCTTTTGGCCGCCTGCCTTAGTTCTTATTATAATTTTAGTGAGTCTTGCTTGGCTTGGAGATTACTCAAAGAAGCTCTTGCAGCATTCAGATTCTGTTATATGAAGATAGATTTTAAGATAAAGTAAGTAAAAATAGTAAAGATAGCTCCAGCTGGGATGGTCACAACCCAGGCAGCAGCAATATCTTTTAATACACCTATATTCAGAGCACTAATGCCTCGAGCAAGGCCCACTCCAAGCACTGCACCAATAAGCGTGTGCGTGGTAGAAATAGGTAGGCCTAGTTTAGAGGCTAATAAAATTGTAGCAGCCGCACTAATTTCTGCAGCAAATCCTCGAGATGGGGTAAGGTCTGTAATCTTTCTCCCGACCGTTTCAATGACTCTCCAACCCCAAGTCATAAGACCCACAACAATTCCTGCACCGCCAAGAGCAAGCAGCCAAAGAGGCATCTGCGCTGTCACGGCAATTGTTTTATGTTTGAGGATTGAAATAATTGCAGCCATAGGACCGATAGCGTTGGCTACATCATTGGCTCCATGAGCAAAAGCAACAAAGCACGCACTGATGATCTGGAGGAATACAAATATTCTTTCAACTTCACTGTGTTGAATACTTGTTACTTGAAGGTTCATTTTCTTTTTAGCGTCGTGGGCCGCTAAAGAAAGTTTCTTAAGCATGCTGCTCACATCACTCTGAAGCTCCCCAATAGTCATAGTTTTGGCTCGCCGAAGATGCTTAATTGATTTATTTAACCCTCGAAGAAGTTGGTAATCAACCTGCTGCTTTTCGACCTCATCTACTGTAGATACCCTGGCTCTTACTTTCAAAAATAATCCACTAAATAACGCTGCAAGGACCCCTAAAATAATGGAAAGGCCAAGGGCTGGTAAGAACTTAAAATTTAAATGTAGAGTCTTTATACCCCCAGCAAAAAGCCCAAGCCCGAAGATTAAAAAGGCAAAGAAAACAAAAATAGGGGCTAGCTTTCGTATGGCCCGGACAGGGGTTGCGGAGTAAAAAATTCTACGTTGGATAATGGAGAACACCAAGTAACTAATCGTGGCTCCAATGAGCGGAGATAAAATCCAGCTGAGGGCAATATAATAGATCTTTGACCAATAAATAGTCGCAGGTCCCGCAATCACTAGGCCAAATCCAAAAAGCGCTCCTACAATGGAGTGGGTCGTTGAAACTGGCCAGCCGAAATAGGAGGCTATTTGAAGCCATATTCCTGTTCCCAAAAGGGCAGAGATCATTCCAAGGGCTAAGATAGTAGGATTAAAAGCAAAAGCAGAAAGATCTAAGATACCACTTTGAATAGTTTCAGATACTTCAGAGCCAACTAAAAATGCTCCTGCAAATTCTAAAATAGCTGCTAAGATCACAGCTTTTTTTAAGGTGAGTGCCTTAGAGCCAACGGAGGTTCCCATGGCGTTTGCCACGTCATTGGCTCCAATGTTCCAAGTCATGTAGAACCCGAAAACTAAACTAAGGACGAGCAGTGTTGTATCCATTTTAGTGCAATTATCTTCTTTCTATCGTTATTCGAATGCAATTTGCAAGCTTCTCAGAGAGGTCCGAAATTTTTGCAGTGCTTTCTAAGATTTTCATAAGTAGATGGAAAGAAGAATAGGAAAGTTCCTCTTCTAAGTTAAAAAGCTTTTTTAAAAGTTTACGTTGCTCTAAGTCAA
>JAAZZY010000020.1:0-6709 GCA_014239035.1 Chlamydiia bacterium
ACAGCTTGGAACAATTTTAACAAATCATGCTAAAGCTCAAAGCATCGGTGGTGTTGAAAAGACTCATTTTGCAACTGTTCAAGGAACAAAAGATCTTTTTACAAGAGAATTCACTGTTCTAGAAACAAAACGTACAACAGTTACTGAAGCTGCAAACAAAAGAGCTTTTGCAACTAAGTTTGTAAGAGCTATTCAATCTGCTGCTGCTCAAGTAAAGGCTGCTACTGCCACTACTATAGCTAGTTTAACTGCTAGTCAGGCAAATCATAAGCCGGTTAAACACGACCCAGCAACTGTTCTTGCTGCAAAAGCAGAACAAGCTGCTGCAAAGAAACTTGCTCGTGAGACACGTACTGCTGAAGTAACAGCTAGAAGAGAAGCTAGATTAGCCAACTTGCAAATCGTTCCTGTCGGGGAAGTAAGGGATATGTCTCTGCAGGCGTATGTAAATGAAAAGAGAGCTGAGGAAGCTGCTGCTCAATTAGTTACACCTGAAGAAGTTGCCCATGTAGAGCAACCAGGATTCATGAGCAGAGTTAGTTCCGGTATTAGAAGTACTGCTACTAGAGCCTTTACAGCTACTGCTACTAAAGCTCAAACATTAGGAAGTCGTGCACTTCTTGCTACAGGATTGAGAAATCCTACAGCTGAGGAAGCTACTATAGCTAGTTTAACTGCTAATGCTAAAGCTCACAAACCAAGTATAAATAAAGCTAGTCTTGCTTCGGTTACTGCACAAAGAACAGAACAAGCAGCTGCAAAGAAACTTGCTCGTGAGACACATGCAGCTGAGGTTAAAGCTAGAAGAGAAGCTAGACCAGCTCTTCTTAAAGACGTAACTGCTAGTGCTCGTAATACAAAGGACGCAATTGCTGTTCTAGAAGCAGACCTAGAAGCTGTTGGGACAGTTAAAAGACAGTTCCTCCATTCAAAAGGAAAATATCATGCTGCGACTACAATCCAAACCGCTGTTAGAGGAATGCTTGCTCGTAATAAAGTCAACACTCTTAAAGAAGCTAAGTTACAAAGAGAAGTTACAGCTTTTGTAGCTGATCTTACAGATAGAGTTGTTGAAGACGTAGAGAAACTTAAAGCAACTGAATCTAAAGCTCTTAGAGCTTTACTTCCAACAGTTGTTGAGCAACCTGCTCAGCGCTCGCTTGCTGGAAGAGTTCTTGGTCTTGTAGGATGGTAGTAATCATCTATTCCACTTAGAGCGGTGTAGCCCACCGCTTTTTCAAAAGGCTCCATTTTTGCCTCTTTGACTGCCTTGGGTCAACTAGCCTAGCTAGTTGGCTCTTTTTTTTAATCCTTATCATTATGAACTTAAAGGACTTGGGATTGTTAATTTTATGTTAATTTTATGTTAAGATTACATTAAGATATTATATAAGACTATCTTTAAATACTTAATATTAACGGGTTATGATTTATTGAAATACATCCAAAAATGTGCTATAATATATAGAGGCGGAAAAGATTTTACCCGCTACAGATTAAAGAAGAGAATATGGTAGTAAAAGCAGTTATAAAACATCAGACCTTTTCAAGTAGGCTCCACATCGTAGAGTCGACAGACCTTCGCTCAGCCCCAAGAGAGCTCGAGCCACAAGGCGCTAGTATAACAGGGATTAGGGTCGCTGGCTGGTTTTCTAGGAAATTTGGTAAATCTACTGCCGTTCAGATTGGAAACATCTCTTATCACCTAAACACTAAAAGCTTAAGAAAATACCTCGTTCGAACAGCTGGTTTGAGCAATACCTGCTCTAGCGCCGTTCACAAAGCTGCAATGACAGCCTTTAACTTTAGATCAGCCACTATTGCAGGCACAACCATTACAGCTCCAGACCTTCTACGTGATGGCACAGTTCCCCCATCAACTCAAATAATACCAATAGATGCCCCTTCTCAAAGAGGAGCCTTGCTTCTTCAGCACGCACAGATGCTACATCTTCGAGATGAATGTGATCTCACAATCCCAACTATTACCTCTATTGCCGTCCAAAATAGACAAGTGACAGATGCCACGGTTTGGGATGACTTATTTCATAAAGAGATGGAAGCTTATGACCATGTTAGAACATCATATCGCCTTACTGTAAAGCGTGATAGAGAGCTTTTGAGAAATAAACGTTTTATGACCTATAAAGAGCGATTTGAGCATGCTTTGGAACAATTTAGACGTTTAAGTAGTCACTTTGCTTTGCAGTATACAACTGAGTATCACGCCAAAATCGTTCAATTTGTCCTAAGCTTATCAGAAGACCAAATCCAAGCCTATACCAGGCAATTAATAGCATCTACTCAGGTCCTTGAAAAAACTAGACCCTATGTAGCGCTCATGCGTGAAGATGCAAGACTTACCAAAGAAAAAGAACTACTTGATCGCCAAATTGTAACATTTGATAGAAGAGCACTATCTAAACAGCTTGACGATGCTGTTTTTCAAATGATCCACAATATAGTCTATAGCTCACGCAAGACAGAGACCCCCCCAGGAGCTGTGACCCTCATTCCGATAAGAGATGTCGAGGCTATGGAGCGTGTTAACCCTACTCTTGGAGCAAGCCTTAGAGCTTATAACTATTCAGTACAAGACTTTAAAAAAGTATATGCCGAAGATGAGGCCCTCGTTGCAAGCTACGAAGAGCAATTGGTTAGACTTGGAGGAAATCATAAGGGCTCATATGCCTATTACTCACAAAAGAGAGCTGAATTTAAAGAATATTTAGAAGGTGGGAGAGATTCCCAAGTTACAAGACAAGGTTTAGGTTTTGATGCCTTTATTGCTCAGTACGAGCCAATGGGGATATACAAATTAAGATCTGAAATTAATGCTCTTGAAAGAAGCATTGAGCACCAAGAAACCTACATCAAAGAGCCGCAAGCTGACTATAACATTGCAGAAGTTACGTATATCATCTCTGAGCAAGAAGCCAGAATCAGATCTTTAAATAAAAAATATAACGAAAGAGAGAAGCTTCAAATTCTAAGAGCTATCGATGAACAAATAGATAAGTTTAAAATCCAGTATATAGAGCTTCAGGTTCAGCATGAAGCTTCTTTAGATGATCCTAATCTTAGAAGAGTCCTTGCCAATCTTAGAATGCAGGAAGCTCAGCTTGGAAACCGTAGAAAACTATTCTCTAAATTATTTCACGATCCAAGATTTAATAAAGCTGATGAAATTGCAAAACTCAGAAGAGAAATCGTAGGCCTTAATGGTCAAATTAAGCACCATAAAGGTCAAAGAAAAATAGAAATCAAAGAGAGAAAAGCTCAAAAAGCAACTTTAGAAAAAGTTGTAAAACAACTCAAAGTAATGCTAAGCCGAAAGGAAAAAGAATTTGCTCGTCACGAAAAACAATTTGCCATAGAAGAAGGCACGACCTTTTCAGGTAATACAGGAAGTCAAGTAATGACCTACACTAGAATGAAGCGTGATCAACAGCGAATAGCAATTACTGATCTAACTAGAGAAAAAGTTCAGTTAGAGCAAAAGCTAAGGGATGCACGAACTAATTTTAGACATACCTCAGCAGAACTTTTATCGGCAGTAGATGCTCACAGACCAGAGCTTTTAACGCCTCAGCATAAACGCGAACTTATGCTTGAGCATGGAAGGGTTATTGAAGACTTAAGTGGTACGAAGAGGCGAATTAACGAATTTAGTTTAGACGCAGATCTTAACGATTTCCTTGAAAAAACTTTTGGACAACCTGTTTCTGCAGGTGATGCTTGTGCAATAGCTGAATATGCACAAATTGCCAATACTAACTTTTTGAGAACTGCTGATTTAGGAGATTCAAAAGGCCAACTCTTTCTGCTTAGACAAAGAGTAAAAAAAGAAACTGAGGCTGCAGTTGAATCATTTAGAAGGGTTCAAATTCAACCTAGATTAGACAGCCCCTTGGCAGCTAAATTTGTATTTGAAGGAGCTCAAAAATCAATTGCTTTAAAAATACATGGGAATAGACCTTCTGGAGAACAGGCTGACATTATTAAAAAAAGCTATGATGACTATATGAGAGACCATATGGTTCGAACAAGATCTACTAGTCTTAAAAGTGAAGATTCCTTTGATTCTGGGTATGCAGGGTCTTTAGGTGGAGCCAACTCTTACGATGATCTTTCAATTATAGGATCGTCACCTCAATCAGCTGCATCATCTACGGTTAGAGCCTTTGATCTTGATGAGGAGCTTCACCGCATTGAGGAGATTCACCGCATTAACCCATTGTTTGCCAGATTATGGGAAGGTGCGGGAACTTCATCTACTAGAGGAGTTACTGATGCCCAAAAGTTAATTGGGGAATTAGACGGATTCGATTTAACTTATTTTTCTCATGAAGATGAAATGAAAAGACTTAATCGAAAAGAGCACAACCCTCTTTTATCGCCTCATGTTGCTTCTCTTCTAGAATTATTTGTAGGTGGAGAAGAGCTTACGGGAGTTAAGCTGGACTATAAAAAAATGCAACAATTTGTCCAAGACAGAGGTTCTCATATAGCAAAAGTAATCAAAGACGAATCTTCGCACCCCTACCCTCGAGATGAGAAAACTATTATCGCGATCGGGTATATATTGAAACAAGGTGTGAGACCTGGTCAACATGCAGCTTTTGAACGAGCACTTAATGAATTGGATCCAGGAAGTGCAGAGATCTTTAGAAAATACAAAATCATTAGCTAGGCAATTTCTCTTCTATATTTATAAGTAAATTCCATGGGCTTTTTAGAAGTCGTTTCTTTAGGGATATCTACTTTAAAAACGAGCTCTTTAGAGTCTTCTCGAATAACCGGCAATGATGTCTCCAAAAGCTTTTTTTGTCCCTGAACATGCTCATGTAAATGAAGAGTGTGGTCTTCATTAGAGCCGTTACTAAGCTCTATTTTTACTGTAATTTCATGAGCGATGACTTTTCCTTTACCATTTCTTATTACTTCAGTTTCCATAGAGCGTTTACTCATCAGATCAAAAGACTCCCCGGTTGTAATCTCTAGATCTTCACCCTTTGGTGTTTGATTAATGGAATGTTTTCCAATAAAATCTAAAGACGAGCCTTCTTTGCGATAAACCTGCACCTCTCCTTTTGGAAAGGCATGCCCAAGGTGGTTTTCTGAGTCATTTTCTATGTTATAACAAACACTTGGATGTCTCTGACCATTTTGATGCTCATATGAGTGCAACACATATCTTTTCGTCAGGCTAATATTTTGAGGGTCATATAAGGGAGTATCTAAGACTTCACTTGGCTTTAAGGATACTCTATGTGGAATAACGTATGCTTTTAGATCTTGCCAGTTTTGCTCAATCGCTGCTTTTGGAGTACTAGAGGCACATCGGGCTCTCATTTCGTTATAGCATGGCATAGGTGCTCCCCCGCCACCAAGCTCATTTAAATCCCCTCCAACGACTTTCACCATCAGGTCCTTCAGTTCTATGTTAGAGGTGTTAGAAATGCGCGCATTGGCCACCCAGCGACCTTTTAGGTCATCTTGAGTCTCTTCAATAAGTAGACGATATTGCGCAGACCAACGCATAGCTTGATTGAAAAAGACAACTTGCCCTTTGATGTCTTCTGGGCTCTTATCTGTGATATATTTGGCTTTGATGTAGGGCTTGACAGCTATAGCTTGATCAAGATCCTTTGATTGGATAAAAGCGACATCTTCACTGAGGACAAAAGCTATTGAAGAGGAGATTCCTTCTGAGGATGCGTAAAATCCATCGTGCTTTTTCTGAAAGTTCATAGGCAAGTAAAATGCCTCATTATGCTGAACGTTATTATGGATATAGAGAGTAAACTTCTCACCATCACGGCCTAAAAGCCTACCTTCAACAACCTCTCCATCATCTAAATGAAGCTTAACGTCTTTTCCAATAAGCGAGTTAATATACGAAGAGAGGTTAAACTGCCTATCGCAGCTCACTTGGTTAGAAATTTCACCTTGGGCTTGATCTAAATGGACAAAAGGAGTGCCAATAGATGAGTTGGGAAGAAGAGGGTTATAGACAAGGTCTGTTTGAGATGATGAGATTGTAGCGCTGAAGTAATCTGAAAATTGCGAGGTGTTTTGGTAGATGGTCACAGCAGTGTCTTTCAAGACATCTAGTGCCACTTGGCAAGAGGCTTGAGTTTCTTTCTTTTCTTGTAGTGAAAAAGGAGCGCGTAGATTTTCTAAACTTTGAGAAACATTAACTATTGCCATCACTTACCTCATATAAGTTAAAATAATTTTTAATATCTTAAATTGTAACATCTTAAGAAAAAGTGAGTCAAGGTGAGAATTTTAACTTTCTTGAGTAGGAACCGAAGGATCTTCTAAAACATAATCATTTTTCCAGGCTCCACTCTTATAACGCAACCAATAGATAGCAAAATCAAAAAAGCAATAGAGGGCAACAATTAACCAAACTTGCGAAACAGAGATGTGCAGATAACTTGAAAAAAAGTAGACAGGCAAAAGAAGCAAGAACCATGGAGCAAGAGATCCTACACACATAATAAAACGCGTATCAGATGCAGCAGTTAGCATTCCTACAGCAATCCAGGTCATCCCATCAAAAAGATAGCCTAAGCACAAAAAAAGACTTGATATTTTCATCTGCTTTAAAAAATGAGGATCTAGTGCCTAGATATATTCAAAAGATAAAAGTTATTGCAACAGGTGAATTGAATAAGGCTGTTACTATTCAAGGATTATC
>JAAZZY010000020.1:6719-19076 GCA_014239035.1 Chlamydiia bacterium
TCATCACCACCAATAAATGCAGAGAAAATCCCAGTAGAGCCTAGTGCAAAAATAGCCGTAATAACGATTACAAAAATGGTATGCAGTTTAAATGCTGCCGACAAGTTTTTCTTAACAAAATCTTGCTTAGATGCACCTATTAGGTTTGAGCAGATCGCTGAAACTCCTCTAGAGATTCCTTCCACAATAAAATAGAGGATCATGTAAACAGTATTTAAAAGCACTGCAATCGTTAAGTAGTTTGCTCCAAGCCTGCCCATTAATTTTAAGAATATAAAAAAGCAAATATATTCAGAGAGGTGTGCAAAAGATGCGGGCACACCAATTTTTAGAGACCTCATAAAAAGAGAACTTTTAAGTCTCCAGAGTCCTGTTCCTTTCTCTTTCCTATTTTTTTTGTTGATAAACACAAAAAATAAGGTTCCAATTAAAATAAATTGGGAAATGATTGTGGCAATAGCTGCTCCTTTTACTCCCATTGAAGGAGTTATAGGCGTTCCGAAAATCAAGGCATAATCTAAAAAAATATTAGCCAAATTGGCGAGTGCAATTGAAATAGTTATGATACGTACTTTGCCCTGACCAATGAAAAATCCCATGAGGGCTTGGTTGATGCAAAAGGCACTTCCAAAGTTAATGAGGATATGGAAATAATCTATTGCATAATCAGCTCTTGGGGTGCTTTTAAATAAAGAAGGACCAAAAAAGATTCCGCATAAAATAAATAGCGGGATCATCAAAATAGAGAACCAGACCATCTGCCAAGCACATGAGCCCATTTTATGGTGCTGATCTAATCCGTGATAGCGCCCGACAAAAACCTCTGAGATACCCGCAACAACCATAGGAAGTATAAAAAAAGAAAAGGCAGCCGATCCTGCCATGCTAGCAGCATTCATCGCCTCCAGAGAGTATTGTCCAAGCATTAGTCTATCGACAACAACCATCATGCCATTGCAGATAAGACCCAATATTAGGGGCCAGGAGATGGTCCATATCTCGGAAATGGAACCTATCGGGTGCTGAGTAATCTGATAAGAGGGTTTTGATTTCATAACTGAACTTATCTTGTGATGTATGGGAATTAAGCTATATTTGCAAGTCTGCTCTCAAAAAGGTAGTGGAGAAGATTTTAAACGCTTAATGATTTATAGAAAAGGTGATCTTTTAGGTTTTATACATCACGAAGATAGGTGAGTAAGAAAAAACACGGAAGAGGAGGGATTCGAACCCCCGGATAGTTTCCCATCAACTGTTTTCAAGACAGTCGCATTCGGCCACTCTGCCACTCTTCCGTAAGAAATGAGCCGGAATTCTATTATAAAGCTAGCTTCAGAGTCAAGTTCAAAAGAGGTTAAAACTGAGAGAGGAAGCGCTCATCATTTTCAGTGAACATACGAATGTCTGGAATATTGTTTAAAAGCATCTGAAGGCGCTCTACGCCAAGTCCCCAAGCATAGCCAGTATATTTCTCAGGATCTACTCTGCCAGCTTTTAAAACGTTAGGATGAATCATACCGGCTCCAACAACCTCTAGCCAGCCTGTATTTTTACAGATGGCGCAGCCTTTGGTGCTACAAACCAGACACTCTATATCTGCTTCTAAGCCAGGTTCAACAAAAGGGAAATAGCTTGAGCGAAATCTCATTTTAATTTTTTGCCCAAAAAATTTATTAAAAAAAGAGTTTAGGGTCGAAATTAGATCTGCAAAAGTGACATTTTCATCAATATAGAAGCCTTCTACCTGATGGAAAAAGACATGAGAGCGAGCAGAAATATTTTCATTTCTAAACGCTTTTCCAGGACAAACCACGCGAATAGGCGGCTTTTCTTTTTGCATAAGGCGAGCTTGAATATTAGAAGTGTGTGTTCTAAGAAGCATTTCTTTTGAAAGATAAAAAGTATCTTGCATATCACGCGCAGGATGGTCGTCTTCAAAATTAAGTGATTCAAAGTTGTAGTGTTCAGAGTCAATATTGGGGCTATATTGAATTGAAAAGCCCATCTCCTTGAAAATAGATAGAATATGGTTAAGAATTTGTCTTATTGGGTGAGAGCGACCTTTATTACTCTTTTTTCCAGGCATCGTCACGTCAATTTTTTGACTCTCAAGCTTTACTTTTTCTTCTCTGAGTAAAAGGTCTTCAAAACCTTTATGACAAGAGGTGGCAACTTCTTCTTTTAGGGAATTAATTAGCTGCCCCACTTTTGGACGCTCTTCTTTTGAACAGTCCTTCAAAGAGCGCATAAGGGCAACAATAGGGCCCTTCTTCCCAAGAAATTTAATTTTGAGTTGTTCAATTTGAGTAGAGGTAGACGCTGAGTTGAGCTCGCTTATAAACTCCTCTCGAATTTTTTCGATGGACTTATCCATTTAGGCAACTTATGTTTTGAATTAAGCTAAAGCAGCCTTGGCAACGCCTGCGACTTCAGAGAAAGTCTGTGGATCATTCACAGCTAAATCTGCAAGCATTTTACGATTAATTTCGCAGCTTGCTCTCTTCAAGCCATCAACTAGCTTGCTGTATGAAATTCCATTGATTTTAGAAGCGACAGCTATACGCACAATCCAAAGAGAACGGAAGTTTCTTTTATTCTGCTTACGATGACGGTAATTAAACGCCATGGCGCGCATGACGGCATCAGTTGTCAATCTAAGGTGATTTTTACGATCTCCAACAAAACCTTTAGCTTTTTTGAAAATTCTTTTTTTACGCTTGCGTGAAGCGACGGCATTTGTAACCCTAACCATTTTACTTTACTCCCATCTCACTTTTATACATCTTAAGCTGACAATTACTGACTAGACCTGGTTTAGAAAGTTGTCTTTTTCTCTTAGAGGTCTTTTTGGTCAATATGTGACGCAGACCCGGTTTTTTTCGCTTGAGCTTGCCTGTACCTGTAACTTTAAACCGAGAAGCTACAGATTTGTTAGTTTTCATTTTAGGCACAGTTTTCTCCTTATTATTTCAACTATTGTGTTTTTTTCGTAGTAGTAGTTGCAGTCGATACTGCAATAGGTGCGACAACTGTTGCCAAAGTTCTGCCTAAAAATTTAGCGGCAGCCTCTGCAGTTCCCACATCTTCTAGGTTCTCAAGAAAGCTTGCAAAGACTTTCTCTCCGCGATTTCTGTGAAGCATTTCTCGTCCTCTGAAGAAACAAACTACTCGAACTTTATTTCCTTTTTCTAAAAACCCTCGAGCTCTTTTGAGCTTAAATTCAAAATCATGAGTATCTATATTGGGTTTAAATTTAACTTCTTTTACCTTGACTTGGTGTTGAGCTTTCTTCCCTTCTCGTTTACGCTTTGTCTGGTCGTATCTAAATTTACCAAAGTCAATGACTTTACAAACAGGTGGATCAGCATCAGGTACAACTTCTACTAAATCAACACCTGCTTCTTGTGCAATATTTAAAGCCTCTTGTAGAGGTACAACCCCTACTTGCTTTCCATCTATACCAATTAATCTAACGTTTTTGGCACGTATTTGATTGTTGTGTTTCAAACTAGCTCTCTTATATTTCCTTTAGCTGCTTTACTAGATCTTCTAAAAGCTCTTCTTTCGAGCATCTTTTTTCACCACTAAAGCTTTGTGTTCTAACTGTCAGTTTATTCTGCTCTAATTCCTTCTTACCAATTATGGCCAGATTTGGAACTTTTTCTTTGCAAGCCCTACTTAGCTTTGCACTCAACTTTTGCTCTGAAGAATCTATGGTAACTAATATGTTATTTCTTTTGAAAAATTCATACAGTTCCATAGCATAAGTTTGCCCCTCATCAAGGGTCAAAATTTTGAGCTGCTCTCCGCCCCATTTTAAGGGCAGCTTCCCTTTGTAATGCTCAATAAGCTGTGCTAAAAGCATTTCAAGAGAGGTGCAAACAGTTCCTTCAATTGCGTAGCAATCTCCACCCTCTTTTAAAGAGACTCGCTCTATTTTCCAAAAGGGTTTTAAAACAGTGCGCTCATAACAATCTAATATTTCAAAACATACTTCAAAGTCCTTGCCTTTGATATACTCTGCTTTAAGGTCAGCTTGCTCTAGTGCACTACTTATTATCTCATAGAGTTTAGAGCAAGAATCTCCTTGAACCTTCACTCGATAAGAAAATCCTAAAATTTTAATGATTTGCTTGTAGAAATTCAAGCACGAAATACACTCATTTACAATACTTGTGCTATTTACAATAGAAATCCAGTGATCACAGGTATGATTTTTTATTTTAAAAAGACCATATTCAAGTGGATTTTTGGATTTTCTTCCTTTTTGGTGCCATAAAAAATATTTCGATCCTAAAGTTAAGACCCCACTACCTATTAATCTTTTTTTGAAATCATTTTTTTGATCTAAGAGTTTTATTTCTTCAAATTGATTGCTTTGGAAAAGAGTATCTATTTCTTTTTTCAAATATTTAAGGAGTTTAAGGCCTTTTGGCAGAAATAGCTCCTCATTAAATAATGAGAGATTTGGGCCTATGTCGGTGTGAGAGTTCTTCTCTAGGCTTTTATGAGCTTTCAAGAGCTTTTTGAGCTCCTCTTTATTTTGAGCTGCTAATCCTGTAATCGTAAGGAAAGTATTCTTTTCCTTATCTTCAATCTTATATGAAAGTAATTTAAAGGATTTTTTTGCATCCTCGCTAGAGGCTCCAAAGCAATTTAGATCATAGAACTGGTTGATTTGAATAACGTTGATAGTGGGCTCTGCAAGTCTTTTTAATGCTCTCTCTAATCCATATTGATTTTGAGCCCTGAAAAGCTCTGCTGCATTAGAAGGAACCATCTCCATAAATTTAAATTCTAAAGGCGTATTTTGGAGATAGGTTATGCGATCTTCAATAACTGTGAGATCTACTAGGTCAATTTTATTTTTTAATATAAATTGATATGAGAACTTATCTTCCTTTACCCAGTCGCAAATAAGCTGGGCTTGGGGAAATAAATCAAGGACGGCATATGCTAAGAGTTTAGCAAAGCTGCCTCCAAGATGGGTCAAACATTTATTTGATTCATCCATAAAAAATTAAATGGGATATAGCTGACTCGAACAGCTGACCTCCACGATGTCAACGTGGCGCTCTAACCAACTGAGCTAATACCCCATCAGTTGATAAAAACCTGTTTTAAAGAGAAAATTATAAGACATATAGCGCTATAACTTCAATGAAAATCCTCATAATCTCTAAAGGTTAGCCTTCAATGCCATCAAGCGTAGCTTTTGGCTCTACTAGTGAAGGAGATCTTGGAGTAAAATTAAAGTTAGATAAATAATCTGCTTCAACCGACAAAGAACGTACTACAAGCTCAGGAGACTCCTCTTCTCTTTGATGCAATATGCTATCTGGCACAGAACTGGCACGAGCTCTTGGCGGAGCTAAGGGCACTCTACCAGCTTGACTTGCAAGAGCATTCACAAACACATCTTCACTAGCAGCATCAACCAGAAATGCTCGAATATCACGCGCTCTTAGAAGTGATTCTTCACCACTAAGCATTCTTCCTCTAGCTGCTTTAATTTCTGTTACAATCTTTTCATAAGCTGGATCAATAATGTTTATCAATCCCCAAAGATTCATAGATGGAAGATCACCTGTGTGTTTGAAGGCGCCATCCATCTCAGTCAAAGCAGACTTAAGATTTACTAAGCGTCCTTCTAGGGCAGCAATTTGAGCGTCTGCAAACAGATTGTCCAGCCCTAAACTAATTGGGGGAAACAGTTCTTCTTCACGACCACTTTCTTCTAAAAAGCAGCTGAGCCCAAAAGCAGCTAACCTGTGAATAGTCGGGTCTTCTGGGTCATCAGAGACTTCTAAAGATTCAATCTCATTGAGCCTATAGAGCATTCGCTGATCTCGTGCATAGCGCACCAAATCACGAACGTCCCAATTTTCTACCATTTCTTTAATAAGTCTAATTTCAACTCTGCTCAACGGCTCCATAGCACGCTCATCTGATAATGCTGGAATATGCAAAGAGGGTTTAGAAAAAACAGAGTCCCCATCTACAGCTGCCATAATTTCTTCTATATCAAAGATTGTATTTCCCCTACCATTAAACGAATCTTTTTTAACATCTCTTGCTCCTATAGTAGCGGCTAATAAAAGACTTGTAACAAATTCAATTCGCGACACTTCTTCGTCATTGACCCAGGGTTCTAAGATACCTATGAGAGATCCTTCAAAATGCAGCTTATCACTTGGTTTAACAACCTCTCCTCTGCTTTCTATGTGCGGTAAGAAATATACTTGACGATGAGATCTCAACTCAGTTCGAGCAAATGGAAACTCTGTAATCTCAGCACAACTGATGGCGCTATGACGATCTTTTTCAAATACAATACTGCCCTCTTCTTCAGCTGAGCTACTTGCATAACTTGTTTCAGATCCTGACCAATCAGGCATTTCAAATGCAGCTGGATTAAAAACTTCAGCTGTAACAGGGGGAAGGGTTGAGAAATTAAATGTTGAGATCATCGATGGCACAATGCTCCCTGGAGCTCCAAGTTTATAAGAGAATCGTCTTGCAAAAGTTTCATCCAAAGCTCTAGTTTCTCCCGGTTTGAACACGGCTTCTCGATTTCCACTGGAATTGAAAAAATACACAAGTTCTGTAATGGGGCTATATTCAGGTTTGATAGCACCTGATTCAATTTTCCTAATGACATCAGCGAGCTGGGTCTGAGCAGCAATATCTTCTGGGTGAACCCCTAAAGCACTAAAACTCTTCATATTTTTAAAGCCACTTGCAGCAAGAGTTCTATGGAAACTCTGTACTTGGCTAACTGCTGGTAGTGCCATTTTTGTACCCTTTCTTATCTCCTTTCAGTAGATATTATAGCGCATCAATGTTAAGCTGTTATAAAACTCTCGCTGAATAATGATTTTAAAATCCGCTGTTTCCCTAACACATAATATCTGGCCATCCATCTTATACCCTGGAGCATACGTAATAGATGCCACCTGTGGAAATGGACATGATACCCTCTTTTTATCTCAGAATGCTCTCACCGAGCATAAAGGCAAAATCATAGCCCTAGACATCCAAGAAAAAGCCATTGAAAACACATCTCATCTTCTTAAAGAAACTCTTCAAAAAAATATTTTACACAAAGTTAAACTTCTAAAGTCTTGTCATTCTCAAATAGATCATCACTGCCCAAAAGGTGCTGATCTTATTGTCTATAACCTGGGTTATCTACCCGGAGCGGATAAAACCATCACCACCCAATCAAAGACCACACTCTTAAGCTTAAAAAAGAGTCTCCTTTTACTCAATCACCAGGGGATTTTAAGTATCACTTGCTATCCTGGGCACCCCGAAGGTCAAGTTGAGGCGTTAAATATATTAAACTGGGCTAAGAGCTTAGGATCTGAATATGATTGCTGTCAACAGACATGGATCAATCGATCAGATAGATCTCCATTTATCCTTTTGATTGGCAAGAAGAGGGCTTAAAGAGTCCATCACAGACAGCAAATTCATCATGCTCTATTTCACGTCCAAGCATTTTGTAGACATCCCCCATAATAAAAATGCTTCCAGTAAAAACAATCACAGCATCTTGAGCTTGTTCGTTTATTTTTTGGGCAATATCAGGTACTTTGCAAATGGCACCTATATCTCCTACAACATCTAGAAGATCCTGAGCACTAGCAAGCCTTGGGTGATCTATATCTATGATAAAGACTTCTTTTGATGCACCCATTATTAACTCTAGATTTTTGTGGTAATTATGATTAAAGGCCATGGATGTAAAGATAACGATCTTACGATTAGGATACTCATAATCTAACTGCATAAAAAGCCTTGAAAGCCCATCTTCATTGTGACTCATATCTAAAATCAAATTGTGATCTAAAAAAGTTATTTTCTCAAATCGGCATGGTAGTTTTTCTTTAAGAGCTTTTTCGATATTTTGATCTAAAATTTGAAAATCTTTTCTAAGAAACTGGATAGCTTTTTTAGCAATTGCCTGATTTTCCTCATCATAACTTTTGAAGCCTGAGGGCTGCACTTTAATAAGAGGAGCGTCATTTTCTAAAGCTATTTTCTCAATAATCTTTTGATCAGCATTTGGTCCAACCAAGATAGGAACTTCTTTTTTAATAATCCCGGCTTTTTCAGCGGCAATTTTCTCTAAGGTGTCCCCTAAAATGTGCACATGATCAAAGCTAATAGATGTAATGATTGAAAGGATCGGCATAATGCAATTTGTGGCATCAAGTCTGCCCCCAAGACCTACTTCGATAATGGCGACATCTACTTTTTGATCAGCAAAGTATTTTAAAGCCATCAAAGTAATGACTTCAAAAAAAGTCACTTCTTGACCATGCTTTTCAGCAAGAGCAAAGATCTCCTCTGCATAAATTGCCGTTAGCTCTTTAGAAATTTTTTCACCATTGATTTGAATGCGTTCTCTAAAAGTTGCTATGTGCGGAGAGGTAAAAGAAGCGCACTTATACCCTGACAAAGTAAGTGTTCTAAATAACTTTTTAACACACGATCCTTTGCCATTGGTTCCGGCAACATGTACCATTGGATAGTTTCGCAGATCTAATGCTTTGTGGAGAGCCATTATAGACCTAATATCCATACGAGATTGCTTGGCAAAGTTGAGCTGATAAAGCTTCTTATTGATGTGCTCGTAGCTGCTCATTTTCATCTTGCCTTACTTTAAGTTGATTAAAAGTCTCTTGTGAGACCCAGGATGAACCTAGTTGATTAATGGGCTTAGACTCTCCATGAAAATCAGACCCTCCAGTGATCATCCAGTTTTTGTTCTTAGAAATGGCAACCCACTTTTGCTCTCTATTTGGTCCCATTTTAGCGTAATAGCCTTCTAATCCATCAAAGTTCATCTCTAAGAGTTCTTTCTCTAGAGAAGAATCGTGTATAATATGAGGGTGTGCGATAACTGCAAAGCCATTTGCAAGATGCACGGCATCTATGGCTTCTTCAACAGAAGGTCTACGACCTATTACAAAGCACTTTTTCCCATCAGCTAAATAACGATTGAATGCATCATAGAAGCTGCTTGCTACTTCTTTTTCGATGAGTAGCTTTGCAAAATGAGGTCTTCCGATGGCATGCATTTTTTTGTTGAACCTTTCTTCTAACTCTTCAAAAGTTATTGATATTTTACGCTCGGCAAAAAGTTTGAGCATCTCTATGTTTCTTTCATAGCGCATCCTTTGACATTCTTTTATAAAAAGATTGAATTTTTCATCTTTAGTGCAAAAGGAATAAGCTAGGATGTGCACAGGCTTTTGATTATGCAAACAACTAATCTCCGTTCCTGAGATAATCTCTAAAGATCTCTCTTTAGCAAGTTCAAAGGCCTCATCATATGCAGAGATAGTGTCATGATCAGTAATGGAGAGGCCAGCTAAATTAGCATTTTTTGCAATATCTAGCAGTTCTGAAACCGTTTTCTCTCCATCTGAGTGCACAGTATGGCAGTGCAAGTCATAGCGCATATTCAATTCCTTTGATAAGGGACATAGCGAATTTCTCGCTCGAGTTTATACTGAGTTTTCTCAAAAACATTATCTTCAATTATTTGAACCAGATCCTTGACATCTTGAGCTTTTGCAGAGCCTCTATTTATAATAAAGTTACCGTGCGTATTTGAAACTTGAGCACCACCTATCTGCAAACCTTTTAGATTCATTTCATCAATAAGTTTTCCTGCAATAAATTCTTTGCCATTTCGAAAAACACAGCCACATGAGGGCTCTTTTAAAGGCTGGGTTTGCTTTCGTTTATTGATAAGCTCTATTTGCACTTTCCTTGCCGCGGCATCAGGATAAAGCCTTAAGCTCGCTGAAAAAATAAAACCCTTCATCTTGTGAAAAGAGCTCCATCGATATTTAAATAAAAGCTCCTCTTTTGGATAACACTTATATTTTCCATCCTCATTGATATAGTCGACAGATTCTACAAGCGATGCAATTTCTTGACCACTAGCGCCTGCATTCATAAAAATAGCTCCCCCTATAGATCCTGGAATTCCTGCTGCATATTCAAGTCCTCCATAGCCAATTTTTGCACTCTGCATCGCAAAAAGAGAAAAAGAGGTGCCTGATAATACTTCAAAAGCCCCCCCTTTTTGCTCGAAGCCTGCAAGACCATTTAAAATGACAGCCCCATCAAAACCCCGATCATCAAATAACGTATTGGATCCTTTCCCTAAAATATAATAGTAGAGATCATTTTCATGGCAGTAACTAAGGGCAGATAAGAGCTCTTTTTTAGAAGAAACTTTGGCAAAGAGTTTAGCCTCTCCCCCTATTTTAAAGGTGGAGTAGGGAGCCAAGCAGACATTTGTCTGCCAAGTAAAACTACACTCTTTAGATGTTTGGGTATTCAAGATAACGTCCCTATAAATTAGGGATTATAGACAAGCTCACTATTATTTTTACAGAGATGATCTAACACACCATTAATAAATGAGATGGACTCAGTTGTGCTAAATTTTTTAGAAAGGCGAATCCCTTCGCTGATTAAAATCTCATTCATTTGCCCTCCATTTTTTTGAATCTCATAAAGACAAATGCGCAAAATATTGAGTTCGACTAATTGTATGCGAGAAATGTCATAAGAGGTCGAGGATGTTGCTATTTTTTCATCGAGATCTTTTTTCATAGAAAGAATTTCCTCAACTTGAGAAAATGCTTCTAACACATTTTTCTTTGTGGTCTTAAGCTGCTTCATGTAAAAGGTTTCATCTTGGCCTTCTAAATTTTCCATGAAATGGCAGGAAAAAAGGATTTGAAAAACCAGCTCTCTAAATTTATTTTTGGGAAGTCCCATCTCAAGATCTCTTGTTGTAATTTTATCTGATATTTTAGCATACTTTCTTTTTTGATTCTTGCGTTATTTCAACTAAATTATTAATTTAGCACATTGCATCAAATAATTAATTTATAGAGGATATTAAATGCCATTCGACATAGAGATGATTCGCAAGGTATATAGCAATAAAAAGAGCAACCTTGAAGGTATAAAAAAAAATTTAAACAAACCTCTAACTCTCACAGAGAAAATCCTTTACAGCCACTATTCTGACTCCCTTAAAGAAGAAGCTAAGCGCGGCGCTAGCTATATCAACTTTGATCCAGATCGCGTTGCGATGCAAGATGCAACTGCCCAAATGGCTCTTCTCCAGTTTATGTGCGCCAATAAAATTAAGACTTCAGTCCCCACAACAGTCCATTGTGACCACCTAATCCAAGCCGAAGCGGGCGCAAAAGCAGATTTAAAACGAGCAAACCATGAAAGTAGAGAGGTCTTTGATTTTCTTCAAAGCGTCTCCAATAAATATGGTATAGGTTTTTGGAAGCCAGGCTCTGGAATTATCCACCAGATTGTTTTGGAAAATTACGCCTTTCCAGGTGGAATGATGATAGGAACAGACTCCCACACTCCTAATGCTGGAGGCCTCGGCATGATTGCCATTGGTGTTGGAGGAGCTGATGCTGTTGATGTGATGGCAGGCATGCCATGGGAATTAAAATTCCCTCAAATCATCGGTGTAAAGCTCACTGGGAAAATGAGTGGGTGGACGGCTGCTAAAGATGTAATTTTAAACCTTGCTGGCACGTTAACAGCTAAAGGTGGCACTGGCTACATTGTTGAATACTTTGGCGAAGGAGCAGAGTCTATATCTTGCACAGGTAAAGGCACTATCTGCAATATGGGAGCAGAAATTGGAGCAACCACATCTATTTTTCCCTACGATGCTAAAATGTCTGATTACCTCCGCTGCACTAAACGTGAGGAAGTGGCTGATCTTGCCGATCAAATTCAAGACTGTTTAAAAGCAGACAAAGAAGTATCAGAGAACCCAGAACAATATTATGACAAAGTTATTGAAATAGATCTATCTGCACTCGAGCCTCATATTAATGGACCGTTTACCCCTGATAAGGCATGGAAGCTTTCTGAATTTTGTCAGGCAGTTAAAGACAATGATTATCCTGAAGAGCTAAAAGTTGCTCTTATTGGATCTTGCACAAATTCTAGTTATGAAGACATTGAGCGCGTCACTTCGATTGCTCGCTTTGCCAAAGAGAAAAATCTTAAAACACAATCAGAGCTAGTAATTACTCCAGGCTCCGAACAAATTCGAGCCACCATTGAGAGAGACGGCCACTTAAAAGAATTAGAAAGTATAGGTGCTGTTGTTTTAGCTAATGCGTGTGGTCCTTGTATTGGTCAATGGAAACGCCATGGAGTAAAATTTGGTGAAAAAAATTCTATTCTAACATCATATAATCGCAATTTCTCAGGTAGAAATGATGCCAATCCAGGCACACATTCTTTTGTCAGTAGCCCTGAGATTGTCATGGCCTTTTCACT
>JAAZZY010000021.1 GCA_014239035.1 Chlamydiia bacterium
ATAAATTTTTTAAAAATTCCACTGAACGCCCAAGTATGGAGCAAACTGGTAGATCACTTTTATTCTAAAAGGCTGAGCGAGCATCCCTGTTTTATTTCTTCCTTGCTGAGAAGCTTTTCCTATATTTCTTGCTTGACCCCACTGGTTGTACTTACAACCTACTAAAATATTTAGTCCGGGGTTTGGCAATGCAGATCTTATTCTAAAGCCCACATCTACCATCCAAATGAAGTTTGCAGAGATTTTTTGGCGTATTCCATGCTCTGTACCTGAAAAAATCTGCACAGGCCTCGCGTCTGAAAATCCAGAGGAGTGCAAAATTTCGTTTTTGCTCCATGTTTGCCATCCTACCCCAAATCCTGGAGCAATATAGGGAGTTGTTGCAGTACCTTTAAAGATCAGTGCTTTTGGATATTCAAAGTAGTTTTTCAGCATGATGCCATCGAAACTGACGTTTGAGCGAAATTGCACTTGTTGCTGGCTTACTTGGCTCCCGGGAATAACTGTATTAAAGGAAAGCCATTTACTCTGAATAGTAACTCCTCCCTGATGTTGGTAAGAAAGAGCTAACTTATACCAAGGAGTAAATCTAAAGCCTAACATATACTCAAAGAGTGGGGTTTTATTGTAGATTAACCTTCCACGGTAAGGATTACTCGGTCCAGTTAAAAGAGTAAACTGTGCAGCCGGCCTAAGAGCTAAATTCCCTCTAACATCTGAAAAATATAGAAAGCCAGGAGCTACATTAAATTGCGCCCAAAAACAGTTCATCTTCTGTAAATAATCTGTGGAAACAAACCAAGGTCTCCAACGATTAATTGACTTTCCACCAATAGAATAGGGTTTTTTACCTGTATATGTGTCAACAAAATCCCACTGAACACCTAAGTAGGGAGCAAATTGATAAACTGTTTTAATTTTTAGAGGATCAAGTAGTCCAAATTTATGGGAAGCCTGCTGAGAGAGCATCCCCATGTTTCGTGCTTGGCCCCATTGGTTATACTTACAGCCCATTAGAAAAGAGAAACTTGAACTTGGCAATGCACTTTGAAATCTAAGGGCAGCGTCAGCAGACCAAACTAAATTCTGTGATACTTTTGAATGAAGAGGAACGACCCCAAAATTAAAAATCCCCGGGTTATTTGTTGGCCCCATTGAGCTATATTCAACGTCCATTTGGGTCCATGACTGCCAACCTATTCCCACAGCGGCTGCAAGTAGTGGGGTGCATGAAATATTTTTGATAATCATAGAATAGGGAAGCTCAAAGAAAAATTTTGTTTCAATCGCATCTAAATCTAAATTTGAAGTGAATTTGGCCCAGGAAGCACGTCCTCTCGCCGCTGGAACTGCCGGCACTACAATATTATCAAGAGAGCGAGTCTGCACTGTAATATTTCCTTGGTGTTGATAGGATAGAGCCGCTTTAAACCAAGGAAAAAAACGATACCCTACAAGGTATTCAAAAAGAGGGGTTTGGTTATAAGACAGCCTACCTCTTAAAGGAGCGCTAACAGAGATGGGAAATGCTGCTCTAGTAAAAAGAGTACTAGGCACGGTTGCAAGATTACCTCTTACGGTTGCA
This sequence comes from Chlamydiia bacterium, assembly GCA_014239035.1. Taxonomy (GTDB): domain Bacteria; phylum Chlamydiota; class Chlamydiia; order Chlamydiales; family JAAZZY01; genus JAAZZY01. The sequence continues at coordinate 1,586 of JAAZZY010000021.1, forward strand.
AAGTAAAGAAAGCCGATCCCTGCGTTAAACTGAGTCCATAAACTCTCTTTAGGTTGAAAGCTGCTAAGTCGGGCAAGTGTCGGTGCAAAACGATCTGGATTCTTTCCGTTGATCGTATAAGGGTGTTTACTCACATAAGTATTTGGAAAGTTCCACTGAAGTCCTAAATAGGGAGCAAACTGATAAACAGTTTTAATGCGGAAGGGGTTTAAAAGACCTAGATTTTGAGCCCCTTGCTGGGAAAGCTTTCCTATATTTCTAGCTTGTCCCCATTGGTTGTATTTACAACCCATGGTTACAGAAATATTGGAATCTATATCAGTACTCTGCATTCTAAATGCTACATCTACCATCCAGATACAGTTAGCAGAGATTTTTTGGCGTAAGATGAGCTGCTCAGCTACTGATCGATTCGTTGGGAACATTTGGTAGTAAAGCACTTTGGTGCGACGCCATGTTTGCCAACCAATTCCAAGTCCAAAAGCTATGCTTGGAGAAATTGCAAGCCTTCGAATAACAGCTGGGTGCGGATTTTCAAAATAGACTTTAGCCATCGCACCATCTAAACTAACTTCGGAAGTAAGCTGCGCTTTAGAATCTAAGAGAAAGTTTGCAGGAACAAAACTATGTACTGCCGCTGTTTGAAAAGTTATACCTGCTTGATGCTGATAAGAAATTCCTGCCTTTAACCACGGAAAAATCCTATATCCTATAATATTTTCAAAAAGAGGTGTTCGGTTGTAAGTATAGCTCCCCTTTATAGGTGCAGTAAAAGCTGTTGCTTGTGTAACAAAAGCATTTGGAGGATTACCCATTAGGTTCCCTTTCACCCCAGAAAAATATAGAAAGCCCACGCCAATATTCGTTTGGTAAAAAAAACTAGGTCTTGGCTGAATTAAATCAATATTGTAATCAAACTTTAACTTCCACGTGTCCGGGATAGCTGAGTTGTTTTTTTGCTGCTGCTTTTTCTCTTTTGCTTTTTCTTGAGCTTTGGTCTTCTTATATTTTTTGCGAGTTCGTGTAACGCGAGGAGCCTCTGAGACCATTTGGGATGGATCTAGATCAACAAAAGAGAGATCTTGAACATCCTCCGCAAATGCAAATATAGAACTAAAAAGAAAAAGAAAAAATGCTCTAGAGAAAAACTTTTGCACTACAGTCCACCTAATTTTTATAACGTAAATAAGATGACTATATGGCAAGAACAATTTTTAATCAAAATTATTTTAGTGAGGCCATTACAAACTGGCGCCTTGCTTATTTGGGAGCAAAAAGATAATCGAAGTTTGTAACAAGGTTATGCCTTTTATAGGCATTAAAATCCTGGGTAAACTCATCTATTGCTTGGCTTACACCTTTAAGAGAGCTGTCATCAACAATAATGTGAGGATTATTGGTGAGTTTTTTAGCAAAATTAAGCCCTGCCTGAGTTCCTTTATATTGGTCTGTGTCTAAAAAGAGTAAAGACACATTGTTGAGTTCTAAATGAGTAAGTGTTTGAGCAACATCACCCTTTACAAGCGCTATAAACTCCCCAAGACCTTGATCATCTATTTTCTCTTGGATTTCCTCTATAGGGTTATCCATAAACATCCCTGTATCATACACACTTGAATCAAGCCGATCTGGGTTTGTGGCAGCTGGCATCCCTTGAAAGGTATCAAGGGCATAAATTTTGATTTTCTTATTTAAAACCTGACAAAGCTTTGCCATTAAAATAGTTGTTCCACATTTATAGGATCCAACTTCAACAATCGAGCTATTATCAGGGATAAGATAAACTAGGCTTGTGAGTATGCTCAGTTTATGCACATTTAGACACGTTCTAAAGTTATAGTATTTGATCTCTTGCATTGCCTCTTTTAGTGACTTTGCAAAGTATTGCAGATCTATTTTATCTGGTCCAAAAACAACATCGAACCTTGAATGACTTAAATCTTCTATGGAATGTTTAATAATTTGATTAGATTCAATTTTTTGAGCATCATCATTATAATAAACTTGTGCCTCCTCAATTAAAAATCCGATATCTATAAACAGTTCTGTAAACTCAAGAAGTTCAAAATCTATGAATGCTGCTCTTAATTTCTCCTTGCCTTGTTGCACTCGTAAAACTTTAAACAGTGCTTTGGCAAGCAAAAAGGTGAAATGCGCTTTTTCTACTAGAGTAAATGCACTTTTCTTAGGCTTTTTTTTGAATAACTTATGCCTTAATGTGGTAACCATTGCTTGCCTGATTTGAGTTTAGAGTAAACTGGTAATTTTAGAAGATGGGTTGTTTTATACAAAGCTATTTTTCAAACGGAATAACTTTAAAGTCTTCAGCAGTGTGTGTGTTGGGAAAAATTTGCTTTGCTTCATTAAGATGCTCTACAACAGATTGGTAACGCGAAGAAAAATGAGTGAGAACTAATTTTTTAGCATGCCCTTTTTTTGCAATGTGCGCTGCTTGGCTAGCTGTTAAATGGTGATGCTCATAAGCTAGATTTTTGTGCTCGTTAAGATAAGTTGCCTCACACAAAAGAAGTTTTGCTCCTTTTGCAAGTTCAAATGCTTCCTTGCACTCTCTGGTGTCTACAACATAGCTAAATGTATCTCCTTTGCGGACCCAGCTCACATCTTCTAAAGAAACTTTCTGCCCATCTACTTCTATATGCCCTTTTTCTTGGAGCTCTCTAATAATAGGTCCTTTAATTTTTTTGTCTTTTAGCTTTTCTTTATCAAATTTAAGCTGATCGGCTTCAGTGATGCGCCAGCCAATATTTTCAGTTCCATGCTCTAGGTGAGCAGCCTCAATTCTAAAGCCTGCTCTCTCTTCAACGACTCCAGATTCAAAAATAGGGTGCTCAATGACATTAAGAGTATTGTGATAGACCGTCCCAAATCTCAAACGATCAAAATGCGCTTTAAAACGCCCAGGATAATAACAGTGCACCTCATGGGGTACCTTGTCAAGGTTCAGGCGCATTAAGATAGAGCCAAGGCCAAGACAATGGTCCCCATGAAAATGGCTAATAAAAATGCGAGTGATACAAGTTGGGGCAATATTTGCATAAATGAATTGTCTTTGGGTTCCTTCACCAGGATCAAACAGAAAGCCTTCATTATTCCAGCGAAGAAGATAAGCGCCATGGTTCCTAAAGCGGGTGGGCACCTGCGATGATGAACCTAAAATAACTAAATCTCGAACGGTCATTTTTTAATTTTTCCTAGTCGCCATGCAGACAAAAAGTTAAGTCTACCTAGCGTAATCCCAACGATTGCTCCAACAATGTGTGCTGTGTTAGCAATATTGGGGGCAATACTTTTAAACCCATTGCGCTCAAGTACAAATGACGCAATTTGAAGAAGCACTAAGACTAAAACATAGAAGCCTAAAAAGTAAAGAGTTGGTTTTTGTATGGTGTATCCTTCCCACGCCGCAATGCTCTGGCGCATCCAGATATACCCAGCCATAGCCATAACTACCCCTGATAGTCCTAAGAAGTTAGGTCCACTCATGAGATACTGAGCAGTATTTGACAGGGCTGCAGCAAATAGAATGAAAAAAGAAAACCGCCAAAAACCAATGCGCTGCTCAATTTGTTTCCCTAAAAACACAAACCAAATGAGGTTAAATAAAATATGGAATAAATTAGCATGTAAAAGAGCGGGCGTAAAAACGCGCCACACTTCACCCTGAGCTATTTGTTCAAACTGTGGCTTTTTGCTAAAGGCTTTATTTAATGCGTAAGTCGTTGCCCCTTCTGGGATAAAATAAGTTTCATAATAACCGTGCCAGTAAGGAGTTGTTTGAAATTGATACATCTCTGAATAGGCTGCATCTGTTTTCATATACTCTTCAGGATCTTGAGAATGACGCAGCTTCTCTAAAAAACCTGCCGCATATTGATAAGCTAGAGGTTCTTCATATGTCAGCTGACTATAGGGAGTTGTAAAAAAAGAACTTGAAGTTAAAGCTCCTCCACTTGGCAAGTCAATCTTGGGTGGAGCACTAAAAGAAGACCATAAAAAAAGCAAGATGCATGAGACAACAACTGCTAAAGTAAGCTTTCCAAAAGAACTAGCTTGCCCCTTGTCTGCAGGCTGCTCCTCTTGCTTTGAACTAGCTGCTTCTTCGCTAGCAGGCCCCTCTCCAACACTTCCATCAGAAGCCTCTTCTGGATTCTGAGCCATAAATTGCTCAGCTTCCTTTTGAAGTTCCTTCTCTCTTTTTTTGCGCAAGGCATCAGGAGACGGGGTCCAATTAGGGTGCTTAGAGAATTCTTCATAGCAGTCTTTGGATTTTGAAACACTGTCTTCATCAAAAACCCAAACAACATGTTGATTTTGACTATTGGCTTCGACTTGATTTTCGATACCTCTTTCTAGAAGAAATAGTGAAAATTTATCTGCCTGAGTGACATCTTCTAAAGTAATAACTAAACGCATAGTGCTCTAATTTTTTCCACAATGTTTGAGGTAGATAGCCCATCTTTTAAACTGACAATATGAAGGGCGCCACCTTGTTTATTAATAAGATCAGCTTCTAAACAATTTTTTCCATATTCTGAACCATTAACATGTACGTGGGGTTTAATTAAAGCTAAAATTTTTAAAGGGTCTGTCTCTTCAAACCAGGTCACAAAATCCACACATTCAAGAGCTGCCATCATCTCCAAACGATACTTTAGAGGAATGATAGGACGATCTTTACTCTTGTATTGCTGGATAGACTCATCACTATTTAGGGCAATAAGTAGTCGATCCCCTTGATTTTTTGCTTCCCTAAGCATGTAGAGATGCCCAGCGTGGAGAAGATCAAAAGAGCCATTTAAAGTAACAAGCTTATGTAACTTTTTAATTTCTTTGGATTTTTTTCCCAGATCTTTAGGCAAGATAATCTTTTTAAAGCTTTCTTTGGACCAAAGATCAAACATCTATTTTCCCTTTTTACCAAAGGCTATCTTGTAGACTTCATCATAATGGGTTACAAAATGAACTTTTAAACCTTTTTTCAAATAAGGTGGAAGTTCATCATAGTCGCGCATATTTTCTTTTGGAAAGATTAAAGTCTTCAACCCAGAGCGCCTAGATGCAATCAGTTTTTCTTTTACTCCACCAATTGGAAGTACTTTACCCGTGAGAGTAAGTTCTCCAGTCATTCCTAAATCACTTAAAATAGGTATACCTTTTATCAAAGAGAGCATTGCACTAACCATGGTGACTCCTGCAGATGGACCATCTTTGGGTGTGGCACCTTCTGGAATATGCATATGAAGCTCTGATTTCACAAAAAACTTTTTGCCTTTGGCATACTTATCTAAGCTACCATGAAGATAGGTCCAGGCTATTTGAGAAGACTCTTTCATTACATCCCCAGCTTGACCGGTAAGCTTCATAAGTGTTTTTTCTGCAGGGACGCTAAACGTTTCAACATATAGAGTCGCTCCGCCCATAGAAGTCCAAGCAAGACCCATACACACACCAACAGGAGTCCTTGTGTAGTAACGGTCACTCAAAAATAAAGGTTTTCCAACATACTCTTCTAAATTAGTGTTGGAAACGTTTGTCTTTACGATTTTTTTCCTAGGATGCTTTTCTTTTTGGCTCACAAATTTATAAGCCACTTTACGCATAATCTTTTTGATAAAATTCTCAAGTGTTCTGACCCCAGATTCTCTAGCGTACCCATTAACAAGAGTAGCGAGTCCACTTTTTGAAAAACTGATTTCTGTTGCTTTGAGCCCCATTTTCTTTCTGTTTTTAGGAATGAGGTATTTGTTGGCGATTTGCACTTTCTCTTCTAGGATGTATCCTGAAAGCCTTAGAATATCCATTCGATCTTTTAGAGGCTCTGGTATAGTATCTAAAACGTTTGCTGTAACAATAAAGAGAACATTGGATAGATCACATCTCACATCTAAATAATGGTCTAGAAATTCATAGTTCTGCTCATAGTCTAAAACTTCTAGAAGAGCAGATGCAGGATCTCCTTGGTGAGAATTTCCTATTTTATCAACTTCATCTATCATGATAATAGGGTTCATCACCTGCGTATATTTTAACGCTTGAATCATCTTGCCTGGCATAGCGCCGACGTAAGTTCGTCTATGTCCTTTGATTTCTGCCTCATCTCGCATCCCACCCACAGAAAAGCGGAAGAACTTCCTATTGAGTGCACGTGCAATACTTTTTCCAACACTTGTTTTACCAACTCCAGGAGGTCCCACTAAACAGATGATGCTTCCACGAACTCCACCTGATAGTTTTCCGACACTAATGAACTCTAAGATTCTCTCTTTGATATCTTTTAAGCCGTAGTGGTCTTTATCCAAAATTTCTTCGGCTTCTTCGAGTTGATGTGACTCTTCTGTAGATAAACCCCAAGGAATAATTGTGAGCCAATCGAGATAGTTACGGCAAACAGTATACTCTGAAGATTGCGGCTCTAAAAACTGCAGTTTATCCATTTCTTCTTCGATAGTTAGCATAACATCATCGGGAACTTCTCTTAGCTTTAAGCGCTCTTCAAACTTTTCGATGTCGCATGTCTTGTCATCTTTTTCTAAACCAAGTTCTTTTTTAATGGTCTTGAGCTGTTCACGCAAAAAGAATTCTCGCTGCGTTTTAGAGATTCCTGTTTCGAGTTTCTGGTTGATGCTACTTTGCAAAAGCGTCAGATCCAGTTCTTTTTTTAATAGAACGAGCGCTTTATTGATCCTTGAGCGAATATCAAATGTCTCTAAAACCTCTTGGAGCTCTTCACCTGTTGCTGTTGTTAAAGCTACGGCAAAATCTGCTAGACGACCTGGCTCTGCAAAGTCAGAGTGCCCTAAAAAGATTTGAAGTTCTTCTTTGTATAGAGGATTAAGCTTTAGGAGTTCTTTAATCGTTGTAATGATGCTAATAGAGTAGGCTTTGATCTCATCGTCTATTTCTTTAGCGTCTTCATGATAGCTAACTTTCGCTTTGAGATATTTTGAATTTTTGTCAGGCTTAACAACTTTGAGTCTCTTCTCCATATTGAGGACAATTTGAACCCCACCCTGATCCATAGGCAAAATACGCAGTATTTTTCCAAGTACTCCAACTTTATGAAGATCTTTGAAACCAGCCTCATTGATATCTTGGTCTTCATCTTTAGTTAGGAGAAGGCCAACATATTTATGTTTAGAGCGCATTATATTTTTAAGCACTTCAAAGAAGGGGCCTGGCTCAATTAAAATAGGAGCTGCCATAGCTGGAAAAAATGGGCGTCTTTTTATTGGAATACAATAGATAGATTCAGGTGGCTCAGGTTCTTTTTTCGGAGCTTCATCCTCTTCTTTAAGCGTTTGGAGGATCACTTCTTCTATTGAAGTTTCTTCATCTTTTTTTGGGTTGTTCATATAGGTAGCACAAAGTTGAGTTACAATTAATTTTTATACTTACAAGCTTGAAATAGGTACAACTGATCAAACTGTGAGTTTTTTGTCGGGCCTTTATAACAAATAGGTGTAAATATAGGCAACAAAAGCCCATAGTAAGCGTCATAATTCCTTTGAATATTATTCTTTAATCGTTAATAATCTATACATTATTAATTATATACTTTGATTCTTAAAATGTATTTTTTAGTACTAGAAACTAGTTCGCCTCGTGGTTTATTTGCCATTATAAAAGATAAAAAAATTATTTTTAAACATGAGCTCTCATTTGGTGTGCGGCACTCTAATGAGCTTGTCCCTGCAATCGAAATGGGTTTAAACCAAAGCGGCATCTCCATCGATAATATAAACACTATTATACTAGGTAGAGGGCCTGGTTCTTTTACTGGACTTAGAATTGGGGCAAGCGTTGCCAAAGCCTTCTCTTTTGCAAAATCTATTCCAATCATTACAGTCGACAGTCTCAAGTGCTTCGAACCGATAAGCGAGGGCCCATTTGCGACTCTCCTCGATGCTAAAGCTAGAGGCATTTTTACTCAAAAAGGGCTTAAAGAACATGCTGAAGTCTACTATGAGGATCAGTATAAAAATATTTCTTTAGAAGATTTAACAAAAGAAGCCCTAGATCGTGCTACTTTCATTACAGCCCACAAGGCATCTTTTGCCTCAAAATTGCCTAAAGATATTTTTGAGAAACTCATTGAAATGACTCCTGAACCTAATTTGATGCTCAAAATGGCCCTAAAAAAGTCCAAAACAGCCCTATTTCATGCCCATGATCTGCTAGATTTAGAGTATTTCAATAGCCCCGTATAGATTTATAATTGATTATTAGTCTTAGGCTATGATAGCATTAGGCTAACAAATAATTTCAGGGGATCAATGACAAACGTTAAAGTTAGAATGGGAGAACCCATCGACAAAGCTCTCAGAGCTTTAAAAAAGAAACTTGATAAAGAAGGCGTTATGAAAGCCGCTAAGGCTCACCGTTTCTACGACAAGCCTTCAGTCAAGAATAGAGCCAAATCTAAAGCTGCTCTTAAGTATCGCCGCACTAATTAGCACTCTCACCTAAAATTTGCTAAATTTTTATTGAATTTATTCGATATATCACTGTATAATCACATATAGAATTTAAATGAGAGAATGTTGATGTCCGATTATTATGAGCTTTTAGGTGTCTCCAAAGGCGCTACTGCAGACGAAATCAAAAAAGCCTACCGCAAACTCGCGGTCAAATACCATCCAGATAAAAATCCAGACAACTCACAATCTGAAAAAAAGTTCAAAGAAATTTCAGAGGCTTATGAAGCTCTAAGTGATCCTCAAAAACGCGATACATATGACCGTTTTGGAAAAGGCGGAATGAACCAACAAGGTTTTGGTGGTGGCGGTAGTGGATCTGCACAAGGTTTCTCTTCTATGGAAGATGCTCTTCGCACGTTTATGGGAGCTTTCGGCAATGGCGGCGGAGGTGGCGGAGACGGCATGTTCGAATCTATGTTTGGCTTTGGTGGCGGTGGCGGTGGATCTTCTACCCAATATAGACAAGGCGCCAGTAAAAAGGTTAGCTTAACGATTAGTTTTGACGAAGCTGCTAAAGGCGTAGAAAAAGAAGCTCTTATTACCAAATACGAAAATTGCACTACATGTAGTGGGTCAGGAGCAAGTACTCCTGATGCAATTAAGCGCTGCAACAATTGCGGTGGAAGCGGTCAAGTTCATCAAAGTCGCGGCTTTTTTAGCATGTCTACAACGTGCTCAGTCTGTCACGGCAATGGACAAGTGATTACTGATCGCTGCAAGAAATGTCATGGACATGGACGCACCAAAGACAAACAAAAAGTTAAAATTAAAGTCCCTGCTGGTATCGACAATGGCATGACAATTAAAATGTCAGGCTTTGGAGATGCTGGAGAGGCAGGATCTCCTGCTGGAGATCTTTATGTTGAAGTTCACGTTAAATCTCATGATGTTTTTGAACGTCATGGTGATGACGTTCTAATTGATCTACCAGTGAGCTTTCATGAAGCTGCTCTTGGTTGCAAAAAAGAAATCCCCACCCTCTTAGGTGGAAACATGCGTATTACCATTCCAGAAGGCACTCAAACTGGAAAAACCATGCGCGTGAGAAAAGAAGGATTTCCTAATGTTCATGGCCAAGCCAAAGGAGATCTACTTGTACATATTACAGTAGAGACTCCAACTTCTCTTTCAGAAAAGCAAAAAGAACTGCTTAAAGAATTTGGAGAGCTTGAGACCCCTAAAAACAACCCAAGAAAAAAATCATTCCTCGATAAGCTTAAGGTTTTTTTTTCAAGCCTCTAAAGCCCTTTAAAAAAGGTTATTTGAGCCTCAACCAGGCTTTTAAAGTGGTGAAATCTCAGCTTGCAAGCGACCGTAATAAACGCAAAAAATAGGCCTCATTTTATCCCTATTTTTCAAGTACTTTCTATGGTCTAGGTCATCAAAGTTGTGGCTATTAGTATATCTACAACATACGCTGTCAATCAGGTAAGTTTTTTTTCAAACCTCTAAAGCTCAAAAAAAAAATCTCTCACAAACTTTTGAAATCTTCTAAGATTTTCAAAGTTTGTGAGAGATTTAAATAAACGAAAAGATCGCCTTCCTTAAGACTTTCTCATCTAAAACAGAAAAGCTATGTACATTGTAGCAGCACTGAAAACGCTCCATGTATACTGTTTTGTATCAACTAAATTTATAGGCAAGTTTGTGCTTTTGTATTTAGTTTGAGAATAAGCAACTGCTGGTGTCGCTAAACTAAAATATACTCTTGGATTCAGTCTATACTGAAAGCCAACACGATACCCAACAGAAAAGGAAGAGTCTATTGGAGTATTATTGAAAAGGCCTTTTCCAAAGTGTTGATTCCAGTCTATTCCTTGCTCGAAGAAAACTTGATTATTAAGCGCAGCTCTTGCAAGTGAGATATAATTTGCTACTCCTGCACCTATTGAAGTCGACCAACTATCATCTGCTGCAACTCCAAAACTGTTACGAGTAGTTTCGTAAGGCCTTACCCCAAAATAAGTGGACATACAATTGTTGCCCCCAAAATAATAACCTATGCCTATTGTAGGTGCGTTAGGCAAGCCTACACTACCAAGTCCTACAGCAAAACCATTCTTATAAACAAGACCTTGCTTAGTTTGTGCACTACATTCGTTAGCTATGCATAAAACAAACACTGCGACTAAGAATGTTATTTTTTTTAAATTCATTTAATTTCTCCTTAAATATCATCTTGAATTCTTTATGTATTACATCTTATCAGATACATTTTTTTAAGCAAATCTTTTGATTAAAAAAAACATTTAGGCTTTCTCATATAAAATAAATAGGCTACGTGTACTGTTTTGAATCAAAGATGGTTCCTTGTAAGTAAAATATGCTTTTGCAACCCCTACACCGATTGAAGTCGACCAACTATCATCTGCTACAACTCCAAAACTGGTATGAGTAGATGTATTTTAAAGGTGAGTAACTTTGAAAAAATCTATTGCGCTTCTTTAGATATCTTTTGACTAGCTTCTTGATCTGAGAGCCACTTTTGATTCTTAAAAAGATAATCGAACTGATAGCGAGCGAGCTTCTCATTTAGATCATTTTCAGAATCTTTTTGCACTTTTACGTAGCAGTAGCCTTGAAAGTCAATCTTCTGTTTTGAGAATTTGTTTTGCATCTGCTGAACATTTGCATACATATCATCGATAAAGATGATCTTTTTAGGTTGATAATCCATCCTTTTTAGAAAGGCATGCAAGACATCAGCTTTAGAAAAGCCTTCAGCAAAGATAACCCCCTTATTATAGACTGGAGGGGGAACATGGTATGAAGTCATATTTTTAAGTACAAAGCGCTCTGAATTTGGAAAAGATGAGCTAAAATCTATTCCAAACTGATCAATATGATTTAAGCGCCACTCTTCAAAACTCTTGATCACTCCAAAAGGCCTTGTTGGACAACTTGTCAAAGCAATCACTTTAATTTGACGCTCTTGGAGTTTAGAGATGATCTCTGGTATAGATTCTTCTACAAGCTTTTTTTTAGCTATTTTAAGAGGAAGACTTAAAATGGCAGTCACCAAATCTTTTTCACTATCAGTTTGAGCTTTTGCATAACACTCATTAAAAATCTGAAACTTTAAGGGATCACCAATCGGCTTTAAAATAGCATCTTGATCAGTGAAAATAACTTCATCTACATCAAAAACCACAAGAGTATCCAGGTCCATCTGCTCAATTTGCTCACCAAGGACACTTAGAGAGTCTATCTGCTTAATATCAGCAAAAAGCACTCCGCTTGTAAGTACAGAAGTGAAGAATAAAGATAGAATAATTTTTTTAAAATAAACAAGCATAGTGAAGTTATAAATTTACAATTTTGAGGATAATGACAGAGAGTTTAAAATAGCAATGTTAAGAACTAATAAAGACTATCTAATTTCACAAAAAAGCATGCAAATTATGCTTCTAGCTACTACTATTTCCAAGAAAAAAATATTAAGGATCGCTTTATGGGCCCTATTACAGCAACATCTCCAAATCCAGTAAAAGATTGCTTTACTCTCAATATCTCCTATGTAGATAATTTCTTCACAAAAGTTGAAGACCTTAAGACAGATAATGAATGGAAGCACATTATACTACTTGGCGAGCAGGCTTTAAATGACAAAAAGCATATTTTGGAACAAAGAGCTCATATTCACGCAGAGCTCTCCAGCTGTAGTTTCTACTTAGGTGAATACGATTTAGGTTTAGAGCATGCGGGCAAATGCCTGCTCATGAGCAAATATCTAAACAATACTAATCAAATCATTCGCGCACTTTACTTAACATCTGCACATAATAGAGCTTTAGCTGGTATCTCTACAGATCCCCAAGAAAAAAAAGAATTCTTTGATGCAGCACGCTCATTTTTTTATAAGGCTCTTGAGTATGTTGATCAAACTAATGATGAGCAATTGAAGGCCCAAGTCTATTTTAATGGAGCAGCTGCATATGCTGACGATCCTGACGGCGATTTAAATACTGCGCTCACCTGGTACCAAAGGGCAATGAATATCTTTGAGAGATTTGAGCAGCTCAATGATTACAATTGCGCTGCTATTCGACTGGGCAAGCTCTCTCTGAAAATAGGAAAACTCCCATCCTGTAGAAAAATCTTAGACAATATAAATTTAGAGGAGCTCTCCAATAGAACTGCAGTACACTTCAAACTTTTAAAGGCTCAATATCTAATTGCTATAGAAGAATTCTCAGGGGCTAGAGAAGTGATTTTAGATGCCCTAGAGAATGCAAATAAGCTTGAAATGAAAACAGATATCAAGCGCTTAGAGTTACTTCTCAATGAAATAAAAGATCCTGATAATGAAAAGCTCATTGAACTACATGTAAAGGCATAGACTTTTCTATTTATAGAAATTAATCCCCTCACTAAAATGACCTCTTTTTAATTCATCCCCATTATAGGTAAAATATGCAGATTAAGTATCCACTAGCCAAAGAGACCATCAACGAAAAAGATATCGATGCATTATGCGACTGGTTAAAAGGATCTCCAAGGCTCACTAAAGGAGACTTGACTCTGCAAGTAGAAGAAAATTGGGCCGAGTATATTGGAACTAAACACGCAGCCTTTTGCAACTCTGGATCTTCAGCTAACCTGCTTATGGTTTATGCGGCTCTTTTAACTGGCCGGATTAAAAATAAGAAAGTGGTTGTACCAGCTGTTGGCTGGATCACAACCATTGCCCCTATTATGCAATTTGGACTTACGCCTATTATGGTTGGAACCGATCCAGATACTTATGGAATGGATTTGGATCAGCTTGAAAAAGTCTGTGAAAAAGAAACCCCCGACTGTGTGATCTTTGTTCAAGCATTAGGTGTTCCTCACCACAAAGAGAGACTTCTTGCACTCAAAGAAAAATACAATTTCCTTCTTTTAGAAGATGGATGTGCAGCACTTGGTGCTGAATATGCAGACTCGACTAAAGTGGGAACAGTTGGCGATATGTCATCTTTTTCTTTTTACTTTGGTCACCAGCTCTCTACCATTGAGGGAGGGATGGTCAACACAGATAATAAAGAGCTCTTTGACATGCTGATGCTTCTTCGCTCTCATGGTTGGGCTAAAGATTTGGATCAAGAGGCCTATAAAAAGCTCCTAAATACTCACAGCATCGATGACTTCCATAAGCCCTTCACATTCTTCGTTCCCGGTTTTAACTTAAGGTCCACAGATCTTCAGGCTTTCATTGGTCTTCGTCAAATAGAAAAAGCTGATTGGGTTGCTCAAAGAAGATATGAAAATCATTTGCGTTATGCAGAGAATCTAAAAGGCATCGTAGAGTTTCAAAATTGGGGAGAGGACAAGCCCGTATCCATTTCTTTTGGAGCCTTGGCAGAATCTACTGAGCAAAGAAAAGAAATCGTTACAAGACTTGTCAAAGAAGGCATCGAAACTCGCATCTACAGTGCGGGAAATTTAGGTCGTCACCCATTCTGGGTGGAGCGCTATGAGTGCTTTGAAGATAAAGTTAGCGACAAAATCCACGAAAGAGGATTCTTTTTGCCGAATTATCCAGAACTTTCTCTTGATGAGATAGATTTTATCTGTGGCGTTGTTAAAGGTGAAAATGTTTTGGCCTAATTAAGCTTCTTCTTTAATATAGCCATTCAAGTTTTGCTTTAAGCTTAAAGATATTTGCTCTATCAAAAATGTTAGCCTCAAAGTTTGTAGTGATAAGGATCTTATTAATATGAAGAGCGTAAAACTCAGCTCCTACGACGAACTGGTTAGCCGTTTTATAGTAACCGTGAATATCAAAGGGAGTGGAATTTGCTAGTTCATGAAACCTAGAGCTAACGGTATCTTTTTTTAGGAGTATATTTGCAAGCCAGCCAAAATAAAGACTTGGGGCATAATAGAATTTAGGTGAGTTGAACTCCTGAATAAAACGAAGATCTGCTGTCGGCTGTAGAATATACACATTTCTACTATTGACCTCTAAGTTAAAGATCCCGGCTCCTCTCTCTTTATGTCCAAGAATAAACTCAGTTAAAAAAGTAAGGGCACCTTCAGGTTGCAGCCAAAATTTTTTCCATAAATTAAAACGCACTCCGCCACTACTTCTAAGAAGTAAGTCGTAGCTCTTAAACCAACTCTTAGCATGTCTGTCAATACTCGAAAATTTAATCTTACGATCGTTTTTGAAAAAGTTGATTCCCCCCATCACCATAAAGTTGGCAAAAGCTCTTGTATTAAACCATCCAAAGAAGGGAGCAAAATAAACTGAGCTCCAAGAAGAGTTCCCTATATCGTCGCTCCAGTGCAAATTCGAGTGAGTATAAGCTCCGCTGAGCTCTAAAACAAATTTTTGCTTCAAGACTTTAACCCAACCAAGACCTGAACCGTAAGAATAGGATTTGAAACTCGGCTGACCTATATCAACGAACTCTCCTTGAACCGCTTTCTGACTATAAGAAAGACCCAGTGGTTCAATATAAAAGCCTGTTTGGGGATTGTAGTTTGCAATATCTGGATTTTCATCAGCGCCAACACTTTTCTTCATACGATCTGTTCGAACTGCCCCTTGAAATTGCCTATCTAAAACAATAGCCACTTCTCTTGCGGTTTGAAAAGCAGAAACAGTATTACCAGAATACGCAACGGGGGAAGCTCTTGTAAGAGCATCTAACCTATCAGGAATTGACAGTGGCACGAACGCATTTGCTACTGTATTGGCATCACCGCAGACCCCAGCACAGGGTTGAGGTAGTGTCGTCTGAGTGATATTGCTTCCTGCACTACTTGAATTAGTCGAAGGGGTTGGATTAGGCGAAGAAGGATTAGGAATTTCTTCCTGTGCAACCTCCAAAGCCAGTATAATCGCATTAAAGAGAAGCTCTCCTACTACAACTGCTCCATGGAGGTTTGAATTTACATTGACCAAACCAAATACCACTAGAAAAGATAATAATAACTTCTTACACACAGGCAGCCTCATGATTAAAATTTTTATTAATTTATAGGTTTAATAGAATTTAGATAAGCCGTTGAATGAATGAAAATAACCCCACTATAAGCAACAAACCGACCTCTCCATTCGGAATCTTTTGCTGGTGCTTTTTTGATTGGGCACATTCGGCTTTTCCTACAGTTATTATCTCTTTTGTATTTGCAACTTATTTTACAGAATCTGTAGCAGACTCAACCATTTTAGGAACTGCTTATTGGGGTTGGACCATGGGCCTCTCGGGTATTTTAGTTGGCATTCTTTCACCTATCTTTGGCTCTATTGCTGACTACACAGGAAAAAGAAAGCCATGGCTTGCAATATTTATTTTAGGCAACGTGATAACAACCGCTCTTCTTTTCTTTACTCAGCCTTCACCTCAATGGGTTCTTTGGGCATTAATTTTTGTTGTTTTAGCCAGTGTGTTCTATGAACTTACACAAGTTTTTTATAATGCCATGATGATTAGCATCTCTCCCAAAGAAAAGATTGGAAGGATCTCTGGTTGGGGCTGGGGATTAGGATACATTGGTGGACTTGTCTGTTTAGTCATTGCCCTATTTCTTTTTGTAGATGGAAACTGGTTTCCTAAAACCATGAGCTTAAATATTCGCTCTACAACTCTTTTAGTCGCCGGCTGGTTTTTAATATTTGCAATACCCTTATTCGTTTTCACTCCAGATGTCTCACCTACAGGTTCCTCTTTATCCTCTGCTTGTAAAAAAGGGCTTAAAGAGCTTTGGCACACCCTCAAAAGCATTAGAGAGTATAAGGCCGTATTTATGTTTCTACTTGCCCATCTTATCTACATCGATGGCTTAAGCACCCTATTTGTATTCGGTGCCATATTTGCAGCAGGAACTTTCCATATGACCTACATGCAGATTTTGATCTACGCGATACTCCTCAACCTTACAGCAGGTATTGGAGCGGCAATTTTTGCGTTTGTAGATGACTATATTGGTCCAAAATTTGTTGTCTGCATATCACTCATCGCTATGATCATAACCGGAACCATCATTTTATTTTCTCACAGTATAGTTTGGTTTTGGATTTTGTCTGCAATTTTGGGGATTTTTGTAGGGCCTACACAAGCAGCGAGTAGAAGTTATATGGCACGCCTTACTCCTAGTCATTTAACCAATCAGATGTTTGGTATTTACCAGTTTTCAGGGCGCATCACTTCTTTTGTGGGTCCAATTTTAGTAGGAACAATTACTGAAATTTTTAAAAGTCAAAGACTGGGCATGTCAGTAATTTTTATTATGATGTTTGTTGGCCTACTTATTTTGTTTGCAACTCCCAAACCCAGTCAAATGCAGAAAACTGGCTAAGTACTTTCTAATAAATGTCGATATGTTTACTCGCTTTGATTAAAATCTGCTAAATTCTAACCCTTTTTCCCAAGGCTTTATAAATAATTCAGCAATATATGATGATGCCTTAATCTCTGCAATATGACTGTAACAAGAGTATTTCATAACTTTTGATTCAGCAAGTAATTTGCTAATACTTTGAAAATTCTTTCTCTTATAAGTGCGAATACTAAGACTCCCTGTTTCCATTTCCATTTTTTAAAGTTGCCATAGATTTTTCACAAAGTTTATACTCCCTGGTACTAAATCAAAGACCTTTAGGTATAATAATGTCAGTAGCTGCATTAAATGCCCTACCGCAGAGCATTCCACAAAATATTCAGAGTAGCGATCAAATCTCTATTGAAATAAAGGCTCTTCCTTCTTATGAAGCTTCTAGCTCGACTTTTCAAAGAGATTCTTTAGGTTTACACTTATTAGACTACGTCTTTATTTCTAAAGATCAAAAAGCTCTTCAATCTCTTTTTCAAAATAATAACTGTCCAAATAATTTTGTAATTTTGATTTTAATACCTTATAATCAGATAGAGGTATTTTGTCTGAATCAATTTTATTTGTAATTACTTTAAGAAACCCATTGATTTTTAGAAGTTC
>JAAZZY010000022.1 GCA_014239035.1 Chlamydiia bacterium
TCAAGATGAGTGTGGCTTAATTGGTACTATTGAATATATCATTGGTAGAGATGCAGTAGATGCCACTTTGACAACCCCAGATGTGGTAACCAATCACAGAATGCTCTCAGAGATGCTCAAAAATAAAATGAAAAGCGCTGTAATGGAAGCAACATCAATTGCTCTGACGCAAAACCGTCTTGATGAAATAGATTTTGATATCGCTCTTTTTACCAATTTTTCTCAAGATCACCTCGATTACCACAAAACTATGGAAGAGTACCTTAATTCCAAAGCGCTTCTTTTTAAAAAGCTATCCAGTGATAAAACAGCTCTAATCAATTGTGATGATCTAGCCTCTTCAGTGCTTATAAAAGAGTGCAAAGCAAAAGTGAAAACATACGGCACTAAATCTAATGCAGATTATCAAATCTCAAATATTGAGCTAAAAGCATCATCAACAGCTTTTGACCTCAAAATTGAAAATCAAAGTTATAAGGTTAAGACTCCACTTATTGGGATGTTTAATGTCTACAATACTACAGCTGCAATAGCTGTTGCAATAGAGGCAAAACAACCTATTGATGAAGTGACTAAAAAAGCGGAACATTTTATTGCCCCGCGTGGGCGTTTGCAATCGATTGCTAACCCATTCAGAGCGCAGATTTTTGTAGATTTTGCTCATACAGAAGATGCTCTCAAAAGTGTCTTAGAATCTTTAAGGCAAATTAAACCAAAACGGCTCATTACAGTTTTTGGATGTGGTGGGGATCGTGATCCTTTAAAAAGACCGTTCATGGGAAAAGTAGTAGCAGATCTCTCTGATATTACAATCATCACATCCGATAACCCAAGATCTGAAGACCCTCTAAAAATCTGTTTAGAAGTTCAAAAAGGATGCCGAACAAATCGCCAAGTCATTGTTGAGCCCGATAGAAGAAAGGCCATTCAAAAATCTCTTGAGATTCTAGAGCCTGATGATATTTTAATCATTGCTGGTCGTGGGCATGAGAAACATCAGATTATCAAGGGGGAGCAATTTCCTTTTGAAGATGCTATGATTGTCTCTGATTTGATTTCTCAAAGTTCACTATTGAATTCAAAATAAAGGTTTTACATGGAAGTAGATAACTTATTTCGATTTGTTGATGCTCAAGCCAGTTGCTATAACAGGGTAATTGAAGAGCTAAAGCAAGAGAAAAAGCAGTCACATTGGATGTGGTATATTTTTCCGCAACTAAAAGGCTTAGGTTTTAGTCAGCTATCACAAAAATATGCTATCAGCACAATAGATGAGGCAAAGATATACTATGAGCACCCTCTTTTAGGTAAAAGGCTTTTAGAATGCACAAAGTTAATTTTTGATATCGAAAATAAAGGCATAGATGAGATTTTGGGCTTTCCTGATAAACTAAAATTTCAATCCTGTATGACTCTTTTCAAAGAAGCTGAGCCTCAAGAGGCTCTGTTTCAAAAGGTTTTAGAGAAATATTTTAATGGGAAAGCAGATGAGGTTACTCTGAAAAAAATCTCTAAATAGTAGTGCGGAGTCACTCAAAAAATGATTATTAGTCATCAGGTTATGTTCTAAAATTCAACACAAAATTTACAGTGAAAAAATTGGCCTCAACACCTATAATCTCCTCGAGATTAAGCATCAGAGCTAAGTGTCCTCGGCGCGATTCGAACGCGCGACCTATTGCTTAGGAGGCAATTGCTCTATCCTGCTGAGCTACGAGAACAAATTTGTGCCAATTAAAGTACTGGACAAACTGCTTTTTCTCAAGTATTTTTAGTTTTCACTTATGAATAGGGGTCTTTTTTATGGAAGCAAAAGCTGATATTGGGCTAGTTGGACTTGCCGTGATGGGTCAAAATCTTGTCCTCAATATGAATGATAATGGGTATACTGTTGCAGTATTCAATCGCACCGCTCAAAAGGTGGAGGCTTTTTAGAGATAACTTGCACACAGTCTTTAAACTGAGACTGAAATGAGTCTGTTAAAATAGCGGCTGCACCCAACTGAAGAGCTTCTATAATATAATCTGATCCCTTGTGGCTCGCCCCATTTTTAGCTATAAAAAGAACTCCTTTGGAGATATTTTTGGAATTTGAAGATAAACCTTGAATATCTAAATTTTCATCTCCGAAAATCTCTACTTCTAAACCGTCAAAAAGTTCACAGATTTTCATTTCTAGTTCCACGATTCATTTAATTTTTTTAGCTCTTGAGATTCTTTATACCAAAAAGTTTTCTCGACTTTCCTTCTGGGATCTCCAAAAGGATAGTGAAAGGGATTGTCTGGTGCAATCCCTAAATATTTTAGTGACCTTCTCGTGATTTCTCTAAATATAGGAGCTGCACACTTCCCTCCATAGTACATATAACCAATGCCGTGCTTTAATGTGGGTCTTGGCTCATCCATAGAAACAAGAAGAACAAAGCGAGGTTTCTGAGCTGGAGCTATTCCGATAAAAGAGGCAAAATAATTCTTCTTTGAGTAGTTGCCATCAATGAGTTTTCTAGCTGTACCTGATTTTCCAGCAATAGAGTAACCATAGACATCTGCAAGGTTTCCACTTCCCACATACTGCACAGAATAATTTAAGGTTTTCATAATCTCTCCAGCAATTTCAGGAGATAGGATCCTCTTAAATTTTTCGGTCCTTTGATTTTCTCTATTATCGAGTAAGATTTCTTCATGCCCCACTTCGTCAATCTTAGAGATTTTTTTCACAAAGGTAGGTTTTACTAAATAGCCTCCATTTGCAAATGCGCAGTAGATTCTTGTCATTTGAATACTGTTGAGCATTAAATTATATCCAATTGCTAGTGAATATGGGGTTGGAACAGACCATTCAAGTGACCCGTTGGGATTTTGAAAACCTGGGCGAGGAACAAATCCTGGTGTCTCTAGTGGGTATTCTATCCCTGTTTTGTATCCTAGGCCAAAAACTTCACAGAGCTGGTCTCTATACCAGTCATTGCCGAGCTCTTTTATCACTCGATCCACCATTTTAGCCAAGTATATATTAGTGGATTTTTGCATCGCAAGATACATATTATTGTACTTGAAAAATCTAGGATCTTGCAAAGGGTGACTACGTCCAGGAAAATGCCCAGATGCAGTAGAGACTTTTTCATTTGGATCAAAAATTGGAGGCTTCCCTCTTCTAGCTTGCTCTTCATTTGCTAAAAAACAAATCGACATTGTAACTGATTTAAAAATAGATCCTGGTTCATGGCTATCACAAACACTTTTAAGGCGCGTGTTTTCTACGCTCTCCTCATCTTGATAATATTCTTTATAGCTCCCTGGAGAAAATTTTGGATACTGCCCGAGAGCTAAGACTTCTCCTGTCATTGGATCCATCATCACAGCCCAGCCTGATTTAGCATGGGTGTTTTTAACTCCTCTTTCTATTTCTTCTTCAACGATTGCTTGCAGATGGTGATTGATTGTTAGATAAACGTCAGCTCCATGCAAGGGCTCATCTACGATCCTTCCTTGGTCTAGAGCATGCCTTGGAGAGCGCATAAGCTTTTTCCTTCCCTCTTTTCCCTTTAGAAAAGAATTAAAATAATACTCTAGCCCGCCAGTTGGCACCCCTTGTTTTGTCTTGTCTTCTTTGTTTTCTTGGATGGTGTGAAGTAGCTGTCCTAGTAGTGCACCATATGGGTATGAGCGTTTATAGTCGGAAATAAAAAATAGAGCATTAGATGCTATTTTATTTTTCCGGGCAAAAGGATACCACCACTTTAAAAGCTCATTACGCTCATCATAGGAAACCCACATCCTCATCTTTCTGGATCTACTTTTTTCATGTTGCATTTGAATTGAAAAATGCTCTTGCTCTTTAGATGAAAGCGCTAAGATTTCCTTGATTTTCTCAGCAATATGAGTCTGCTTTTCTTTAGGAATTTGGTAGGGGTCCGCAAATAGGTGCACCATTGGAATATCGATAACTAGGGGCTGTTTTTTATCTCTAGATGTAGGAAGCAAGCTCATGTTGGCAAAAAACTTTCCCCGTTTGAAGGGCTCTTTAACCACGAGCTGGTGCTGGGAACGCGCTACTTTTTGCCATTTTTCACCTTGAATAATTTGCACGCGAAAAAACTGGACGACAAGCAATGCAAACAATGCAAAAATTGAGCATGAGACCCAAAGAATACGTCTATATTCTTTCATATTTTTTATTATCTTTTACTGCTACCTAAGTAGACTGGCCACTTGACCGTAGACCTTTGATCTTGAGGCCCGATCTCCTCAGATGGTGATTCATATCGTTTTGCAATCTCTGTAGAGATTACCATTACCTCTTTCATAAAAGGAAACTTAAGGTGACTATACTCGGGTTGCTTTGCAAGTTCAAGTAAATGCTGAGGATCATTGAAGTTTTCAAGTTGATAGGCTAGCTGAATGTTTTTTTGAGAGAGCTCTTCTATTTCCTTTTCAATAGCAGGAATCTTAAAGCGCACAGCTGTTTGTTCATTAAGTTTATCTATGTAGAGGTATAGCCCGAGGCCAAAAGTTGCCAAGCAAATCATAACTCTAAATAAATGCACCATAAATTTACCTATACCTTTTCAATGACTCTCATTTTTGCACTCCGTGCTCTGGGATTTATTTTGCATTCCTCATCACTTGGTCCTAGTGGTTTTTTTGTGAGAAGTTGTGCAATGGGCTTAATGGATGTTCCATCAATTTGAGATTTCTTTTGGCACATAGATTTAAACGAATTTTTCACGATTCGATCTTCTCCACTATGAAAGCTAATTACTGCAAGCCTTCCACCAGCCTTTAAATAAGGAACCATCTTGGGTAAGCTATAGCCCAAAACTTTAAGCTCATTGTTTACAGCAATTCTCAGGGCTTGAAAGACTAAAGTAAGAGGATGAATACTCTTTTTAGAAGATTTTCTTAGAAAAGGAGAGAGTAAGTTAACCAGATCTTTTGTGGTTACAAACTTCTTTTTTTCTCTCTCTTCCACAATTTTTTTAGCGGCAAGGCGCCATTTGGCTACATCACCATATTCTTTAAAAATTTCTCCCAGCTCTTTTTCACTCCAGGTATTGACAATCTCAGCAGCTGTAAGCTCACAACTCTGATCCATTCGCATATCGAGTGGCCCATCTTTAGAAAAACTAAAGCCCCTCTCTGCTTGATCAAGCTGCATTGAAGAGACTCCTATATCCAGAAGAATTCCGTCGACTTTGGGCAGGTTATGTTTCTTCAATTGGCTATGCATTTCACAATAATTTTCTTCGAAGACCATTATTTTTTCTTCGAAAGGCTTTAGCCTTTTTTTAGCAATTTCTATGGCGTGCCGATCTTGGTCAAAACAGACAAGCACTTCTATTTCCGGATGGTTCTCTAAAAGAGCTAAGCTATGCCCCCCAGCTCCGAGAGTTCCATCGACAAACACTTTAATTTTCAAGTCTTTGAAAAAGTTCAAAAACTCTTCTAGTAAGACAGGGGTATGCGGCTTGTTCACGAAATTTGCATGCCTTCAATTTGCGGCAAAACGGTTTTTATGCTATCCGATTCTCGAAAGGCCTCTTCTGCCATCTTAGCCAAATTCATCTCCTGATCTTCTCCATCTAAAAACTTAGTTAGCATCTCTTCGTATGCCAGTTGTGGCCATATCTCAATTTTATTCATTACTCCAGCTATCACCACTTCCTGATCGATACGCGCAGCTTTTTTAAGCATAGCCGGCAATTTAATGCGGCCAACCTTGTCACATTCGGTATGAAAAAGAGTGGAGAAGAAAATCGTTAGAAATTTCTGGTATTTTGAAACGTATTGGAGCTTCTGAAATTGCTCAATGAGTCGATCTATTTCACTTTTGCGGTAAATGGAGAGGTTCCCTCCCATTCCTAAGGCTAGTGAAAATTGGATTACTCCGTTTTCAACAAGTCCATAGCGAAGTTCATGAGGTAAAACCAATCGGTTTTTCTCATCGAGTTTACTTGTATGTGCACCACTAAAGAAATGAGTCATAACTTGTTTCCCACAATACCCCACTGTATACCACAGTTTCACCGAGAGAAACAAATATTATTTACTCTAGTGACACAAAACTCCCACAATAAAACCCTACAAAACTTGAATTGAATGATTTATAGAATAAAAAAAAATCCACCAATTGTGGGAATTAGTGGGATTTGCTGTGGAAAACTTTAATATTTTGAATAAAAATCACGTAAAATGGTTAATTTTACTTACTTGATCCGTCCATTGTAAAATCTTCCACTTACACAGGTATACCGAAGATAATCTCTATAATAACTTGGCCGACCTTTCTAGCAACGTCTTCCAAACAGCCCATAACAGCTGGCCTAATGACATAGTTTGTAAGGGCAGCTCCTCCCCCCCAAATAGAGACAGATTTCCAATTCACCCAACCTGAGGTGACTTCTTGAGTATTTATGGTGTTAAGTTTTTCATCGGTAGCATCTCGAGGAATACTTGCTTGAGCAGTTTTCCCATGCACACTTAAAAAGTTTGAAGGGTCAAACAAAACAGTAAGAGGATTACTCATTTGTGAAGCTGGAGAACCATCTGAAATCAATGGGAAAACACAGCTAGAAGCAGGAGAGGTATTTGGAGCAATTAATTGGCATGAACCTAATTCAGCTACCATACAAAACAACCTATTTTATAAACAAAAAAAGCAACCATTTCAACGTTTAGTCATTAAAAAAACAAAGAATTATTTAAGATAACTTTAAAGATTTTCAAAATTTAATTCGACAAGCCTGACGTATCGACAAAAGCCCAGTATTCAGTAATTTTTCCATCTTTAATACGAAACTGCGTGATTCCTTGGTATGAGACAGGTTTTTGAGTCGCCTTAATATCATTAATGTCTTCTTTAAAGGTCCCTTTGGCCTCCCAATGAGAGACTACCAAGTCTCCTTCTTGGATCATGTTGAGCTGGGTAACTTTCATCTCAGTAATGGCATTGAGCCATTTTGAAACTATTTCTGTCATATCACTTGCATTTTGATAGTCACCCAGTGGTGAGTGAATTTTTGCACCTGGAGAAAAAAATTGAAGAATTTCTTCTATTTTTTTCTGATTCCAGATCTTTTCCATATAATCGCTTATCAATTCCTTGCTCATTTGAATACCCTTTTTATTGTAACCTTCTAATATTTAGTTTACTGATCTTTACTTTTAATACACCTTAATAAATAATATATTCTTAAAATACTAAATTTTTCAAATGAATAAAATTAAAACCGCTCTATTAGTTGTTTTCATTTCCTTGATGTCAGTTGGATGCTCTTCTCGATATCAATTGGCAAACCAATACCCACTTCCCCCACTTCCAAAGGCCGTGCCCATCGAAAAACCAGTTTGTGTAGCACTTGTCTTAGGTGGCGGTGGTGCTCGAGGAGCTGCACACCTTGGTGTGATAGAAGAATTAGAGAAGGCCAATATCCCCATTGATTTGATTGTAGGAAGTAGCATTGGAGGATTGGTTGGCTCACTGTATGCAGATGAACCTAATAGTGACTCACTTAAAGAGAAGCTCTCTAGCGTCAAACGTAGACATTTAACCTACTACAATCCTTTTATCATACGAAATGGCCTTTGGGGCTTTAAGTCTATGTCAAAATTTCTGAAAAAGAATTTAACTGCGACTCATTTTGATGAGCTTAAAATTCCCCTAAAAGTCGTTGCTACGAACCTCCACGACGGTGAGAAAGTAGTTTTATCTGGGGGAGAGCTTACCCCTTCTATTTGCGCTAGCTGCGCGGTCCCCTTCTTTTTTCAGCCCGTTTCCATCTACGGTCGACTTTTAGTCGATGGAGGTGTTGTTGATCCTGTTCCCATACAAGTTGCTAAACTCTCCAACCCTAAACTCATTATTGCAGTTGATATTAGTGGAGATAAAAAAATGCGGCGACCAAAAAACATGCTGCAGGTAACTAAACAGAGTCTTCAGATTGCCAATATTCAACTGAGTGCAAATTCTTCATTAGATGCCGACATCATCATCAAACCTCAAATTGACACAAACATTAGTCTTTTTAACAATAAAGAGTATGATGCTCTATATCTTGCTGGTAAGAAAGCAGCAAGAGATGCTCTTCCTGAAATAGAAAAAAAACTCTTCGAAATCAACCACCCTAATAATTAATTTAAGGTTTATTACTCCTGTGCTATAAATCCGAGCATGGATTTTATACCTTATACTAAGCAGAGCCTAAACATCGATGATATTGGGGCTATCTTAAAAAGTTTTGGGTCAGAGTTTATCACGCGCGGGCCTTTTGTTGAGGAATTTGAAAAAAAATGCACACAATTTTGCGGTGCAAAGTACGCCGTAGCTTTCAGTAGCGGCACAAATGCACTAACATCTGCAGGTTATGCAGCCAATCTATCAAAAGAAGATACCATTGTCACATCCCCTATTACATTTGTGGGAACAGTTGCTGGAGCTCTAAAAAAAACATCTAAACTGATTCTGCAAGATATAGCTTTAAAAACAGCTAGCTGTAATTTTAAAAAACTAACAAAACCACAAAATGGCCGCCTTTTTTTATTTCCTGTGCATTTTTCTGGTATTGCTCAAACTATTAAAAAACCTTTTAAGGAATGTATTATCATTGAAGATGGATGCCAAGCTTTTGGGTCCAAATATTTAGATGGATCTAGAGTGGGCTCGTGCCCACATTCTGATATGACTATCTTTAGTTTTCATCCTGCAAAAACCATTTGCACTGGTGAGGGTGGGCTTGTGACCACTAATTCAAAGGCCTATTATGAAAAGCTTTTACTCTACCGTAATAACGGCATAGTAAAAAAAGAAGGATCAGATCCTTGGAAGTATGAGATCTTAGACTTAACCACCAACTGCAACGTCACAGACTTTCAGGCAGCACTTGGTATCTCTCAGCTTAATCGAATAGATACCTTTATTATAGAGAGACGAAAAAGAGTTGCCCAATATCGAGAAAACCTTACTCAATTGGATTATATTAGCTTTTTGGATTCAAAGTATGATCCTTATTCTGCGCATAACCTTCTGACTATTTTAATTGATTTTGAAAAGATTGACATCTCTAGAAAAGAGTTAATGATTAAACTCAAAGAAAAGGGCATAGGCACTCAGGTGCATTTTATTCCGCTGTATCACCATAAGTATTTTCAAGAACATTTTGACTTTGAGGTGGGTCAATTTCCAGTAACAGAGCAGTATTTCTCTAAAGCGCTCTCATTACCGCTATTTTCTCATCTAACGGAAGATCAGGTAAATTATATCTGTGAAATTTTTCAAGATCTGCCCAAAAGTTGTCTTATTTAACAATTTTAGGTGCTATAGGCTATTTTTAAAGCCTGAGCATCAGAAGAAATGAATTTATCTTTGCAGAGTGGAATGAAGGTGCTTAAGAGCCGAAGACCCTCTTCTCTATAACCAAGCTGAAGAAGTGCTTTTATACGGTTGATTTGAATGGTCTGACTTCTAGGGTTCGCAACTTTAGCTCTATCAAGATATGTTAGAGCACTCACTGGGTTGTTGAGTTGAAGATAAATGGCCCCAAGGGTTGCTAAATCATAAGAGCTACTTGGATTTAATACTGCTAGCGTCTCACAAAAAGACTGAGCAATCTCATACTTACCTTCTCGTATATACAAAAAAGCGGTAATCCTCAATTCTTCAATTTCAGCATCATCCCAACCTAATATCTTACTCCAATTTAGCTCACTCATAATTATGCCTGTACAAAGTGATGGGTGCGTCCCATGATATATTCATAATCTTCATGTAATGTAGTTACAAGTGTATTGTTGGTAGCTAGAGTGTTCTTTTCCTTTTGACGCTCTGCCTGTTCTTTAGCGTCTGTATGACTGCAGTCTATGCTAGCAATTCTTTGACTGTCAGCTTTGCACTTATCAAGAGCATTACTAACCCCAAAAAAGAAGACTCTATTTTGCGAAAAACCTGGAGGCTTTTCAAAATAAGCCCACCTTCTTTTTAGGTTTTCACCAAAGAGGCCAATAAAAGCTCCTGGTTTAGGCACAAAATCTAAGACTTTGGCATGGTCAGAAATGACACGTGTGTCTGTAAGATCATCAATATTGTAGTCTTGTTTAAAAGACTCCTTCAGAGCAGTGTCTACTGCATATCTGGAATGTTTATCTATATTGAAGCTGTCGATAGAACTCATAGAAACCTCATTTGCTATACAATAATTTTCTTATAAGAAAAATGTTTTCATAGAGCAATGCATTTTTGTGTAAAACTTCACATTTTTTTCTAAAAACACATAAAAAAAATGAAAACAAAAATAGGCTTAAACCTAATTTGCTATAAAACAATACATTACAGAGTCTAGCGCATTGTTTTCTAATTTAGCTAATTTGGGTTTAGCTAGTTAGAGACCTGAAAGGATGCAAAAGTACAAATCAAAAATAATTATTTTTTGCTTCTGGATAATGATATGCAAAGGTTTATCTAGATCCTTAAAAACTTTGGGAGAAAATTGTTGCGACGAAGAAAATGTCATGCTACATTCCGCGCACATTTTATCTAGTCAAAGCCATTGTGGAAAGGCTGTTTATAACTTTAACGAAGATCCACAAAGAAATATTAGAAGGAAACAAGGAAATACTATTTATGCAACTTTGCGAAGACAATCCGAAAAACTGGTCTCAATTCTTAGATTTTGCTGAAGAGCGCTGTTCTACTACTGCTTTTGCAAACTGGCTAGCACCGATCAAAGTGCTTCATGAATCTGAAGAAGGACTCACCTTAGAAGTTCCAAATGTCTTTGTTAAAGAATATCTTTTAGAAAATTACCAAAAAGATCTCTCTGTTTTTTTTCCTGTTCAAATTGGCGAGGATCTCCCTTTAAAATTTGTCGTATCAACTGCCAAACGAGAAGCAAGCAAGCTTATTATTGAAGAGACACCTTCTCATCTTGTTGAAGCACCAAAACACAAGATCAAACTCAACAGAAATTATCAGTTCGACAATTTTATTGAAGGGCCTTCCAATCAATTTGTCAAATCTGCAGCAATTGGCATTGCCCATAACCCATCTAGAACTTTTAACCCTCTTTTTATTCATGGAAAAGTAGGTTTAGGAAAAACACATTTGCTTCATGCTATTGGTCACTCTATTGCCTCTAGCCATAAAAATTTAAGAGTTCAGTGCATCACAACGGAAGCCTTTATCAATGATTTGGTGGATAATTTGCGCAATAAATCTGTGGCCCAAATGAAAAGATTCTATAGGGAGTTAGATGTACTACTTGTTGATGATATTCAGTTCCTTCAAAACCGCCTTAACTTTGAAGAAGAGTTTTGTAATATGTTTGAAGCGCTGATCAACCAGAATAAACAAATTGTAATCACCTGTGATAAACCCCCTAGCCACCTAAAATTATCTGAACGTATGGTTGCAAGAATGGAGTGGGGACTGGTAGCACAGCTTGCACTGCCTGATTTAGAAACAAGAGTAGCCATCATTCAACATAAAGCAGAGCAAAGAGGATTAAATATTCCTCAGAACCTTGCTTTTTACATTGCTGAGCGCATCTGTCAAAATGTAAGACAGATTGAAGGGGCTATCAATAAACTGTCTGCATACTGTCATATTTTAGATACTAAACTCTCTGAAGAAGTCGTTGTTGAAGTTCTAGGTGAGATGCTTTATCACTCATCTGAACAACACATCTCCATTGATGCTATATTAAAAGCAGTTTCTCAAACCTTTGAAGTTAAAGTTAGTGATCTGAAAGACAAAGGCAGATCAAAAAATATTGTATTGCCTCGCCAAATGGCTATGTATCTTGCCAAAGAATTCGTCAATGAGTCTCTAACAACTTTGGGATCAGCTTTTGGAAAGACTCACTCGACTGTTTTACATGCCTGTAAAAACATTGAACAAAAAGTAAAACTCGACCCGCAGCTGGCCCTAAAACTTCGCCAAACAAAGCACACCCTCCAAAACCACCTATAGCTAAAACATTGCAATATAAAATCTTAAATGCTAATTGACAATTAAAATGACCTTTCTTATCCCTAAAAGTGGGGAAAAGGAAGGGATTAGGCTCATGCCTCGCATATTCTTTAAAAAGAAGATCTTAGATACTTCAGCGATCCCTCAAGCCGATACTCACTCTGAAGAAGAGAAAAGAGAGGCCAACAAGATAACACTTGTGGTCTGCGGGGTGGATAAGTTTGAGGAGACCGAGGTGCAGTGCTTTGAAGAATGCATTCCAACATTGGAATCCAGAGACTTAGTATGGATTAACGTAGATGGGCACCCTTCTCATGTTCTTTTAAAGAAAATGCAGGACCACTTTAAGCTCCACCCTCTTTTGATTGAAGATATTTGCTCAGAGCAGCGTCCCAAAGTCGAGCCCTATGACTCTGTTTTATATATTGTTTTACGCTCCCTGTACTATGACCATGAAAGGGTTATGATTGAAAATGAGCAGATCAGCTTAATTTTAGGCCCTAATTATATTATTTCATTCCAAGAAAGAGAGCACCATTTAAGTACTTTTATCAAAGAGCGGATCCGCAGCAGAAAAAACAGATTACATAGCCTATCGCCTGGCTACTTAATGTATACTCTCATTGACGTTGTGGTAGATAACTACTTTGTAGTTCTCGAGAAAATTGCAGAGACTGTTGATGACTTAGAAGAAGAGCTCATAAGCTCCACTGATGCTCTAGTATTAAGAGATATTCACCTTCTTAAGCGCGAGACCATTATCATGCGAAAGAGTATTTGGCCCCTAAGAGAGGTACTATCTAAACTACACAGAGGAGATTTTGAGCAGATCTCAACAGACATATCTCTTTATATAAGAGATCTTTATGACCACACTATTCAGGTGATTGATACAATAGAGACCTTCCGTGATATGATTTCTGGCATCTTAGATCTTTATTTAAGTAACATTGGCCACAAAACCAATGAAGTTATGAAGCTCCTAGCCATAGCAGCAACCATCTTTGCCCCTTTAACTTTCTTAACAGGAATTTGGGGTATGAACTTTAAATTTATGCCAGAGCTGACCTGGGCCTGGTCCTATCCTGTGGCATTAATTATTATGGCTATTCTTATTGTGACTATGTTTATCTTCTTTAAAAAGAAGAAATGGATCTAATCTCTTGTTTCTATTGTCTTTAATTATTTCTTCTCACTAATATATTTCTTTTTTCACTTTCAACAAGGGTAATTATATGATTTCGAATGCTTTAAATTATTCACCAGCACAGTATAATACATTTTTTGGAGGGGCACTTGTTACTGCTCTTGCTATTTCAAACCCAAAATCTAGTGTTTTAGGAAAAGCTTTATCTCTAATTACAGGTCTTGGGCTGAGTTTTAGATTGCCTAAAGAAGGTTACCTTAGAACAGCATATAATTGCGCTAGCTGGACTTTAGGTGCTTTAAATTACTTCTACAATCCTTCGCAATACTCAAACACTTTAGAAGGAGGAGAAACATTTTCTACAGAGCTTTTACATGGCATTGCTAGAGGAACATTAGCGACAACAACTTCTGTAGTATTAGGTGGCAAGCTCTTATGGGGAAATGAGATTAGCAAAAAGGATCTACCTATTTCTATATTAGGGATGGGCTCAGTATTTGCAGGACCATTTATTTTAAATGAAGCAATAAGACATTACAACAATGAGACTTTAAGCTTCAATAATACTCAATACAATACTGCAACAATAACTTCTATATATTTGCTTAATCATTTACTTAATAAATAAATCTTCGATTACTTATTTAAAATTTCCATTTAATCTCTAAAGAATAGGCATTGGCAAATAAATTTGAACCTAATTCACCTTGATAATTTAAAGCTAGACTTGGCGCTTTTAGATTATTTGAAACATACTTAACACCTACTCGAGCAGCACCTAGATTTTGTATTTTATTGTTAAACATCTGAAGAGTGAATGTTGAAATAGAACCTTCATAAAATGCTGAAGTATCTCCACCGTTAAACGGAACTTCATTCACGTAACTAAGAGAACCGTCTAACCCTAGTTTGCATTTGGTATATTGAAAAGAATGACCTGCTGAAAGTCCTACTTCTGATCGCAAAATACATACGTATTTTCGATTGATTCGTAGGTTAAATCCTGCATCTCCTGTCTCTTTAACCTTTCCTTGCCAGTTGCTGGCCCAGTCAAGCATAACAAAAGGCTCTAAGATGGTTCCACGATTAGGTTGTTTACGAGACTTCTTTTTTTTGTTAGCCCATCGTTTACTTTGTACAACTATAGGATACCCTACTCTTGCATGAGGACAAAAGAGCCACCCATAGATGTTTGCTCTTGATGTCACAACTCCAAGTGTGTCACGTCTATTTTTTGTTTGGTATACCCCTCCCCAAACTGATGACTGAACAGATACTCTTTTGAAATAACCTGCCCAATATAGAGTTAAAAACTCTTGATTAGATCGAGTATGATTTGAAGATCCTGAAAAAGAAACTCCCTGATAGGCATAGGCAAATCCTGCTCCAAAAATCATATCTTGAGCTCCCAGATAGTCAAAACCAAGAAGGGCTCCTACCCCATTGTTTCTTAACTTGGGGAAAGGACCTGTTTGATTATAACGAGAGTAAATTCCAAAAGGAGAAATCCAAAATGCAACAGGCTCTTCATTTTTTTTATCAATACTTTTTTCAGAAGTCATTTGGGAAAACACTTCACCCATAATTTTGTTAACCCTAGCATTTATGTTAGCAGATTCTGAATCTGCAACTAAAGCTGCCATTTGCACACCTTGAGGATCAGAGTTAGGCGATGGGCTTTGAGCATTGTTAAGATTTTTATTTAACACTTCTGTTGATAATGCTAAAAGACTGTCAAAGGATGTATTACCAGCACCAAAACTTGCAGGATCAATAGATCTAATGGCAACGCTTCTGATCAATCCTATTCCTTGTGCAAGTTGACCTGTAAGTCTTGTTGCAATTCCTCTTGGAGAAACTATCGCGGCGTAGGGACTGCCTGTTAAAAAACCACCTGTTCTAGTCTCATCGCCCCCAATGATAGCAGAGCCAGAATCGTTGATTGCAACGCTACTGACACCTCCATTTCCTTGTGGAAGTTGGCCCGTAAGTCTTCTCGCAACACCTTCAGGAGAAACAAGTGCTTGGTAGGGTCTATTAGTATTCTCTTGCCCCCCAATAATAGCGGCGCCAGATGAATTGATCGCTACACTATTGATAAATCCATTTGCTGCGGAGTTTGGAATTTGGCCTGTTAGTCTTCTCGCCACACCTTCACGAGAAACGAGTGCTTGATAGGGTCTAGTATTATTCTCTTGCCCCCCAATGATACCGACGCCAGATGAGTTAATCGCAACACTATTGATAAATCCATTTCCTGTTGGAAGATTGACTCCACCTGTAAGTCTTCTTGCAACACCTTCCTGAGAAACAAGTGCTTGGTAGGCTCTATTAGTATTCTCTTGCCCCCCAATGATACCAGAGCCAGAATCGTTGATCGCAACGCTATTGATCAGTCCAGTTCCTATTGGAAGATTGGCTCCACCTGTAAGTCTTGTGGCAACACCTGCAGGAGAAACGAGTGCTTGGTAGAGTCTAGTAGTATTATCTTGCCCCCCAATGATACTAGCACCAGATGAGTTGATCGCAACACTAAAGATAGTTCCAGTTAAAGCGGGGTTTGGAATTTGGCCTGTTAGTCTTCTCGCTACTCCTGATGGAGAGACGATTACGGTGTAGGGATTGCCTGTTCCAAACCCACCGGTTCGAGTCTCATCGCCCCCAATGATACCAGAGCCAAATGAGTTGATCGCAACACTATTGATGAATCCATTTCCTTGTGAAACTGCGCCAGTAAGTTTTGTTGCTACGTACTGATCTGCACCCTCTAAAGAAACTATCGCGGCGTAGGAAGGCCCGTCTCCGCCAACCACATTCTCTTGCCCCCCAATGATGGCATACGGAGCAGACTGTGCTGCTAACGCTTTCGGTAAGAAAAGTAGAGTTAAGATGTATGTTAAAACAATTAGCTTTTTAAGGGATTTAAGCATGAGAGGTGCCTTTAAATAAACATAAATTTACTACTTAATAGACTTTTAAGAAATATAAGAAAACTTCTTTAGAACATTTTTTTCTCATAGTTATCTCTATAAACTTAGTCTCTTTATTCTTTGAGCATAAAAAATAAGATTTCTTTTTTTATGCGCTTTTGCCCATTAAGCTTTTGAACCTCAATTTTCCAAGTTTTCTTGATAAAATTAAAAAAGTGGTTATTTAGTTTTTTTTTAGAAAAAAGTGAAGTTTCAACCACCCCTATAATTTTTGGCATTTCAGGTAAGCTTAGCACTAACGCAATAAGAGCTGTGAGCCCTTCAATGACAAACGTAGAGCGCGGATTTTGAGCAAGGTTATACATTCGTTTTAGATGAGGCTCTTTATCAAGTGAGAGAACAAGCATCCCCTCTTTTATGCTCCAAAAGTTTTTTGAATGAGCAAGCGAGTAGTAGCACTGAGTCTGACAGTCCTCACAAAATATTCTTAAGTTTTTTAAAGGCTTTTTGCACCTCTCACAAAGAGGTTTATAAAGGAGACTTCTCAGGTACGTCCACAACAACTTTCTTCCTCATAAATGAATAGCGTGGAGCTGCGCATGAACCACGTACAGATATGATAAAAGGCTCTGTTATTTTTAATAAAACATATTGTTTCATTTTAATTTTGATATTGAGACTTCCATCAAAGTCCATATAGGAAAGGTCTGGTTGCTTAGCTAAGGTAAAGTGGCAGCGACGGTCGTGGCTGTAAACATCAATAAGTTTGGTTAAGATAATTTTCTGATCTTTGAACATAAACATCACTTTTCCCTCAACGGGGTTTAGCATCGTAAGATCTAGGCCCAGTTTAGTAATTAAGTGAACCGGAATATCAAGCAAGCTTGCTTGTTTTTTTAAAGATTTTTGGAATGTGAAATAGCCATCCCCTTTAACGGTATCTAAATTGTTGAAGTCCCCCTTAAGATTAGAAACCTCAAATTCATCGATAATTAGGGGTTTATGTTTTACAGGCCCCTGATTGGAGCGATGAAGAAGGGAGGGCTTAAAGTCCTTAAGGCTAATTTTGGGGATAGAAAATAGGCTTTTATCAACATTGACTGAATCCATGCAAAGCTCACCTGACAGGTCACTTAGTTTAAAATCTTTGATTTTAACCTGATCTTTTGTGCAGCTAATGATTGAAGATAGGCTTTTAAACTCAAACCCGAGTAGATCAAAGCTCTGGCCACCAAAAAGTCCCTCGAATAAAAATTTTTTAAAGTTGTTTTTAGGAAGTGTTAACTGCCCTGTTAAGAAATATCCTTTGCCAAGATCTAAGCTTTTCAATTTCGATCCAATATTTTCAGGCAAGGCATCAATAAGCTCTTCTCCGTGCATTTGAAGCTGCCCCATTAAAGCATTAGAATCAGGTGTATCTTTTTCTGGTCTGTGCACAAAATCCCATCTAAGTCCAGCAATCGAGCCCTTAATACTTTTAACAATCATAGAGCCTGCCTCTTCTTGGCACTCTATTTTTAATTTTCTATCTAAATTTTGTATTGGATCATGGTCATGCGCTGTAAGAGTAAAAGCGTCTTGCTTGAAGCTCTCTTTGGAATAGTTAAACCAGTACGGTTTATTTTCAAAAGACGTTTGGGCGGCAACTTTTAGACCAAGTGGCCCGTAGTCAAGTCTACACTTATCCAAGTAATAATCATGACCTGCCAAATTATAGGAATCCTTTTTGAGTTTTAGGGCAAAGCTATAGTTTGGATTTTTTGGGTCAAAGTAAACATCTCCCTCAAGGAGCCCTTCTTTTTTGATTTCAAAGGAGCTTTGAGGCATAGATAATTGCCACTGATCCTTTA
>JAAZZY010000023.1 GCA_014239035.1 Chlamydiia bacterium
AATTAAGAAACTTACCTAGATAAATGCCCTCACAAATTTTTGTTGGGGCATTTTTTTGTTATGGAGAAAGTTGCTTGATGACCCACTCTCCTTTTTCTAGGAAGTAGCAGTAGCGTATGTTCAGGCGCCCTTGCCCGCCCTGCCAGAATTCAATTTGAGTAGGCTTAAGTAAAAAACCACCCCAATATTCTGGTATGGGAAGCTCTTTGCCTTTGTATTTTGAATCAAACTCTTCAATTTTTTCGACGATCTCTTTAAGAGACTGAATTTCCTGATCTTGCTTTGAAGAAAGCGCAAGAAGTTGGTTTAATCTTGGTCTTGAATAAAAGTATTTTTCCGACTCCTTCGCCTCAAGTTTTTTGACTTGTCCCACAATGGAAATCTGCCTATTTAGCATGGCCCAATAAAATGTCAGAGCAGCATTTGGATTCTCGCTAATATCAAGCCCTTTTCGACTTTCATAGTTGCTAAAGAAAACAAAACCACCCTTGTCTAGGTATTTGAGTAAAACAGTACGTGCTGTTACGCGGCCTTCCTTAGAAGAGGTAGAAAGAGTCATTGCATTTCCATCAAGAATCTGCTTTTCCTTAACCTCTGAAAACCAAGAAGTGCAAAGATCTAGGGGATCTTTAGGCAAATCCTTTTTAGTAATGGTGATTTCATCTTCTTTGAAAGTGCGCCTAAAATTAGAGAAGTCTACCATTATCCTTTCTGAATTTTTTCGTGAATGAATTTTTCAAGCTTGATCAAATCAGCTGTAAACTTGCGAATACCTTCTGCTAATTTCTCAATGCCCATTGGATTGTCATTGAGGGCAAATCGGAAAGCTTTTTCATCATATGAGATCTTTTTGATGTCGGTTTCTTTTGCCTTTTCAGCATGCAGCTTCTGCACAAGGTCTCCCTCTGCATTTTGAAGCTCTTCTAGGTATTTAGGGGCAATAGTTAAAAGATCACAGCCAGCCAGTTCAATAATCTCATCTACATTGCGAAAGCTTGCACCCATAATTTCTGTATTATAGCCAAACTTTTTGTAGTAGTTGAAGATTTCAGTTACAGACAATACTCCAGGATCTTCTGTAGGTGGGTAACTTTCTTTGTTTTCGCTTTTCTTATACCAGTCTAAAATGCGGCCTACAAAAGGAGAGATAAGTGTCGCACCAGCCTCTGCTGCGCAGACGGCTTGAGGCATGCAAAACAATAGGGTCATGTTGCAGTGAATCCCTTCTTTTTCAAGCTGCTCTGCAGCTTTTATCCCTTCCCAGGTCGAAGCCAATTTTATTAGGATTCGTTTTCGGTCAATTCCTGCTTTCTCGTACAGGGAAATTAGCTTATGAGCTTTATCAATGCTGCCTTGGATATCAAAAGATAAGCGTGCATCTACTTCAGTAGAAACTCTACGTGGGACAATTTTTAAAATTTCACTACCAAAGTTGACCATCAGTTTGTCAATAATATGAGACTTTTGAGATTCGAAATCTTGTGCTTGAGATTGGCCATAATGGATGGCTTCTTCTACAAGGCTTTGATATTCCATTTGTTCGGTGGCGGCTTTAAAAATAAGTGAAGGATTCGTTGTCGCATCAGTTGGCTGATATTTTTTTATAGAGTTGAAGTCTCCCGTATCTGCCACAACAGTTGTCATTTCTTTAAGTTTTTCTAATTTATTAGCCATACGTTCCTCTAAAAGATATTAATTGAATATTTTTTTATTATATCATGGAGCCATTTATTGGCTAGATCTTATGATGGCAATTTCTAATTGCTCAGTGAAAGGCCATTGAGTGTGTTTACTCGAAAGCCAATGGAAGTTTTTTCTCCACCTACATTAAGTTCTAAGACAGAGCTTAGCCTTGTCAAGAGAAGTTGGAAGGGGATTTTAACTTGATGTGGGCCAACATCAATGGCGATGGCAGCTTGACCGAAGATGCTTTTTGATTCTTGGATTTGCCTACATAAGGCTTCAAATTGCTTAAGCTGCTCTAAAATTTGAGCGCCTAGTACATATTTTTTCTCGCACTTTTCGCATTTGATAGTTTTAGATAGGTTTTGGTTTTCTAAAACAGAGAAGTGCACAGGGAAACCACACTTGCGGCACTTGAACTCTAAATTGGCATTTCTCTTTTTAGTGGTATCCATGAACAACTTTTGTTTAAACTAAGTTTATATTGAGACGTTGATATTTTTCAATGATTCAATTCAAAGTTCAATATTTTGCTTTGGTTTAATGATTCGAAAAACGAGCTGAATCTCATATTCAATATCTGGATATTGATTTTCAAGGCCATGTTC
Source organism: Chlamydiia bacterium (assembly GCA_014239035.1). Lineage (GTDB taxonomy): Bacteria > Chlamydiota > Chlamydiia > Chlamydiales > JAAZZY01 > JAAZZY01. The sequence goes on from JAAZZY010000023.1 coordinate 2,292, forward strand.
AGCAAGAAAAGCTTGCATAGCGCGAGCGTGATTTTGAATCACTTTCCAATTATCTAAAGAACGCTTTTCATCATAAGTTTCCTTTAACGTTTTTAGCACAAACATCTTATCGAAAATTGTTATTATCTTAGCAGAAACAGTCCTTGCATGGTTAAGGTTGTTAGCAGCACTTGTTAATTCTTCACGGAAATGTGCTTGCATTTGAAAAGCTTTTTTCTTGTGAGAGTGCTGAGCAGCATTTTGTCTTGAAAGCTCACTATCAATTTCAGTTGCAGTAATAGATGAATAAACATCTCCCTGCTTATAAGCACCAGGGTATACCTTAGTTTTCCAGTGCACTAAGCTTTCAGGAGACGTCTCTTCAGGAAGTTCACCTGAACAAAGTGTATTTCTCCAATAAGTATTTTCGGATTGTGTGCAGAAATTTTCTCTCATATGTATCTCCCAATATTTTCGAATTTCCCACGAATTAAAATGTCGACCAGAGGTCTTAGTATGTGAATCCTCTGAATAAACTAAGTAAGAGCCAAAATTTTGAACTTTGAAAGGTAATTGACTTAGATCAGAAACATGTGGCGGGCACATTCTAAAAATCTCTGTGGAAATGAGCTCTGCAAAATAGTTGATCATTTGTTTGCAAACGACAAACCTTTCTCTATTGAGAGGTTTGTCGAGTTTAAAATCACATCTAGGAAGAACATTTTCATGATGCTGCCAAAAGATATAATCGTACACATTGTTCTTAAATGTTTTTCCTTCAGGGTACTCATACTTTTCCATTGAAGAAATAAGAATGTCTGCAACGTTTGCAACGTTTAGTGCAAGCTTTGCTAGGCTAAAGACTAGCTCATTGAGAACTCCACTATGATCAGTTGAATTGTGTAATCTTTGAGAAACGACTTTATCAAGAAGAGCATTAAGTTTCTCAGAGGTGCCTCCTTGGATTTTTAAAACGTTTTGATATAGATTTTGAAGAGGCCAACATTCAGGAATCGTGGGCAAGTTGCTCCACTGTGGTAATGTTGTGCCAGTAGTTACTTCACCCGTCATAGAAAATCTTCGTTAGCAGTTTCTAAAGGTCTTCTCTGCCTTCAAGATCAAGTTGAATGTTAGTTTCAGTAGGTGGAATTAGAGCCTCTTGAATTTCATCTAAAACTTTTGATGGAATCCTTTGGCTTATGATGCCCAAAACTGTTTTTTGCCATTCTCCTACGTTGCTTGGATGCTTTGGCGCTGCATCTGTGCAAAAAGTACTGCTAGGATTGGAGTCGCAAAAAGTCCCTTTAAATCTGTTGTCCCAGTCTTTGCGCACGTTTGCAGGATTGAAAGAAAGGTTTACATTGCCTTTTTCTGCGGCAAGTAAAAAAGTTCCTAAATTTTCCATGTATTTTGATGCTACAGGCTCAATACCTGCTTTCAATACAGTTTTGCAGCGATCTTTGAGTTTATTCACTTCAGTTTCTGCAAAGAAGGCTCTCGCTGCACCGCAAAAAGTAAAGGCTTCACGGTCTATTGTTGTAGGGCTAGAATTGCAATCAATCAGATCTGGTGCAGGATCCTTAACAAAACTTAATATCCAGCTAGCCAACCTTGTAAGGGGTGAGAAGGCAGTGCTGACGACATAACTCCCTGCCGAGAGTGTATTCATGATGAAACCAGGGTTTGGGTCTGTGCAGTAGTTGTCAAGATTAGATTGGACACCTTGGTAAGATAAGAGGGTGGAAAGCAAGACTTGTGCTAGCCGATTAGTTCGCGTATCTGGATCAAAAGTATTTGCAGCGTCAACTCTTGTATCATAGTTCCCAAGAATTTCTTCTCTAAATGCCCCAGCATTCATTTTTGCCATCCCGATGATTTGAGTTGCGTGCCCTAGAGCTTGTGGGCAATTTGAAAGTAAACTCTCAAACTCAGGAGATAGAGTTCCTGAACTGTGTATGTTTGTATAGGGTGCGCTAACTGATAATCCATTCATAATTCCCTCCAAAGGACAGCATTGAAATTTCTTCTTTAAAAAGTGTAGGCGATAACTATAAAAAAACCTATTATTTTTTACTCATTTTTTGAATTGAAATGAAAAATAGCAAAATACAAATAAAGAAGAGCTCTATCATATTTTTTTTATTGAAAAATTTGGCATTTTTATTGATAATCTCGTCCAATTTAATTAAGAAGTTACTCCAGAGATAAAAAATGGATACACTAGAGAAAGGTAAAAGTAAATTAGGTGAGATTTGTGAAATCTTGCGCAAGGAAACATTGGAGCCAGCTCAAAGTGAAGCAGGGCAAATTGTTGAAAATGCGAAGCAAGAGGGTCAAAAGATTATAGATCATGCTAGTGCTGAAGCCAAACACATCATCGACGATGCTCACGGGAAAGTAGAACAGGAGAGGAAACTTTTTGTAAGTTCTATGGATCTCGGCTCAAAGCAAGCGTTTAATCAGCTTAGAGAAAAAATTCAGGATCATCTTTTTGACGATCAACTTACAGAGTTTGCATCTGCTGCAATGGAAAAGGGGGAGCTTGTAGCAAAGCTTGTCGCGGCAGTTGTCAACGCAGTTGAAAAAGATGGCTTGAATTCCAATCTGACTATTGCTCTAGCTGACTCTATCAGCTCAGAAGAGGTCAGTAAGAGCTTAGTTGCGCAAGCAGCAGAGAAAATTAAAAAGGGTGAAATTTCAATGGAATCGATCTCTAAAGGGGCGAAAGTGTCTATTAAAGATCAAAGAGTGACTATTGATATTTCTCAGCAATCTCTCAAAGAGCTTATGGGAAGTTTTCTTCGCGACTCTTTCAGGGAAATTTTATTTAAAAATGTATAATTAGGTAATGTCTTCGGGTGATTCGCTATTATTTTTTAGCTTCTCTGCTTCCTACTTCTCTCACGCTTGGGAGTACTCCTGATATTCCCTTATGGGAATTCAATCAGCTATGCAAGCAGAACCTCAATGATGCTGACCTTAAAAAGATGCAGGCTATTCGCCGCTATATTGACATCCAAAACTTGCGCCCTTTGTGGCAGCGGAAAGACCTTGACCCTCACGGTAACTATACAAGTAAAGAGCTTGAGACACACCTTCTTTTAGAGGAAGGGTTTCCAGACTATGTTTTTGAATTTTTAAGACAGCACGAGTCTATTGAAGAGAGACTAGATTTTTTCCCAAAACTATTATCGCAATTTTATGAAGAAGAAATCACACAGTCGAAGCATTTTTTAAAAAACTTTTTGATCTTTGAACGAACCTGGCGTTTTGTCATCATGGCGATGAGAACAAAAACATTTAAAAGGGATTTGACTTGGGAGTTGCAGTATGAAGATCCTCATGAAGAGTGTGTAGAACTTATCGTGGCTCAAAAAGATCACAACGAATTTATCCCCCCAGAAGGATACGAAGAATTAAAAAAGATATACGATGAATTTAAGTTTGAACCTTTGAAGTTACATTGGGAAGTATGTCAGTGGAGGCTAAAGAAAATACCAACCTTAGTCGAGGGAGGGAGCTTTTCAGTAGATAACATTTTATGTTATCTGTCTCAGCTGATCATCGTTGAAAATTGGTTAAAGCTCAATCACGATCAAGGAATGATCATTGTAGAGAACATAATGAAGGAACAGCAAGTATGACACAAAATACAACAGGGGCAGTGGTAAAAGCTTTCGGGAACCTATTGCAGGTGCGCTTTGAAGGTAATATTCGCCAGGGTGAAGTTGCTATGATTGAAGTAGGACACCAGAACCTTAAGGCTGAAGTTATTGAGATCGTAGGTGATGAAGCCAAACTCCAGGTGTATGAAGATACGCGAGGTATTGGTCTGGGAACCAAGGTTCATTTTCATGGAGACTTACTCGAAGCAGAACTCGGACCAGGACTACTTCAATGCGTTGTAGATGGCCTTCAAAATCCATTGGAGAAATTAGCACAAGAGACAGGTCTTTTCCTTACTCGTGGTGTTTATATCCCTGCAATTGATAGAAAAAAAGAGTGGGACTACAAGCCTGTTGCAAAAGTTGGAGATGAATTAATTAGGGGGGGTACTCTAGGTACAACTCAAGAAACTCATTTTGAGCATCGTATTATGGTTCCATTTTCTTTCTATGGAAAAGTTACACTCACAGAGGTAACAACTGCAGGGAAATATAATGTTGATCATGTTGTAGCCAAAGGAAAAGATGAGCATGGTAATAAACTTAGTTTTACTATGGTTCAAAAATGGCCGGTCAAAAACGCTCTGATCCAAGGGAAAAAAATTAAAGCTTCTAAAATGATGAGTTGTGGGTTGCGTATCGTGGATACTCAATTTCCTCTTGTTCAGGGAGGGACTTTTTGTACTCCAGGCCCTTTTGGTGCAGGGAAGACAGTTCTTCAACACCATTTATCAAAGTTTTCAAAAGTAGATATCGTTGTTGTAGCAGCCTGTGGAGAGCGTGCAGGAGAAGTTGTGGAGATCTTAAAAGAGTTTCCGCACTTAGATGACCCCAATAGTGACGGGGCCCTCATGGAGAGAACAGTCATTATTTGTAATACATCTTCAATGCCAGTTGCAGCGCGTGAATCTTCAATTTATTTGGGAGTGACCATTGCTGAATACTACAGACAGATGGGTTTAAATGTCCTTCTATTAGCAGACTCTACATCACGCTGGGCTCAGGCTCTTCGTGAAATGTCGGGGCGATTAGAAGAGATTCCTGGTGAAGAGGCATTTCCAGCCTATCTAGCATCGAGAATAGCCGCTTTTTATGAGCGAGCAGGTGCATTAGAAGTGGAGGGGGATAAAGTAGGAACTATTACCATTGGCGGAGCTGTTTCTCCTGCAGGAGGAAACTTCGAAGAGCCTGTTACGCAAGCAACACTTGCAGTAGTTGGAGCATTTTTGGGTCTTTCTCGTGCTCGATCAGATGCGCGTAGATATCCTGCAATCGATCCCCTGATGTCATGGTCTAAATACGTAGACATCGTCAACAGCGATTTAGAAGCTGAATTTTCAGGGTGGTCACAGAAGGTCTATCAAGCTGATCGTACTTTGCTAGAGGGAGACGAAATAGGTAAGCGGATGGAAGTTATCGGAGAGGAAGGCACGGCGATAGAAGATTTTATTGTCTACTTAAAGGGCGAACTCTATGACTTTAGCTACCTTCAACAGAATGCCTTTGATGTCGAAGATTCATTCTGCCCCTTAAACAGACAGCTTATTTTATTTAAATTGATCTCTGAAATATTTGAAACACCTTTTGAATTCAGTACGCATGATGAGGCCAGAGGATATTTTTTAAAACTCCAAAATAATCTTAAAAACCTTAACTTTACCGAATTTGAGTCAGAGAAGTACAATCAGATAATGGCAGATATTAGGCATCATCTCGATGAAGCGGAAAAACAAGGAGTGGCATCGTAATGAAAATTGTCCATGACCGAATAAATAACATGCGTGGAAACCTAATTACAGTAACTGCAAAAGATGCTGTTTTGGGAGAACTTGCTAGAATTGAAAGAAAAGATGGAACGGTAACGCTTGCTTCAGTTTTAAGATTTGAGGGTGATCAGTCCACACTTCAGGTTTTTGGGGGAACAAGGGGGATTAACACTGGAGATAAAGTCATTTTTTTGAAAAAAGAGATGACAGCAATTTATGGAGATCAACTATTAGGCCGTAGGCTCAATGGTGCAGGTGAGCCCATCGATGGAGGGGCTCAAATTGCGGGTGAAGAGATTACCATTGGTAACCCTTCATTTAATCCAGCAAGAAGAATTGTTCCAAAAGAAATGGTGCGTACAAACATTCCGATGATCGATGTTTTCAACTGCCTTGTAAAATCTCAAAAGATACCTATCTTTTCTGTAGCTGGAGAGCCCTACAATCAGCTATTGATGCGTATTGCCAACCAGACAGATGCTGACATTGTTATTATTGGAGGAATGGGACTTACCTTTGATAACTACCAGGCTTTTATTGAAAATGCTGAGCAGTCCGGTACGCTAAACCGTACCATAATGTTTGCTCATAGAGCAACGGATCCTATTGTTGAATGTGTACTTGTTCCCGATATGGCCCTAGCATGTGCAGAGCGTTTTGCCATGCAAAATAAAAATGTACTAGTCTTGCTTACCGATATGACAGCTTTTGCTGATGCCCTCAAAGAAATTGCCATTACGATGGACCAGATCCCCTCCAATCGTGGGTATCCTGGTTCTCTTTACTCAGACCTCGCATCAAGATATGAAAAAGCTGTAGATATTCAAGATAGTGGATCGATTACTCTAATTGCTGTTACAACTATGCCAGGAGATGATGTTACTCACCCAATTCCTGACAACACAGGCTATATTACTGAAGGTCAATTTTATCTTCATGGTGGAAGGATTGATCCTTTTGGTTCGCTATCAAGGCTCAAGCAGCAGGTTATCGGGAAAGTAACACGTGAAGATCATGGAGATCTAGCTAACAATATGATTCGTTTATATGCTGATTCTAAAAAAGCAAAAGAGCGTCAAGCAATGGGTTTCAAACTCTCCAAATGGGATGAAAAGTTATTAAATTACTCTACTCTTTTTGAAGAGAAGATGATGAACTTGGAAGTAAACCTTCCTATTGATGATGCCCTAAATTTAGGGTGGCAGATCCTGTCAGATTGCTTTGGCGCAGATGAGGTTGGGATCAAGCAAAAGCTAGTTGATAGCTACTGGCCAACAAATAAAGGTGCAAATGGCTGAAGTCAAACTGACTAAAAATGAATTGAGGGCGCAGCAAACAAAGCTTAAACAGCTGCAGCGTTATTTGCCGACCTTGCAACTTAAAAAAGCACTTCTGCAAGCAGAAGTACAAAATGCTAAAGCTGTTCTTGCCGAGGTAGAGGGAAAGCGCAATGAAATCTACGAAGATGTAGAAGAGTATGTTCGACTTTTTCCTATCATGGATTTTCCATCGCTTGAGCAGACCGTGCAGATTGATCAAATTAACAAGCACTATGAGAATATAGCAGGAGTAGAGATACCTGTGTTCGATGGGGTAACTTTTCATCCCTTAAAGTACCACCTTTTAGATTCACCGATTTGGATGGACGCAGCAATTGATGGATTACATAAATTAATTGAAGTGAACCAACAGCTAATTATCGAACGTGAAAAGGTCGACTTACTTCAAAAAGAATTGCGAGAAGTCTCCATTCGTGTGAACTTATTTGAAAAGATTTTGATTCCTCGATCCATTGCGAACATTAAAAAAATCAAAGTCTTTTTGGGCGATCAACAGCTTGCAGCTGTTGCCCAAGCAAAAGTGGCAAAGAATAAAATTGAGCAAAATAGGTTAGCTGCATGCGCATAGACTTAAAAAAATATCTTTTCTTCGGATCTGAGCAGCAGAAAGAAATATTCTTTAAAGAAGCTCAAGCTTTGGGTGTGGTTGAATTTGTAGATCATAGCGGTCATAAATTTGACATTGTTCCAGAGCCTGTTCGAATGATGAATAAAGCTCTTAAAGCGATTCGTAAAATGCCACCAAGGCGCCAGTCTACTTTTGAAAATGTGAAAGAAGCTATCAATATCGCAACTGAAATTAACTCAAGAGATGAACAAATTGAGTTGCTCCATGAAGAGCTTCATCACGTAGAGCAAGAAATTTCTAGGGTTACAGTCTTTGGTAGTTTTTCAATAAAGGATCTTGATTTTGTTCAAAAAGAAGGAAAGCGCTCAATTCAATTTTTCTTTGCAAAAAACGAGAAAAAAGTGCCTGAGGATTCAGAGCTTGTTTATATTGGCAAAGATCATGATCTGCACTACTTCGTCTCTATCTCCAAAGAGAAAAGATCTTATGACTACATGGTCGAAATGATTGTAGAGCATTCTGTTGATGAACTTATTCATAGAAGAAAAAATATCAACACAGAGATTCATCAGCATGAGAATCGCATCAAAGAACTTGTTGCTTTCAAAACACTCATTAAACAGGCTGTTATTCATGAATTTAATGCTCATTACCTCAAAGTCAATGCAAACTTTGTAGAGCACCACTGGCAGGAGACTTTCTTTTCAGTAGAAGGTTGGATTTCAGTAGACCACATCAAAGATGTAGAGAAGCTCTTAGAGAACTTCTCCATTTACATGACAGAGATCAAAGTAGATGAAGATGAGGTTATGCCTACACATCTTGAGAACACGGGAACCGGTAGGATTGGAGAAGATTTAGTTTATGTCTACGATACTCCAGCAAATACTGATAAGGATCCTTCCACATGGGTAATCTGGGCCTTTGCTTTCTTTTTCGCGTTTATTGTCGGAGACGGTGGGTATGGTTTTGTTTTCCTCATTCTATTCTTCTTAATGCGTTGGAAGGTTAAAGAGCCTTCTCCTCTTTTGAGGCGATTCAACTCGCTCATTGGAATCTTGGCTGTCTCGTGCATAATATGGGGACTTGCCGTAAGTTCATTTTTTGGTATTGGAATTGATTTGAAAAATCCTATTAAGCGCTACTCTCCTTTAACAAAACTTGTCGAAGTCAAATTAAACTATCACATGAAGAAAAACGATGAGACCTTCCAAGATTATACCAAGCAGATGCCGCATCTTAAAAACTTTAAGATGCCTTATGAGCTTTTGACTCAGGCTAAAGTTGATAAGGATAATAAAACGGTGTATGTCATCTACGAAGATTTTGTAAATAATATCATGCTAGAGCTCGCTCTCTTTATCGGGGTTATACACTTAATAACGAGTATGCTGCGAGATCTGAGGCGCACATGGTCTGGAGCTGGGTGGATATTATTTTTACTAGGGGCGTACTTGTACTTCCCTGAAATTCTAAAAGCTTCATCAGTTATTCATTATGGCTTTGGGATCTCGCGCTTATTTGCAAAGGTAATAGGACCCTATATTCTCTATTTTGGAATAATATCTGCTATAGCCTTAGCCATTATCCAGGAGAGAAAACTCTCGGGAATTAAAGAATTAATGAGACTAATAGAAGTTTTTGCTGATGTCTTATCATACTTACGTCTCTATGCCTTAGCCCTAGCTGGCTCCATTGTAGCCAACACCTTTAACGGGTTTGGAATGGATATGAATATTGTTCTAGGAGTCTTCGTGATTTTGGCTGGGCATACTCTGAACCTTTCTCTCTCCATTATGGGGGGTGTGATTCACGGTCTTCGTTTGAACTTTATTGAGTGGTACCACTACTCTTTTGAGGGTGGAGGAAAAAGACATAGACCCTTAGCATTATTAAAATTATTTAAGTAAAATGGAGCAAAATATAAATGGATTATACACAAATGGGGCCTGCAATAGCTCTTGGACTTGGATGTATTGGCAGCTCAATAGGTTGTGGAATAGCTAGCATGGCCTCACACGCAGTCATGGCAAGGGTAGAAGAAGGACATGGAGCCTTTATTGGAATGACAGCAGCACCTGCTAGTCAGTCTATTTATGGCTTTGTTTTGATGATCTTGATGTCTGGAGCGATTAAAGAAGGAAGACTTTCTGCTGAAAACGCTTTGGGTATTGGAATATTTTCTGGGTTGGCATTAATGGTCTCTTCCATATATCAAGGGAAGTGTGCGGCGACGGGGATGCAAGCGGCAGCAAAGCAGCCTGCAATATTAGGTAAAACCTTTACAGCCTTAGGGATAGTAGAGTCTTTCTCACTCTTTGCCTTCGTCTTTGCACTGCTATTGTTCTAAGTGAGCAGATAAGGAGGCACACTTTTGGAGATGCGAAGTGAAAAAGACAGCATCGGCAAGATCGAAGTCCCTAATGATAAATACTGGGGGGCTCAAACTCAAAGGTCTCTGCAAAACTTCTCTATAGGCAAAAATGCTTTAAACCGCATGCCTATAGAAGTTATTTATGCATACGCCATTATCAAAAAGTCTGCAGCGATTGTCAATTGCGAGTTAAATCTTTTAGATAAAGAAAAAGAGAAGGCTATTGTTCAAGTTGCTGATGAGATTCTTGAAGGTAAATTAGACGACCACTTTCCTCTTATCGTCTGGCAGACTGGTTCTGGCACTCAAACCCACATGAATGTCAATGAAGTGATTTCCAATCGAGCCATTGATATATTGGGTGGCCAAATGGGCTCCAAAGATCCTGTCCATCCTAATGACGATGTCAATAAGTCTCAGTCATCCAATGACACCTTTCCGACAGCAATGCATATTTCAGCCTATACAATGGTCCAGAATTCACTTTTGCCAAGCCTAAATTACTTTGAAAAGGAGATGCAAACAAAGGCTGATGAGTATGTAGATCTTATGAAAATAGGTCGAACCCATCTTATGGACGCAGCACCACTTACTCTTGGTCAGGAGTTTTCAGGGTATGCCACCAAGCTTCGAAATGCATCTATTGCCATCAAACAAACTCTTCCGCTGATATCAGAGCTTGCTATTGGAGGAACCGCAGTAGGTACAGGGCTAAATGCTCATCCTGAATTTGCCGAGAAGATGGCCAAGGAGATAGCAAAAGAGACTCGGCTGCCATTTGTCTCAGCTCCCAATAAATTTGAGTCTATAGCGTGTTCTGATGCCATTGTTGGGCTTAGTGGATCTCTTAAACAGCTAACTATGGCGCTAATTAAGATTATTAATGATCTTCGCTGGCTCTCCTCAGGTCCACGCTGTGGCCTTGGAGAAGTTACACTTCCAGCAAATGAGCCAGGATCTTCTATTATGCCAGGTAAAGTCAACCCTACGCAATGTGAAGCTATGCTTATGGTTTGTGCTCAAGTTATTGGTAATGATTTGAGTATTACACTTGCTAACTCTCAAAGTAATTTTGAAGTGAACTCTAATAGGCCAGTGATGATTTTTAATCTCCTTCAATCTGTTGAGCTTCTAGCCGATGGAATGAGAAACTTTACTGACAAATGCCTTAAGGGGATTGAGCCGAACAAAGAGGTCCTTCAAAGTAATGTTGATCGATCATTAATGCTAGCTACTGTTCTCAATGCAGAGATTGGTTATGACAACGCCACTAAAATTGTCAAAAAAGCCCACGCTGAAAATAAGTCTTTGAAAGAGGCTGCCTTAGAGCTTAAAATCTTATCTGAGGAAGAATTTGATCGTATTGTGGATCCTAAGAAGATGATCAAGCCTCAATAATTAATTTGACAATTCATAGAAAATACTTCACCCTAATGCACCAATATAATTAAGAGGACTATCCGTGCCAAAATCTGAGTTTATGTCCTTGCTTACCCTTCAAACAGTTGAAGGAAAAGCAAAAGAATGCCTAGAGCTACTTAAAGGAGCTTTTGATGACCCAACAGTGCTTGGTATGGAGCTCTTTTCCTCTCAGGAAGATCCTGAAATACTGCTTGCTTTGCATAGGTGGCCAAGCTTTGGGGCTTTCCAAGGGCATATGAAAAAGCTTCAAGATCATCAGTTGTTTGATGGTAATAAAGAATATGTTGATTATATAAGGGTAACTAGCTGGAACCCAATTGATTAACCTTGTTCTGTAAAAAGGGTTATTTTATATTGGATCTTTGCAAGATATTAACATTGTTTTACTATGCTATTGGTTTGGAATAAATAGAGCATAAATCTTAAGTCTTATGAAGCAAAAAATTTCTTTAAAAATTATAGTCGGTATAATGACAATAGCCTCTATTGTATCGATTGCTTATTTTGGAGATATTCGCCTAAAGCCCAAAAATAGGAGTAAGTGCGCTCCTTTAATTCAAAATGCTAAAGTTAAAAAGCTCTTCAGCTATCTTAAAGATAACGATGCAACTCTTGAAGAATGTCTGCTCAACTCAGGAGCTCTATGTGAAGCTGAAATGAATAAAGCCTACCACAAGGCTATTGAGCTTAATGAATACGGTCTAGCTATAAAGCTATATCATCTTGGGGCAACAGATTGTTACCAACAAGGAAAGGATATCTTACTTGTATGTATTAATGCAGGAAAATTTGATCTTATGAGTGAGCTCATTGGACCAGATTATCCCATTGATCTAGCGCATATAAGTGCTGCTAAATCATTAATCAACGTAGACCAACCGAATTGGGCATTCATATATCAACAAGAAGATTCCGATGAAAGAGGCTTTAAAGAATATCAGGGAAAGTCCAAACAAATGGTCGCCCAAATTCTTGAGCTCTACAAAGAGCAGCATCCAATGCCTAAGATAGAATTTCTGACTCACTCTAATCACCTCAAAGCATATAGCGCATTATTTGGCCAAGATGCCCAGAAAGATTTTAAAAGGCAACTTACTCAAGTGCTCGATCAGGGCTACTCTTTTGATGTGGCTAAACACGGTACTCAAAAGAGAGTGATTATATTAGATAAAGAGGGGAGAAGCGTTGGGATTATAAAAAGCAAAAATGAGCTTTTAGCTTATGCTTTTGACTATAATCACTTTGCTAAAGTTCCACCTGCTACAGAGGTCTTTATCCCAGAATATGGAACTGTTGTTGTCCAAAAGTGGGCAACAAACACTAAAATGGTTAGAGAACATCAAATTAAAACTGAAAATATAAGTGAGAAGACAAATCTTATTGAGCAACTTCATCATGTTCGCATGCTAGATATTCGCCTTGGAAATAGCGATCGCAATATGGGAAATCTTTTGATCACAAAACAAAATGATGTGTGTCAACTAATCCCTATAGATCACGATCTAATTATGTTTTATATCCCTAGTGATTTAAACTGGGAGTCTCATTATCTAAATGTTCCTTTTTCTAAAATCACAGCTGAAAATATTCAAAAAATAGACATCGAAAAAGATGCAGCTTCTATGAGAATGTTTTCTTACAAAGATGAAGAAATTAAATGGATGAAGCTTCGCACCACTCTTTTGAAGATGGCGGTGAATAAGAAGTTAGAGCTCAAGGAGATTGATATGCTCTTTAGGTTTTATTACTATGACTTTTTAGATCATGTCAAAGATCTTTCTGCTGATTCAAACGAACAACAGTTTGAATACGCAATAGCCCCTCATTTTGATCAATCTGTTTCTATTATTTCACAACCTACAGAGGTTTGGAAATTAATTGGAAATAACTTTGAATTTTATATTTAACATCTCCTAAACTATCTCCTTAAATTTCCCAGATTAACGTTATTTTACTACTTTCTTTATGGAGATGATTCTTTATGCGTATTAATTACACCGAAAATGCTGACCAACAAACTAGATATAATAGACTTGTAGGAGATGGTGTGCCTGTTGATGGAGGTAGTGAATCCTCTTCGTATTCTTCAGAAAGTGACGGTAGCGACTTTGTTGACTTGGCCGATCTCCAACCAGGATTTTTTGCAGAAAGAGACATTAATCAAGAAGCTTTAGCCCTTTTGTGGAACCAGCTTGGTAACCTTCAAGCTGCCGTTCATAATTTGGGAGAGCTCATTATTGATTCCGGTGGTGAAGCAGCAACTAGAACCAGTGAAGTTTTAACAAGAATTGGCTTATTGCAGGGGCGACTAGATACAGCAGATAGAGCGGCTACTAGACTAAGGCCTTGGTATAGAGCTCCAGCTGTAGTTGTAGGGACGGTAGTTGTGACAACTGTCTTTGTCTATAAACTCATAGAGAATATTGTAAGTCTTGCTGCAGGATTTGTTTCAGGTACTTCGACTCAGCCAGATATTTTATCTCAAAGGCAAATTGAAGCATTACCAGGCTTTGAGCCTGATAAGGAAGATACACTTGAAAAAGTTTCTCAAACTGCTGCAAAAGTTACAACCGCCCCAGAAACGAATCAAGATCATATTGATGCTAGAGCAGAGCGAAAAAGAAGAAAAAGAAATGATCTCTAATAATTTCTATTTTGTTTAAAAGCTTATGGTTTAAGAAAAAAATTGAATTTTAACTTTGCTTTTGCTTAAGCTTTCTAACGAAATATTATTTAACATATAAAGAAGAGGATATTTATGATGGGTGGAGGTGTAACAGTACCAGGTGAGGATGATTTTGTGGTAGTTGATGCTCAAGACTATTCAGTAGTTCCAAACGCTGCTGCGCGTGCGCAAGAAACTGTTAAAGAGGTATTGGAAGCACTTAGAGATAGAACTGCTGGTCTTCAAGATGCAATTGAAACTTTAGGCCAAATTGTTGCAGATGGAGGAGTCGCAGGAGTTGTGCAGGGCGGGAGAGTCTTAGAGCAGTTAGGCTTTCTACAACCTAGAGGGGAAGGGATTCCAGCGCGAGTTAAGGCTTGGTACAAAGCGCCTGCAGTAGTGATTGCCGGGATTGCAGCAGTTTCTGTGATGACCTATAAAGTATTTGAGGGTATTGCAAATGCAGTTTGGCCATCTACTGCAGATTTATCTCCTCAAGCAAAGCAAATAGATATAGCTTCTCCAGATGATTTAGCATCTCAAAGGGTAAAGGATACTGCAGTTGAAGTAATAAGAGCACCAGAGACATCCCAAGATCATATCGATGCTAGAGCAGAGCGAAGGCGCAATAAAAAACTTTAGCCTGCATAATAACCTTATTTTTGTTATGCTTTACCTACTATGCGTTTGATGTTTCGATTATTAGCTGTACTGATGTTTTTGGTTTTGGCAGGATGTAGTCAAGTTACTTGGCCTTGCTTATGCGGCTGCTCTACGAGAAAACATCTCTCAGTTTTAAATGAGCCTATCAACCAGCAAAGACTTGCCTCTGTTCACGTCAATGCTCCAGATCCATTGCATGAGCTCAACGCTCATGGCCAGCGTTTGTATGTCAGCTGGGCTCTTCCCCGCAGCTATAAGAATTCTCAGCTCAACGGAATTTTAAAAGTGCGCTTTAATGTCTCAGAGCAAGCAAACATTCCATTCAAGATCGATCGTCTCAGAGGCACAATGACCTATCAAATTATTAATGAAGAATACTTTCAAAAAGAAGGCATTCAATCCTACAAAGTCCAGATCTTTTCAGACGGGAAAGAAATAGATGCTTATGTGCATTCAATGTGGACAGAACTCATTTCAGGAAGCTAGCTTAGATAAAGCGGCTGTTGAGAAAAAACAGAATCAGCTATACTCTTTTCTTTTTTAAAAAATAATTTTATGCACGATTTAAATTTTTACCTATCAAAGCTAAATAGCTGGATATGGAGTGCTCCTCTCTTAATCTTTTTGGTGGGAACGGGAGTTTATTTTACCTTTCTGTTAAGAGGACTTAAGCGCTTCTCTTTCTTGTCTGATCACATTTAAGAAACTATCGCTTTCTTTCCTAACGGCCAATGAGAGCCCTAAAAGTCCACATAGGTTAGGGAAAGCCATGAGGGCATTGGAAATATCTGCTATGTTCCACATCGTCTGCAAGCCAATAATTGCTCCAAAGATTACCAAGATGGTAAATATGACTCGGTAGAAAACAACGGAGTTTCTACCAAAGAGATATTCAAAGCATTTTTCACCGTAATAAGCCCATCCCAATATGGTTGTATATCCAAACATAATAATAGCAATGGTTACAACCCAACCGCTTCCTGGAAGAGTGTGATTAAAGGCGTAAATCACCATAGTCGGGCCATTCAAGGGTATACCATTTGCGCCGTATCCTCCCAACACTCCTGTAATGGAGATGACAAGCCCTGTAATTGTGCAAACAATAAAAGTTGCCATGAAAGCACCACTCATAGAAAT
>JAAZZY010000024.1 GCA_014239035.1 Chlamydiia bacterium
AAGCCAATAAAGATAAAAGACTTTGAGATATCTCCTGCGCGCTTTTCAAGCAGACCCAAAAGTAGACCACAGACAAGACACCCGAAGAGATTCAAGATCATTATCGACACAGGAAGGGTTAACTTATCAAATGCATAAATGGTGTAGAATCTAGAGAGTGTTCCACATCCCCCACCAAGCATTACAGCAACAGACTCTTTAAAAAAACGCTTCATGAGAAGCCTCCTGCTAAAAATCTACCCAACATTCCAGCTGCAAAGCTAATCACCAAAGTCATTATGCAATAGATTACTGCAAAGGTTGTTTGCTTCTCTTTTAGGTGCATCACAATATCTGCAATATATGTTGAGAAAGTTGAAAAAGCCCCTAAAAAGCCTGTGATAACCAATGATCTAACAAGTAAATACTTTGGAGGATCTAACGCAAAATGTGCTGTAGAGAGCCCCATAATAAAGCAGGCGATAACGTTTACCACAAAGGTATGATGAGGGTAGGGCAAAAATTCAAGCGTCTTATCATATATACGGGTTATACACTCAATAATAAGGAAACGAAAAAGAGCCCCAATCATTCCAGCAATAAAAATATATAAGAGTCCCAGTGGGGATAGATTAAAATGCATAACTATCTTTTAAGATATTGAGCATATTTAATCAATAAATGGATCAATTTCAACTTTGCCCAAAACCCCCCTTACAGCTACACTGTTCTCACCCTTTTTTAAAACCTAATCCCTTTATGCATAACAAACCTAAAAAAGTCGTTGTCGTGCCTTATAACCCTAAATGGGTAGTCCTGTTTCAAAATGAATCACTACGCATACAAGAGACTTTAGGCTCTCACCTACTCAAAGTGCATCATATCGGCTCAACATCTATTGAGGGCCTTATTGCAAAGCCTAAGATTGATATCTTATGCATAATCGATAAGCTATCTAATAGCTTTGCTCTTAAGGAGTGTGATTATGATTTTAAAGGAGAGCTTAACCTGCCTCTTCATTATTATTTTAGAAAGCAGGCCGCTGAAATTAAATACAATCTACATGTAGTTGAAAAAGACCATGGTTTTATCAAGCTGAACCTCACCTTTAGAGATTACATTCAATCTCACCCTGAGGCTTTCAAAGAATATGCAGACCTAAAAAAAGAGCTTATTAAAGATCCAAATTCTCATCAAAAAGTAGTCAGTCTATTTAGTGGTTATAATCTTGGAAAAGATCAATTTATTAAAAAGATCTTAAGAAAAGCGCATTTTGATGGGGATCATGTAAGCTTTTGCATGCACACTGATGAATGGAAGAGCTACCATAGGATCCTCAAAAGTAATTTTGATACTCCCCTACCCGAAAAAGAAAATCACTATTACTTTGTGCATTATAAAGGAGCAGACGTTGTATCAGCTGCTCACCTTGAGATTATTGATGAGAAAAAAGCTATTTTAAGATCTATTGCAGCAGATGAGCAATTCGATAAGAGATCCAAAGATCACCTCTTAGATTTTATAAAAAAGTGGCTAAAAAATAAGGGCTCTTATTCTCTAACAGGCCTCTAATACGCATCACTGAAACGACTTTAAGTAGGAGATTTATCTTCAAATATGACTGCAAATTCATCACCTTGTAGATAGGGCGTTACAGCTAGAGAAACTTTCCTAACATCATCTTTAGGAGTATCATCATCAGGTTTTACAATAATACGCTCCTATATTCCTCGGGAAATTTCATTTGATGCCCACATTTTCATTAAAACTGGGAACATACTTTCTCTGACTCTATCTTCCAGATACACCTACTACCTGCAAATGTCACTATATCTCCCCATGCCTTGAGAGTTTCACCACTTTTTGCGACAAATTCAACTATTAAAGGGGAAGGGCGAGAGTGTGTGTCCGGAGCTTTAACAGCACCTGGAGCAGATATAAGCACCTCTAAATTTAATTTCTTGCCAAAAAGGTTAATCTAAAATCAGGATTTATTTCCATAGTTTACTAACTATGGTAGAAGTAAAATATATAATTTGGGATTTACTTTATTAGTAAACTTTTCAAGAACGTCGTTAAGTACAACTAGGCTAAAAGAGGGGTTTAACGGCTATTTCTTTTCTTAATCAAAGCTTTTATTCCCCAGAAAGTTTCTTCGAAAATTGATCTTTTAAGAAAGTTTATATATATAAGCATTTTCGTTGAAAATTGGGAAATTTTGATTTGAAGCACATCCATCCGTCATTATATATGCTAATAGCGTTCATCCTAGCTGATACGGTTGCTGATAACTTAATAATTCAGACATTTCAAACACAAACGTTTGATGTAAAGACAGGATTGATTCTTGTGTACTTGATTGTACAAATCATTATTTCTCCTCTGCAAGCGGGGTTTTCTGACTTTTATTGCAGGAAAAAGAGTCTCGCTGTCTCACTTATATTTTCTTTTATCAGCTTAATCTTCTCATTCCTTTTTCAGCTAAAAATATTTACCTTCTTTTCAGTTTTTTTAATTATTATCTTTCTAAAAGGATTCTTTGGAAATACGATTCCAATTGCTTGGGCCGCTGTTGCAGATACGCAAAGTAAAGAGTTAAGATTTTCTCTAGCATTGGCAACTGCACCATACGCAATTGGGTATTTGCTTTTAAACGTGTTTAGTAACGGCAACTCTGTAAATATACCCAATATAGTTACGTTGATTTTTTATGTCGTGGTTATGTTGATCTGTATCTTCCTGTTCAAAGATCTGAGAGATGAGCGAAGGCTTCATTCAACGGAAGCCATAAACCTGAAAAAAAAGTTTAAAGAAGAAATTAAACAAATAGTAATCGATATTAGAGATAAGCGAATCAATACTGGGCTAATAGCATACCTATTATGGTCAATCTCGATTTATTCTGTTCTTGTGTTGCTGGTGGACTTTGATAACCCTTTCCATAAAACAGCATCCTATATGATGTACGGTTACATCTTAGGTGTGATTTCTTTAAAGTTTCTAAAGAGAATAGCCGATAATACAATTATCTATTTGGGATATTGGGGTTCTGTAATTCCCTTTGCTGTATATTTCATATTATTTTTCTTCTTAAAAAATACTGAGACCTTATTATCAGCATGCTATTTTTTTCACGGCATTGGGAATGCTTTCCTAAGCCCAACAATTTTATCTATTTTATCCAAAGAGAAGCCTTTGCATGAACAAGGTAAAATTTTTGGATTAATTGATTCTACCGACACTCTAGGATTTCTAATTGGAGCGATTGCAATATTAGTATATGGGATCTTCAAGCTTAATATTTTCTTTATGATTGCATTTTCAGCCGTAACATTCATTGTCTCTTGGATCCCTTTCTCAATGAACGTAAAACTGAGAAAAAAAGGCTCACAAATATAGAGCAGCTATCACTCGAAGAGTTAGCTAAGTCTGCTTGCTTTGATAATCAATTCTGTATAGGGCAGGTTAATCGAATGATCTCTACCGTACTGTACATACGGCTTACATTTTTCAATTACTAAATCCAAAAATTCATCATGTAGATGTTCAGGAAGAGGCACAAAGCTAGTCAACCAACCACGAATAAACTCCTTTACTTCTTGAAAAGTCTGACTACTAGTAAAAAGATCTTTTCTAGTAAATTCAGTTAAGTCCATTTTAGCATCCAAAATAGTGCTTTTATACTCATCGATCGACAACATTGTATTATATGCAGAAAGAGGAGCAAACTCTTTGAATCTTTCATTGAGGGCTTCTTGCATAAATTCATAATAAATAGATTCTGCGGGGTAAGTTAGGATGATTAACTCTCCATTAGGTTTTAAAGCCTCGCATAAACTTTTGAGGACTCCTTTAGCACCTCTGAACCAATGAAAAGCACTAAAAGATGTTGCAAAATCCAGTTCACCTTCAATAGAAAAGTCTTCCGCTGTAGATTGAAGAAATGCTAGATTTGAGCTAGAGGCTTCTAGATACGTTTCACGCGCAAGGCCAACCATGCTTGTAGAGGCATCTAAGCCTGTAACTTGTCCATAGGGCACTCTTTTTGCAATTTCTGAAGTAATCCTTCCATCACCACACCCTACATCCAAGACTTTTGCATCCTGAGGGAAGTCAATTCCTGCCAAGATTTCACCTGCTAAGTCTAGTTGTAAACCTGAATTTACTATGTAGTGTTGCGCATCCAGATCAACGATTGGGTAAGTAGGTATATTGCTGGTAATATGAACAGGCATTTTTATTTCCTCTATTGGGTTAGTTAATTAATTATAGCTCAAGAGGTCCTAGAACCCGTTCAGCGATTCTTAAAAGAATACCCGATTTGATCAGGGTCGCTAGATTTTCTAAATAATCTGTTAAACAAACATCTTCAGATAGATATGGAACAACTTCTCTTACAGCTTTAAAAATTTCTGCTGTAGTATCAGATAAGAGTTCCTTACCTCGAATTTCTGCCCCTTGAGCTGCACAGAGCAATTCAAAGGCTAAAATATATACAGTATTATCATAGATTTCCTGAGCACGCCGTGTCGCTACTAAGCCAAGAGATACTACATCTTGGAAATCTCCGGTCGATGATAGTGACTGAATAGAAACTGGGCTACACAAAGACCTATTTTCTGCGGTTAAAGAAGTTGCCATAAATTGCCCTCCCATTAACCCCAATCTAAGTCCTGGGTTTTCTGCACACAAAAATGGGGGCAGATTATTACTATGATCGTTATCCATAAATCTATCTATTCTTCGATCTGACAAGTTAGAGAGAGTCGTCAATGAGATTGTTAGTTGGTCCATCCCCATAGATAGGTACTGTCCGTGAAAATGACCATTATGAAAAACGTTATTCGCTTCAGGAATAACTAGAGGATTATCACTAGCCGAATTTATTTCTCTATCAATAGTTGTTTGAATAGATTTTAAGTTTTCTCTAATAGGGCCTATTATATGCGGGGTACATCTGATTGAATAAGCATCTTCGATTGGGGAGGTCGTTGACGAAGGGGACAATTTTTGTTGTGTTTGTAACTCTTCCTCAATCCTGTCTTCGTCTATTATCATTTTGCTGGTTTTTAATATCTTTGTAATATTTTGAGCTGATTTTAATTGGCCAGGATGACACTTTTGACGATGGGCAGTAGGGCTAAAAGGCTTTTTCTTAACTGCTAAAGCTTCAAAACTCAAACACGAGATCAAATCGTATGTTTTAACTAAATCAATTGACTTTTCAATGAGTATTGCTCCAAACCCAGCCATGGTTGAAGTCCCATTAATTAAACTTAACCCTTCTTTATAGCTTAGCACCATGGGTTTAATCTTTGCCTTTCTCAGGACCTCTGAACCTTCAAGAATTTCTCCCTTATACTTAGCTCTCCATTTTCCAGTAGCGACTAATGCTATGCAGGCTAGCGGACCAAGGTCTCCACTAGCACCTAGTGAACCCTTTTTAGGAATGCATGGTAAAATACCGGCATTATATATTGCTAAAAGTTTGTTGTAATTTTTAAGGGAAATGGCTGAAACTCCTTTTGCTAAGGAGTTTAATCGAACCAACATACTTGCTTTAACGATATTGTCCTCAAAATATTCACCCACGTTCGTGGCAACAGCAGATATTAAGTTTTCTTGAAGTTTCTGTGCATATTTTCCCGGAATGAGCCAGTTAACAAACCCTCCCATACTAGTATTAACACCATAAATTATCTTGTTCTCATCTATCAACTGTTTGAGCAGTTCGGAAGATGCCTCAATTTGGTCCTCCACTGCCTCTGAAATTGCTAATTTAACATCATTTTCTACAGCTTCCAGCACATCTGAAGTGGACAGGTTTTCACCCGACAAAAAAACCTTTGAGGCCTTTTTCAGTGATTTGGGCTTGTCCTTTGAGGCCTTTTTCAGTGATTTGGGCTTGTCCTTCATAAGGGTTTTTCGTTGGGTTCCGCTCTTTTTTCTAATAACGGTTTTCTTCTTTTTCATAATCGTCCCTCCTATTCACTTAACCGGCTACAGTTTACATAAACACTTACATAGAAGAGGGTTAAAAACACCCCCTCCCCTCTACTTTTATCTTTATTTCTTTCTCAATTATAAAGAAAGTGTAAACACATTTTATCCCCAGCAAAGCTATCTTAGCAAGATAATTTTAAGATTATATAAAGGTGATGTTAAATAAATGTAAAAATAGATAGCTTTACCTTCCGAGGTATATACATCCATACTTTATCAGATTTTTGGCAAAAGGAACAGTCTAACCTACTAATAATAGGAATGTTGCCCCTTTACTCCTTGCTTTTCTCAAATTCCGATAGCCTTACCAGCATAAGTAATATTATAATATTTAATAATATATAATATTTTTTTAACTAACTATAAATAATTATTTTAAATGATTTTATATTAGAATTAAATTAGTTAACTAAAATAACATACTGCCGTAATTTTTAAACAAGGAGTTAAATATGACTACACCAGTACAAACACTACCACTACAAACACTAGTTCTACCAAAACTAGAAACTGCAAAAGAAGCTACACAAGCTGCACCAGCTAAAAAAGTTCATGTTTGCACAGGCCACTCTGAATTTTTTCACCGTTATATGACTGAGAGAAAAGCTGAAAGAAAAGCAAATCGTGAAGTTACTAAGTTGAACGCAGATTCAAACATCAAAAAGGCTGACTTTTCACTTATTTTGAAAAGTGATCATGAAGGTGCTAGAAGCGGATACTTCAACGGACTAAACAGAATCTACAAAGTAGCTGTAATGATTAACTTCAACCACGTTGATGACTCTAAAGAGTGTCCACTCAACCCAGCTAACGAAGCTGCGTAGTTTTTACTATTTTTTCGAGAGGCTCAATATTTGAGCCTCTCGAAACTTCTTAATCAGAGCCATACCCGGCAGTTAATTCTTCAAGCTGAACTGCACGATCTAAAACCGCAAGATTATCACCCCCAAACCAATTCACAACCATATGTTGCAATTCATATCTTTCTGCAACCAAAGTTGTACAAAAGGGGCTTCCTTCATGCTGCACTCCTATTAGAAAATTTTGACCTGAGCTTGGCGCCTGAAGCTCGCGAACTTCACCAGTCCCAATATTGCCAGATTCGGCCACAAGATGATGTGGAGCTCCTGAGTTAAAAATTTTGTTCCTAATTGTTCTGTAGTCCTCGCCTTCATGATTAGTTACATCAACTACTCTAACCGAATATGGAACATTTGCAGTTCCTGGGATTTCGGGTCTAGTAACTTGTATGGTCAATGGGGATAGAGGAGCTTGCTCTTTAACGGTTGAAAAAAATACCATTTTCATATCCTAAAATGCTTTGAAATATTTCAAGGGGCAGTTTACCACAAAACCTCTTTTTTTTAAAGTTTGCTGAGTTTTTAACTCCTCAAAATACTTAGATTGAAAAAATGATTTTAATTATTCTTCTTTGGGAATAAAATCCTTCCAAACATTTTTTTAAATGGAACCTTTTAGATGTTAGCGCTCTCTTCAACAGATACCCCTTATCACTTATATAAGGCTACTTTTAGAAATATTTTAGAAGAAATCTCTATTAATGATAGCCCGGGCGTTCCGGGAGTTCCCTACTATGAGTGCCCAGGTCATTCTGAGTTCTTTCACAGGTATGTGAGTAAAGAAAAAGGCAAAAGAAAAGCTGCTGAATATATCAAAGATATTTTTGATCCTAATAGAAACATTAAACACGCTCACTATGAAATCATCTCCCAAAAAAATCACTCTGGAAAAATGTCAGGGCATTTCAATAGTTTAAACCGTATCTATAACCATGCCATTAAAATTTTCTACGAGCAAAAAGATAATAATTTAGCATGCCCAAGTCATCTTTTTCACGATTCTCACAATATAAAATAAATTTTACCACCTCCCCTTATGAACCTAATCTAATTATTATTAGATATATGACTTTCACATGGCATGATAATAGAATCGTAACAAAAAAACAGGAAATATGTTAAAGCACGGTGAATTAGAAATCACCCTTCAAACTCTTTCAGCTTTAAATACAAAAGTTTATTTAAGCCAATTGCAGGACCATACCTGCCGGTTACTAAAAGGACATTGCAAAGGTTTCTAGCTATTTTTGTTGATTAAGGTAGAGTAATAACAATAGTGAGAGCAATAAAAATATAAACGGCCTTCTTAAAGAGTATTTCCCAAAAAAGACTGCCCTTAACTAATTGAACCGGGAAAATTTGATATAAGTTACAGAAAAATTAAATAATATACCTCATAAGGCTCTCAATTATTCTAAACCTAGAGAAGTGTTCTGTCAGCTGCTTGAGCATCCGCACAACAAGCTAAATGAAGCAATAATCTGTTAATCATTAGTTCTAACACTTAAACAAATAGCTTCAGTTCAAGAGTTCTTAAAAATTTTATCTAATCTTTACAATTTGACAAGCCACAACTCCACCTTTTTAGAGTTAAAATCAGCTAGCAAGTTGAATCCAAGAAATTTGATAAATCTCATAGTTACAAGAATAATTTAGGTTACAAAATAGCACTAACCTATTTATAGTTATGATGTTTTTACCCAAGATAGTTCCAGATCATGCCCATAGCATCTACAGATACACTTTATATCAAAACATCAACTATTCATGGTAAAGGGCTGTTTTCCAAAAAAGAATTCAAAAAGGGTGACATTATTATAGAAAATGTTTTTCCCAATAAACCTCCAAATAAAAGGTTATACTCACCAATTCCTAAAAGTCTGTTCTACAAATATATCAACCCCTTTGCACGCTATATAAACCATTCTTCAATTAACTATAATGCAAAGCTATGCTCTAAGAAATATATCTTGTTTCAATTAAAAGCGATCAAAAATATATCTGAAAACGAAGAAATTACATCTGATTATAAATCCACTAATAAAGAGTTTCCTTTTATTGCTGGCATTGAATGTATAACTTGAATAGATTATCAAATTTATAATGTAGAAACATACATATCTATAGTCAGAACATTTATCTTTTCAACTTAAAGAAAATGACCTTAAAAGAAAAAAATTATTCTTTTCGACTAGGATCTTTTTTTGGAATTTTATTTCGGGGATCTAGATCACCAACTACAGGTGTTTGTGGAGGGATCGCCACAAAACTTTCTCTCTCTTCTTTTGGAACAGGCTTTTTGATTCCAACCACTATTAATCCTAGAACAAGTAAGATTACAGAGCTAAATCCTATGGAGTAATAGAGCCCCACTGCTCCTCCAAAAAACGAAATAAATATGGGGGTAACTAACGGGCCTATAACAGCGCCTATGCTGTAGGCAAAGAGCATGGCCCCAGCAACAGTTGTGGCCTGACTTGTATCGGAGCGGTCAACAACTTGTGTGATGCATAATGGATAGATGGTAAAAGCAAATCCCCCAAGAAAAAATGAGAAGAAAAGCACCCAAAATTCTCTTTTCAAAAAGAGGACGAGTCCTGCTGCCATTAACAGTGTCAATGCGCTTACAATGATTAAGACCTTCCTACGATCAAAGTGATCTGAGAGGTGTCCAATGGGATATTGAAGTAAAAAACCTCCGGCAATAGTTATGCTCATTAAATATGCGATTGAATAGTTATAGTTTTGAGCAAAGTTGGGACCAAAGGTGTAGAAGCTACCCAGCATCACCCCAGCTAAAACAGCCCCAACAGTTCCAAGCGGCGCCATGATAAAAAATTTCAATACTGCACTTGGTGGTGGCACTTCCATATCGGGGATGGTGCTATGAGTGAAGGTCACCGGTAGAATAGAGAGCGCAGCTAGCATCCCTGCGACGATAAAGGCCATCATAGATTGTATATCAACAAAGTCGATAATAAATTGACTAGAAGACTGAGAGAGATACAGCCCAAGCATGTAGATGCCTAAAACAACGCCTCTATTTTTCTTGGAGCTGACAATCAAAAACCAACTTTCGATAACGACATAAAGTGCGGCGATACATAATCCCATGATAAAACGCATGAGGATCCAGATGGCAATATGGTGCGCAAAAACAGTGGCCAAAGTTGCAACTGTTGCAATGGAGGCAAAAAAGGAAAAGGCTCGAATGTGCTTGATTCGTTGAATGAGGTGCTCAGATTTAAGAGCAGCAATTAGAAATCCTGCATAATAGCTTCCTTGTATCACACCAATCTGCAACGGAGTATAATGCTCTAGGTGGAGTTTTGCACTGACATAGGTTAGAAAAAAACCATTGGAGAGCATAAGGAGTGCCAAAGAAAAAAGTGGAGCAGATATTTTCCGAAGGGTTTGTTTCATCTTCTAACTTTCTTTTTTTCTCTTGTACGGGCGATAGACAGGCTTCCACATTTTATGGCGCACTTTTTCTCTAATCTCTTCGCTAGTCATCTCTTGGGCTAAACCACACCTAATAGCTTCTTTAGCAACAGCCATCGCTATTTTGTAGGAGATCTTATAGCTATCAGTAATCGGTGGCAGTAAATTTGCGTGGGGATCACTTTTTGAAGGAGACATTGAAGCTAGCGTCTCTGCAGCTTTTAAGAACATTGAGTCTGTAATTTTTTTTGCACCTACTGCAATGATTCCAAGGCCCATCCCTGGAAAGATATAAGAGTTATTGGTCTGATCGACCCTAAAAGGTTTCCCTTTTTTTTCGATAGGCTTAAATGGACTACCTGTTCCAATTAGGGCTTTTTCATTTGTCCACTTCATAATGTTCTCTGGAGTTGCTTCAGCGCAGGTATTGGGATTTGAAAGTGGAAAAATAATAGGCCTTTTAACATTTCCTGCCATAGAGGAAATAACTTCTTTAGAAAAAAGACCTGCTTGTCCAGTAACCCCTATTAAGACGGTAGGTTTGACATTATCGACAATTTCTAAAAAAGAAATACTAGTTTTATCTTTTACTTTCCAATCTTTGACCCTATCTAGAGGCGTGCAAAACTGTTTTTGAAAGTCCAGAATGTTTGGCGTCTTTTGAGTAAGCAGACCACTTTGATCATAAAAATAAAAATTTTCAAGTGCCTCTACATTACTTATATTATTTTTAGACATTATATCTAATATAAGCCTGCCAATACCACAGCCAGCAGAGCCAGCTCCTGCAATGACAATGCGATGATCTTTTAGTGCAATCTTGGATGTCTTTATGGCAGCAAGCAGCGTCGCTAAGACAACAGATGCTGTTCCTTGAACATCATCATTAAATGTACAGATTTCATCCTTGTAGCGCTCTAATATAGTCGTTGCATTACTTTTGGCAAAGTCTTCCCACTGAATAAGCATATGAGGGAAACGCTTTTTAACAGCTTTGACAAACTGATCTATAAAGTCATAATATTTTTTACCTCGAATGCGCTCATGCTGCCACCCTACGTAAATAGGATCGTTGATAAGAGAGGGGTTGTCTGTGCCCACATCGAGTAATATGGGAAGTGTTCGCCTTGGGTGGATTCCAGCACATGCGCTGTAGAGGGCCAGCTTCCCAATGGGAATACCCATTCCACCAGCGCCTTGATCCCCTAAGCCTAGGATGCGCTCTCCATCGGAGACAACGATGATCTCAACATCTTTAAATCGCTTATTGTTAAGCATCTGATCCATTTTATTTCTCAGTGGATACGAGATAAATAGTCCACGAGGCCTTCTATATATGTAGCTAAACTGCTGACAGCCCAGTCCAACTGTTGGGGTGTAGATAATAGGAAGAACCTCATCGAGGTACTCGGTTATGAAGCTAAAGAACAGAGTCTCATTAGACTCTTGGACATCTCTTAGGTAGATATACCTCTCTAGATCTGTGGATTTACTTTTAAAGGCCCGGTAAACACGATCTCTTTGCTCAGAAAGCGTCCCGATCTTTGGGGGTATGAGCCCGTGAAGGTCAAAGGCGTCTCTTTCAGCTTTAGTGAAAGCCATCCCTTTATTTAAAAGAGCAGACGAAACTAGCTGATAGTCAATACGTGAAACATCTAGATAGCGCTTCTTAGAAATAGCCTGCCCCCTTATTAGTCTCTTCCTTGAATAGTTACTTTGGATATTTTTGTCTATGTGTTGCCTCAAAAATCACTTTAGGCTCACCTCAAGAAAAATATTTTAGATATATGTTATGTTTACTATTTTTCAACAAAGTAAGGAGATACGTTGACTTTTAATCTTTAATGAATATAACTTATGTCCAAAACAGAAGCTTTAAGACTTTTTAATACAAGTATTTATAATTTTATTATAAGGAGACTACCATGACAGCAGCATCAGAAACAGTAGCACAATCAACAATAGGTAGGCCATATTTTTCAGTGGTAGTGGAAGGCTTAGGTAGCTATACAGTTCATGGAACAAAACCTGAACTTTTCCAATTTCAAAGATCTACAGCAATGAGAGCGGGGGCGTCTCCTATGAAGCAGCAGCTGCAAGAAGCTTCTGTTGCTAAACAGGCTCATACAATAGAAATTATAATCGATTTTCAAACTCAACGGTATGAGCAGCAATGCACTTATATGGTGAGCCATCCTTTAAATACTGTTGTTAACAAACGTTTTTTATGCCCTATAGGTGATATGCCTGAAAGCACAACTCAAGTTAGAGTTAGATCTGTATTTAGCACCATTCATGGACAACCTTTTGCTACACAGCTTGAAGAAACTCCAATAGTTTTTCCTCCAAGTACTCATGAGCTATTGAGTGAACGCACCTTTCCTATGAGAAATCTTTTAAATAATGGAAATAAACAACTGATAGTTAATGTTGCACCTACTGATGCTGCTGGTATAACTATTGCACCGGAGCCAGTTGCCAGTTGTGTGCTAATCGGATAACAGGATACTTTAAAATACTTATTATCAACAATATAACCTGGGCAGGTTCTTTCTAAAGGGATAAGAGTAAAGATCTCTTTTGGGAATGATAAATATAACTAAACAGCTGTTGGTATATAGGTGATAGGCAAAGCCTCATCTATATACTCAGATAAAAATCTAAAGCTCAAGCCTCTATTACATGGTAATGAAAAATTGGCATTATGCTTTTTTCTACTAAATCGCTCTTCATCTGCTGCTGCTATCGTTTTCCCTCTTTTAAAAGATATTCAATCTCTGTATTTATAAAAAAATATAAGGCTATAAGATTTTTTTAATTGAAAATAGTCTCAAAATTCAAATCAAACAAGGTAGATTAAGTTTGTTTAAAAATCAAAACTAGGGTCTTTAGTTATATTCTACCTAGTAGTACTTTTATTTCAAATCTTTCAAAATCAGCTCTCTAAAAAAGGTGTCTCCTTTCACTTTAACCCCGCATGGCAGAAAATCGTAGATACGCTCATTTTGGCATCTAAGGCAAATCAGCCCACCCAAAAACTTACAGAAGAGCTTATTGAGCACCTTCAAAAAGAGAATATTGAAACGGTAATCATTGCCTGCACTGAGCTCTTTTTTCTTCCGAGTGCCCTTAAAGCTCACTTTAAATGTGTCGATAGCTCTCAAGTTTTAGCAATTGAGGTTGTTAAGGTGTGGAAGCACTCATAATCACGTTCTTAAATATTATCAAAAGTGCTATAACTTGTAATAAAGTTACGATTTTATGATTACCATTAAAGCCACTATTTATCTAGAGCATCCTTTTTGGGTGGGCAGCTTTGAGCGCACAGACAGTGATGGTTTTGCTGTTGCGCGCAAGATCTTTGGCGCTGAGCCATCTGACGCTGAGATTCATGAGTTTGTCCTAAAAGATTTCCATGAATTGAAGTTTGGAGAGCCTCAAGAATTTTCTCTTCAAATTAAGCGTATCAATCCTAAAAGATTGCAGCGTCAAGTTCGAAAGGAAATGGAGGAGCTTAAAAAATCACAAAAGCCTTCGACTATGGCACAAGATGTCATGAGAGAAAATTTAGAGACAAATAAAAAAGAGAGAAAAAAGCTCTCAAAGGCTCAAAAAGAGGCTGAGATGAAAAAACAATTCGAACTCAAACAAGAAAAGAAAAAAGAGAAGAAAAAAGGCCACTAGGCCATCCACTCATACAAGACTTACTATAAGCGCCTTAGGAGTAGGCTGGTCAGATTAAGTAAATGAGTATTTACTTAATTACTCATTTATATTATAATAGAGCTGTGAACCCAAGGAACTACATATGAAAGACACAGTTAGATTAAATTTTGATTTCCCCAAAGAGATCTACCCTTATTTGAAGCTTATGTGCGCAAAAAAAGGAATCTCCTTTAAAGATCTTGCAACGGAGTTAATTTTGGCAGCAATTGATGGCTATGAAGATACAGAATTAAGCGAAATTGCTCAGAAACGCCTTAGGGAAATGGATTCAGAGAATAACATCCCTTTTGATAAAGCAATTGAACAAGCTGGTTGGAAGAAACATGGCTAAAAAATATTCCTTAAAATTTAATAGCCACTATATCAAAGATCTTAAAAAAATCCCTAAGAAAGCTCAGAAGTCTATTGTAGATAAAATCCTAGAGTTACAGAACAATCCAAGGCCTGTTGGCTGCAAAAAGCTACATGGACAATCTCATCCTCCTTTGTATCGAATACGTGCAGGCGACTATCGAGTCGTTTATACAATCCAAGACAATGTACTTCTTGTGCTTATCATTTCTGTTGGACACAGAAAAAGTATCTATGAAAATTGATAAATTTTAATACTGCCTTGTAAGAAAAATTGCTCAAAATAAAATATTTTTTAATAATATCTCGACAATCTAGGCCATTTCTTATAAAAGGGTAGATCCATTTTATTAAGTTAGGTATTTACCCCTAAAGCATCGGTTATGAAAGTCAAATACAAAGCCATACTTGCCACCTTAATTGCATTATCACTCATTGCTGTTCTTATTGTTTTTTTATGCACACGCAATGCCCCTGTGCTTGAACCAAGAGGGATGATTGGGCATAAAGAGCGCAATCTAATTTTGGTATCAGCAGGTTTGATGCTCATTGTCATTATTCCTGTCTTTATCATGACACTTGTCTTTGCCTGGAAATATCGTGAAGGAAACTCTAAAGCTAAATACACACCAGAATGGGGACACAGTTATGTTGCAGAGTCTGTTTGGTGGGGTGTTCCTTTTGTCATCATTTTGATTCTAGGAGTCCTTGCTTGGGAGACAAGCCATAGTCTCAACCCTTTTAGACCCATTGAATCGGCTAAATCTCCAATACATATACAAGCAGTAGCTCTTCAATGGAAGTGGCTCTTTATTTACCCAGAACACGGCATTGCCACAGTTAATTTCATTCAATTTCCAACAGATAGACCCTTAAACTTTGAAATTACAGCAGATGCTCCTATGAATTCTTTTTGGATTCCACAGCTTGGCGGCCAAATATATGCCATGCCATCTATGCGATCTAAGCTCCACTTAATTGCAGACACTGAAGGAGAATATATGGGAAGATCTTCTAATTATAGCGGGAAAGGGTTTGCTGGAATGACTTTTGTAGCAAAAGCATCTTCTGAAGATGAATTTGAAAGCTGGCTTAGTAATGCTAAAAGCTCTGGCAGTCTAGATTTTGATGGGTATGAAGAACTTGTAAGCCCAACTTCTAATAACCCTCCTGCATACTATAAGCTGGAAAATAGTGACCTATTTGATCAAATACTTATGAAATATAACCCACCACTAGAGAATTAATATGCATTTTTGGGGAAGACTTACACTAGATGCTTTTAAACATGATTGGATCGAGTATGGCGCTGGAATTTCCATCATATTAGGAGCTGTTGGAGTTATTGCCCTTTTTACACACCTCAAACGTTGGAAATGGCTGTGGACTGAGTGGATTACAACTGTTGATCACAAAAAGATTGGGGTGATGTATCTTATTGTGACCTTTATCATGCTTGCCAAAGGTCTTGTTGATGGGTTGATGATGCGCGCTCAGCAAGCACTAGCTGTAGGCGATCACTGGGGATATTTACACGCGGAGCATTTTCAGCAGGTCTTTACTGCACATGGAGTCACCATGATTTTTTTCGTGGCCATGGGTATTGTATTTGCAGTGGCGAACTTAATACTTCCTCTTCAAATAGGAGCACGGGATGTCGCTTTTCCTTTCTTAAACTCAATGAGTTTTTGGCTTTTTGCATCGGGCTCTTTATATATACTTGTCTCACTGATCGTGGGAAGCTTTGCAGGTACTGGATGGACATCATACCCTCCGCTTTCGGGGATAAAATATAGCCCTGGGGAGGGAGTCGATTATTGGCTCTGGAGTATACAGATATCGGGGATTGGTAGTTTAATCTCGGGCATTAACTTTTTAGTTACGACTCTCAAGATGCGCTGCAAAGGCATGACACTTATGCGCATGCCCATTTTTGTTTGGGCTATTTTGGTGACTATGATCTTAATTATCTTTGCATTCCCAGTCTTAACAGCAACTATCGGCATGCTTTCAACAGATCGCACAATACTCACTAAACTCTTTACTGCAGAATCTGGCGGCAACCCTATGATGTATGTCAACCTCATATGGGCGTGGGGTCATCCAGAGGTTTATATCTTAATTTTGCCCATCTTTGGAGTATTCTCTGAATTTGTTCCTGTGTTTTCTAGAAAGAAACTCTTTGGATACACATCAATGGTCTGGGCCCTTTTTGCCATTACCTTTCTTTCATTTGTCGTATGGCTACATCACTTCTTTACAATGGGAGCGGGTGCAAATGTTAACGCATTCTTTGGTGTGATGACAATGATTATTGCAGTACCGACAGGTGTCAAGATTTTCAATTGGCTCTTTACAATGTATCGTGGACGTGTGAAGTTTACCACACCGATGTACTGGTTTTTAGGGTTTGTAATCGTCTTTTCAATTGGTGGCATGACAGGTGTTTTGATGGCCATGCCTGCTGCAGACTTTCAATTTCATAACAGCTTATTCCTCATTGCGCACTTTCATAATGTAATTATTGGAGGCGTTGTCTTTGGCTCTTTTGGAGGCTTTGCTTATTGGTTTCCAAAGTTTACAGGATTCAAGCTCAACGAAACACTTGGAAAATGTGCATTCTGGTGCTGGTTATTTGGATTTTTAATCGCGTTCATGCCTCTTTATGCCCTCGGGTTTA
Source organism: Chlamydiia bacterium (assembly GCA_014239035.1). Lineage (GTDB taxonomy): Bacteria > Chlamydiota > Chlamydiia > Chlamydiales > JAAZZY01 > JAAZZY01. The sequence continues at coordinate 17,041 of JAAZZY010000024.1, forward strand.
TGGGAGCAACAAGACGCTTGAATCAATACAGCAACCCGTCTTGGCAGCCACTATTTATCCTTGCAGGGTTTGGAGCTCTTCTCATTGCGACTGGGGTGGCCTTTCAAGTGGCACAAGTATACGTTAGCATCAAACAAAAAGATAAAAATAAAGCGGGTAACGATCCATGGGATGCAAGGACTTTAGAATGGTCTACGACATCTCCACCTCCATTTTATAACTTTGCCATTGAGCCAGAAGTGCATTCTAGAGACGCGTTCTGGGAAATGAAAAAAGCAGGCGATGTTCCAAAAGACGTAGAATATAAAGAGATCCACATGCCTAAAAACACTCCCGCAGGATTTTATATCGGAGCTATTAGCTTTGTCTTTGGGTTTAGTAGGAGCTTTATCAATAGTAAGATTTAGAACTCCAATTAAAGAACCAGAGGAGCTCGCATACTTGTTTATTGCTATTGCTGTAGGCCTAGGTTTAGGAGCGAACCAAACAGTTCCAACAATAATAGCTACAATAATTATTTTAG
>JAAZZY010000025.1:0-223 GCA_014239035.1 Chlamydiia bacterium
TCTCTTCTTGAGCTTGTTTACGATCGAGATCTTTGAATTGATCCCATGTTAAAGGGGTGCCGAATATGCATACTAGTTGCCCTTTAAATTTAGGCCACTTGCTACGGCAATTCCATATATCATAAGCTCCGTGTACATAGGCTGGCACGATGGGACAATTACTTTTTTGAGCAATCATAGTAAAGCCTTGCTTCAACTCACTGATGCGATCATCTTTTGATCG
>JAAZZY010000025.1:233-17545 GCA_014239035.1 Chlamydiia bacterium
TTGATCGTGAGCCTTCTGGGAAAATGACGACTTTGCAGTCTTTTTTCAGAAGAGAAGAAATTAATTTTAAAGCCCCCAACGCACTCTTAGCTGATAGAGGATGAACATTGTAAGAGCGCAGTAAAAACCCTAAAATAGGATTCTCAAAAAGTGTTGGTCTAGCAAAATAGTGTATGACTTCAGGCCAGGCAACTCCAACGAGAGGAGGATCGTAAAATGACACATGGTTTCCAGCAATGATTGCCTTTCCACTTATATAGTGTTCTTGCTCTCCATAAACTTTTGTCTTATAGAAGAGCTTAAAGAAAATTTCGACAAGCTTTCTAGAAAATTTGTAGAATAAAAATGTTTTTCTACCTTGGTTCATGACTTTTTCTCTTCAATATGTTCTTTAATTTTTGAAAATACTTGGTCAATAGTCAGGTATGAAACATCAATTAGCACGGCATCATCTGCTTGCCTTAAAGGTGAATGTTCTCGTGTGGAATCGTATTTATCACGTTTTAATAGTTCTTCTAGCACACGATCTTTTTTGAAATTTTTAAGTGGAAAATTTCCCTTAAGCTGTTCAAATCGTCGTATCGCCCGAATATTGGGATCAGCATATAGGAAGAATTTAATATCTGCATGCGGAAATACAACAGTCCCCATATCTCTACCTTCAAAGATCCCTACTTTGCTCTCTCCTAGTTTTCTTTGAATTTGCACGAGATGCTTGCGAACAAATAAATAAGCAGACACTTTTGAAACATTTTTAGTTACTTCTTCATTTCTAATTTTTCGGGTAATATCTGTCCCGTTTACTATATAATGTTGCTCATCTTCATCCATCTTTATTTCAAAATTCATTTCATCAAGAAGCATTTTGATCTTTTCTTCGTCATCTAGTGCCACCTTTTGATCGATTAAAAACCAACAAAAGGAACGGTACATTGCGCCTGTATCGAAGTACGGAATATCTAAAACTTTAGAAAGCATTTTTGCAAGTGTGCTTTTGCCTGAACCAGAAGGGCCGTCTAATACAATAATCATATAAAATTCCCGTAGACTAAAAAGAGATAGAACGCAGGAGCGGTGAAGATTAAGGAGTCAAACATATCCAAAAATCCGCCAAATCCTTTGACTTTATTGCTATCTTTAACTTCAGCATCCCTCTTGATTAGCGATTCAGCTAAATCACCTAAAAGGCCAATAATAGCAAGAGCAACTCCTAAGACTAGCGCGTATGCCCATGCGGGATTAAAAACAACTTTTGCTTGAGGAGTAAGATAAATCAGAGCAAAACTTACCCCAACTGACGATAAGATACCTGCTATTAAGCCTTCATAGGTTTTCTTTGGGCTAATGCTTGGAGCTAGAAAGCGCTTCCCAGCCATTTTGCCTATGAAGTAGGCTCCAACATCCCCCCCTTTGGTCACCAATATTAAAAATACAATCCACCAGCGACCTGAAAAATTTCCACCAAAAGGAATGAGTGTTATTTTCAACAAAAAACTTAAGGGAACAATCACATAAAAAATGCCCATCAGGCTGATGGAGATACTGCTAATTGGGTTATTTTTCTTAACGAAATGTTCCAGAAAAAGTAAAAAGACTAAAGCTCCCAAAATAATGTTGATCGCAGAGTTCCAACTTGGGTTGAAAAGTGAAAGTAATATTGCTGTTAGAAGGCACGGAGGAGCAAGATAACTGACTAACTGGCCATGAAATCCTTTATTGGATGTCATATGATAAAACTCCCACTGAGTGAGAAGTAAAAAACATGTAAAAATAGCTGTTAAAAGTATCTTAATTGCCAGGAAATTTAAATAAAATACCATAAGCCCCAAGCCAACTACAATGACCAAAGAAGTCCAGAAACGCGTTTTTAAATCTTCTAGCTTAAATTCCACACCTTCTCTCTCTCTTTATATAATTATTAACTGCTCTTAGCAAATGCTCAGAGCTAAATTCAGGCCAGTAATCTTTAAGTACATTAACTTCTGTATAGGCAAGCTGCCAAACTAAAAAGTTACTGATTCTAAACTCTCCAGATGTTCTAATTAAGAGATCTGGATCCGTAAACTCTGCTGTATCCAAGTACCTATCAATTAAGCTCTCTGAAATTTGTGATACTTGCAGTTCCTCTTCCACACAGCCTTGAGCAATACGGCGAAAAGCTCGCAGCAAATCATCTCGGCCGCCATAATTTAAGGCTAAAACTAAATTGAGCTTATCTCCGCCTTTTGTTGTCTCTCTCGTTTGGACTAATGCTTCTTTTAGTTCATTGTTGAACACCGAGACATCACCAATAGTTGTTAAACAAATCCCATGTTGAGCCATTCCTGTTCTCTCAGCAATTAAGTACTCTTTGAAAAGATCAAGAAGAATGTCGACCTCCTCTTTTGGTCTTTTCCAATTTTCTGTAGAGAACGCATATACAGTAAGCGTTTCTATCTTTAATTCCATTGCAGCTTGCACAGTTTCTTTGAGTCTTTCTGCACCTTTGACATAGCCAAGTTCATAAGGCAAATTCTTCTGAATTGCCCAACGTCTATTGCCATCCATGATAATAGCAACATGCTTGGGGATTGAGTTAAAGTCTATTCCCTCAAGTTGCTCTTCATGAAAAATGTGCTGAGTTGTAATTTTTTCTTGCTTTGTGCTCTGAAGCATTATAATTTGATAATTTTACTAGTGATCCAAATATTAGTTTTGCTTTACTCAAGCTCTAACAATCTGATATGGTGCGGCTCTGATTTTGGTTCAACTGACTCGCCCTACTAAATTGCTATGTGTCAAAAAACAAAAATTAGTGAGAAGTATATACCAAAATATATTGGTTGAATAGTATTTTTTTTGTTAGGTTTATTAAAATAAAATTAGATTTTGATTAAATTGCTCATATGACTAAATACCCAACACACCTTACATCTATTATTGATTTTTTTAAAATGCTTCCTGGGGTTGGACAGCGCAGCGCTGAACGCTATGCCTTCCATATCCTGGATTGGCCCAAGGAAAACCTGGAAAATTTTAGCGAGGTGCTCAAAAACATTCCTCAAGAAATAAGATTTTGCAGCAAGTGCCATGCTATGACCCCAAAAGATTCCTGTTTTTATTGTGATGATCCTAAAAGAGCGCAAAATCAAATGTGTGTTGTTGCCACTGCAAAAGACATCTTTTCTGTAGAGGATTCTTTAACCTACACAGGACAATATCATGTGCTTGGAGGACTTTTATCTCCTGCTTCAGGTTTTAATAGTGAAAGGCTTAACATTCAGACTCTTTTAACTCGTCTAAAAGAATTACACACAAGCGAAGTTATCCTAGTTTTCGATTCCACAGTCGAGGGAGATGCGACTACGCTCTTCTTAAAAAAAGAGCTCTCTACATATCAGCTCAAAGTTTCTCGACTTGCGTTTGGAATACCTGTTGGAAGTTCACTAGATTATATCGACAGCAGCACTCTCTCAAGAGCTTTCTCTGGCCGTCAAGGATTTTGACTTGTAATAATAGCTTTGATTACATAGCATACTTTGCACAAATATATAACACCTATAAATTGAATTATGACTAAAAAGTTTTTCTTATTCCCACTCCTTTTACTAACTTTAATAAGCCCTCTAAGTGCTGATGAAAGCCAATATGAAAATAAGCCGATCAAAAACATTGTTATTGAAGCTGAGGACCTCCCAAGAGGAACTGAATTTCAATCTCGATCTTTAGAAGAAAAGCTTAAGACAAAGGTTGGCGAACACTTTACACAATCTATTTTTGACCAAGATCTTAAAAGGCTTTCTAAAGACTATGACCGAGTAGATCCAAAAATTCGAATCCATCAAAATGAAGTCTACATTACTTTGAAGGTGTGGCTAAGACCATTAATTACAGACATAACTTTTAGCGGAAATTACCACTTCGGAAGCAATAAGCTTAAAAAAGAACTCGGAGTAGAGCCCTACACTCTCTTCAATCGTCAAACTTTTGTTAAAGGCATTCATAAGTTAAGAGAATACTATATGAAGAAGGGCTACTTTGAAGCTGAGCTCGACTACAAACTTGTAAAAGAGCCTAACAAAAATGAAGTGGCTATCGACATTAACGTAGAAACAGGAAGATCTGGCTTCATTGATAGCGTCGGCTTTGAAGGGTTTTCAAGAGAAGAAATTTCTAAGATCAAAGAAACTATGCATATTTCAAAGTTCAATCCTTTTACCTCATGGGTTACACGCAAAGGAATTTACAATGAAGACATTATTGAATATGACCAGGTTAAAATATTAGAGTTTCTACGAGATGAAGGTTATGCAAATGCTAAAATTGAAATAGCAGTGACTGAATCTGAAAAAAACGATCGCATTGGCATTTTAATCACAGCGGAAAAAGGAGACTTCTTCACCATAGGCACAGTAACCTTTACTGGAAACGAGGACTTAGAAAATGAGTTTGTCGAACAAAAACTTCTTGTAGGAGAAAACACCCCATACTCTCCTAAAAAGATTCAAGACTCAGCAAACGCTTTAAGTGATTTTTATGGTAAGAAAGGTTATATCGATGCATCCATTTCTTATGAACCCCATCTTATTGAAGGTGAAAATACATACAATCTCAACTTTAAAATCGAAGAGGGAGCACCTTATAAGGTGGGTCTTATCAAGATAATTGGAAACAATAGAACGTTTCCCAAAGTTATCTTAAGAGAAGCTCACTTAGAGCCGGGCAATACTTTTGACACTAAGATGTTAGAGACTACTCGAAAAAGACTTGAAAACATTGGGTACTACAAACATGTTAATGTGTATCCTTCTTCTGCAAGCTCTACACAAAGCATTAAAGCCCCTTTAAGAGATGTAACCATTCAAGTGGAAGAAACTTCAACTGGAAGCCTTGGAATGAATGTAGGCTTTAGTACGGTCGACAGTGTTTACGGTGGAGTAGAACTCTCTGAAAAGAATTTTAATATCGCAGGTATTGCAGACATCCCTTCCAGAGGACTTGGAGCCTTGCGCGGTGGTGGAGAATACCTACAAATTAAATCGAGTATCGGTATTAAGATCACCGATTATAGCTTGAATTGGATGAAACCTTATTTCTTAGATTCTTCTTGGACAATTGGTGTAAATTTAGATAAGAACTTTAGCAGAGTTCAGTCTAACAGCTATAGTATTGAATCATTTACAACGACGATTAATTCATTTTACCCCCTCAATATCTTTGTGGATTTCAACGCTTTTTACCGTTTAAGGAACACACAGTTGCGTGTAAACCACGATGCTCCAGATATCCTAAGAACTCAAAGAGGAAACGATGGTAATATCTCATCAGTTGGTCTGGGCCTTCAATATGAGACAAGGAATAACTTCCACCGTCCAACCCAAGGGGTGTCTTCGGCGCTTACTTGTGAGTACGCAGGTGTTGGAGGAGATTTTTTCTACTTCAATTACGGCTATAACAATTCAATTTATGTTCCTGTAGGACCTCTTGTTTTTAAAACAAAAGCCAACTTTAACTTTATACAACCTATCTCTAAGACGAAAGCTCAAGATGTGCCTATAGGCGAGCGTTTCTTCTTAGCCACAGATATTTCTGAAGTCAGAGGATATCGCCCATTTGCTATAGGGCCAACTTTCCCTGATGGTCAGCCAAGAGGCGGGATTAGCTCTGCTGTATTATCTGAAGAGGTTATGCTAGGTTTCATTCCTAAGTTTATTGATATCTTTGCCTTTGTAGATGCTGGAGCACTTACAGGAAAAGCATTTGAAATTGATACATTTAGGGCATCTGTTGGATTTGGAGCAAGAGTTGTTGCAGCGCCTAACCTACCTTTAATGGTTGGATGGGGATACCCTCTTAACCCACAAACAAGAAGTGATAGACAGGGATTTTTCTTGTCGCTTGGCGGAAAATTTTAATAATGCAATTAATGTTTTACAAAGAAATATCTTTTTCTATAAAAAGATTAGTCACAATTTATACTTATTTATCTAAGGAGTTTTTTATATGAAGGCAACAAATTTTTTTAAAAGTGCACTCTTTTTAGCACTATTTGTCGCAATGTTCGGATCAGCAGAAGAGACTTTCCATGTTGGAATAGTTAATTTTGCTACATGCGTTGAGAAGTCATACCTAGGACAAGACGAGAATGCAAAACTTGAGTCTCTTAGAGGTGAAATGATCTCTATGATCGAGACTAAACAAAAAGACTTCCAGGAAGTGGCAGAGAAGTTAAATAATCCAGACTATATGGATACAATCACAGAAGATGCAGCATTTCAGCTTGAGACAAAAGCTAAAGGCCTCTCTGAGGAGCTTCAGCTTATGGGCAATCAAACTGATCAAGCCCTTCAGCAAGCTTACGGAAAGATGTTTCAAAATGTAAAAGGTGAGATCGACAAAGCCTGCGAATACATCGCTCGCGAAAAAGATTACGATTACATTTTAAATAAAGAGAGCTGCTTTTACTTTAAAAGACCTACTGACATTACCCAGCTTGTGATTACTGAGTTGAATAGACACTATCAACCAGAAGCTCAAGAAAAGGGAGAGAAGTAGTTTTAAATGGAGGGACAAAAAACTAGCTATACTATTGCAGAGCTTGCCCAGATTACTTCTTCAGAAATAGTAGGTGATCCAAATCACGAAATTTTTGGGATTGATAATTTAGAGTGCGCAACGAGTAATGATGCAAGTTTTTTAGGCAATGCCCTTTATGCAAAAGCATTAAAAAAGTCGAATGCGGGGGTTGTTTTTGTAAATCAACCCCTCTCCGACAACCCTATTAACCAACTCATTCACCCGTCTCCTTCAAAAGCTTTTCAGAAGATCATCGATCTTTTTCATAATCAAAAGCTTATTGAATCGGGTTTCAAAAGCATTCACCCAAGCGCAATTATCCACCCATCAGCAAAAATAGCTCCTAACGTCTCCATTGGACCTAATTCTACTATAGATCAAAATGTCACTATTGATTCAAATACAATCATTCATCCTAATGTATACATTGGGCCAAATGTAATTATTGGAAAGAACTGTATCATTCACCCTCAAGTAACTATTCGTGAAAACTGCCACCTGGGAGACTTTGTTATTCTCCAACCTAGCGCAGTTATTGGCTCTTGTGGATTTGGCTATGTCACAGATGCAAAAGGCCGCCATAAGAAGCTTCAGCACATCGGGAAAGTTGTTTTAGAAGACAATGTTGAAATAGGAGCTTCCACATGCATAGATAGAGCACGCTTCAAAGAGACTATCATTAAGCAGGGTACCAAAGTTGATAATCTTGTCCAAATCGCACATGGAGTTGAAATCGGTGAAAACAGCTTTATTATCTCACAAGCTGGCATCGCAGGCTCTACCATACTAGGTAAATATAACGTCATTGCAGGTCAAGTTGGTATAGTTGGGCATGTTAAGCTTGCTGATCATGTCACCGTTGCAGCCCAAGGTGGAGTAACTAAAAATTTGAAGACAGGAAAATACGGAGGCAGCCCTGCAATCCCAGCAGAGCGATACTACCGTCAACAGATGCATTTCCGCAAACTAGACAGCCACGTCACTAGAATCAAAAAGCTTGAAGAAAAGCTCCTTGAACTCGAAGAAATACTCAAAAAATAATTTAATTCCTCTATTGTGAACTATTTAATTTAACAACGCGTACTTTACTAAATATTAATATTTAGCTAATATAGCTATAGCTTACTTTACTAAATCTTACTATTTAGCTAATATAGTTATAGTTTTATATAAAAAAGCAGTCCTAGGAGGAATATATTATGGCTACAATTCAAAGTGGGCAAGCACCCCAAATTTTTGCTCAAAGATATTTAGAGCAAAGTAAAACTCTTCAAGACCTACATAAATCTCAACCATCCATATTGGCCCGCCCTGTTATCTACGGCGTAGTAGGTACTGCTGTGACATTTGCTGCTTTGGTTGCTATACGAGAAGCAGATAAGCAGCTTTCAATCAATGCATGTAACGATTCAGATTTCTGTAAACTGACAGTTTATGCAACTATCAAGTTAACTGAGGACATTTTTTGTGATCTTTTAACTACTAGAATGATGCAAGCTGCTGCAATTGGTGTAGGTGTTGGACTTCTCCATTCTTTAAGTAAAGTATCTTCGCATGCTAGAAAATCTCTAGATGTAGCTACTAAAGCTTTAGAGAATTTTCAAGCCTTCCATGCGACAACCTCTAGAGTTTAGATTGTTTTAAGGCACAGAGGTCAATTCTGATATTGGCCTTATTTCACTTATTGTTAACTCATTACTTTAAACTATATCTTTATTGAATCTTTATATTTTTTCATTACTATGCCACTAAGATTTAACTAAGGAGAAAACCATGCTATCAAGTATTCAAAGCACCGCTAGATTATCTACAATCCCTGAAAAACCTATACAGAGCACCCCTGAAAATCCCTATTACGAAATAGCAATTAATGTAGCTTCTCGTGCAATAAATCTTGAACGTAATCTCAATGGAGCTGACCAACTTCCTGATGTCTACAAATCGGATAATCAATTCTGGGATAAAAGGTTTTGCAGTGAACTGAAAGGTTACAAGGAATTAAAAGCCTATATCAATGGTAAGCTAGATTATCTAAAGACCCATTCTCTGATGATGATGACTATAGTTCAACCACCACGTGGCACAGAAGGCACCATTTTTAGAGGATCGCTCGGCCACGGCTTTTCAGATACAATGTTCTACTCAAAAACAAGCATTCAAAGATTATTAATGGGGCCAATTCTACAAGAAGATCCTCGAGAAGAGCTCTATATTTTGACTCCTGTATACAATCCATTGATCAATTCAGACAACCACTACGATACATCTAGAATGTATAAGGTACCTCTTGATTTTTTTAACCAGGCACCTCGAGAAGAGAAAGTAGAGCAAGTCACCAATAGCTTCTTAGGAAGAGTTTTGAGCTATTTCCTTTAATGAGCTGCTTCAAATACGCCATTACCTAAACTTGCTATCAAGGTTTCTTCAAAATGATCTGTAAATGAATCCCCTGTCCACACAATATGCCAATCAGGTCGAATTAGCGTATAGGCTGGATACATCTCAGATAGTTTTTCAGAGTCTACCTCTATAACTTGCAAAGGAACTCCAAGCTTCTTTGCTATGATTTTAGCTACTTCTGCTTCTTTGCCTTCTTTTGTACATAGAAGGGTGTATTGTGATCCCAGCTGATGGTATAAAGATGTCGACTCATCTAACCATATATGTGGAGCAAAATGCCCAGGATAGGCAAGAGCGACAAAGCTCTCTTCTTGAGGATATCCGTTCTTTGAGACATGCGGCATAACTTCTGAGTAATCATAAAAGTAGCCAAGCTCTCTCTCTGGATTGGAAGCATGCTTTGAAAATGCATCTGCTTGCATCTGTGGAAGCTCTTTTGCCTTTACTGATCCAGACATATCAAGGGCATTTCTTAAATTTAGAGACGAAGCATGCATATTTTCTAAAGCGACAGGCTTGCGCTCAGGTTCATAGCTATCTAAAAGCTTTTCAGAGCCATACCCCTGCAGATTTGCAGCAATTTTCCAAGCAAGGTTTTGAGCGTCACCAAATCCGGTGTTCATACCAAGGCCTCCTGTTGCATACATGGAATGAGCTGCATCTCCGATCAAAAAGATGTTTCCTTTTCTATATTGATCAGCAATGTTTGCTCTCATATGCCAGACATATGCTTTGAGCACAGAACAATCAAAATCTATTTTCAGATAATCTTTTAAGAGATTCTCGGCCTCTTGAGGAGTATATTCATCCATTTCTGGATACACTATTTGAGCATACCAAAGTCCATTATTATCAATAGGGCCAGTGGCTGCGGGTGTTTTGCCCCCTTTTAAATAGTAGAGGTATGCTTTCTCAAAAGGAATTTTTTCCTCCATATCCTTCGAAATAAAATTAATGTTCAGAAGAGGAATAGAGATATCTTTTTGGGTCGTTGTAATATTGAGCTTATTTCGAACAAAGCTATGTGCCCCATCAGCAGCTATAACGTATTTGGAATGAACCAGGTATTCTCTTCCTGTTTCTTTGTCTAGGAGTGTTGTTTCAACATGCGTGCCATGGTCTTGAATATCGACGACCTGATAATCTAACATTAAATTTGCATAGGATGATTCTTCTATCTTATCTCTTAAGGCCCTATCTGTTTTCCATTGAGCAACTCTCAACTCTCTTTCAGGTGAAAGGCTCTCTTCTTCAGGAGTAATATGTTCTAGTGAAAGCTTTAGGGGCTCTTGGTCTGGTAGAAAGTCATCAGATAAGATGATCCCTGGAAAATACTCTTTACCGAGATAAGCTTCTTTTCTAAGCAAATCACTAATTTTATGCTTTAAAAGAAATTGCATCGATCTTGCATTAATCGACTGAGCCCTTGGGTGAGCATCGAGTATTTGGCTTCTTTTATCAGCTATAATGTGCGAAATATTTAATGAGCTAAATTCGTTGGATGCAAGTGAGCCAACAGGGCCTGCTCCGACAATCAAAACATCAGTTTTGAGTATCGCATCTTGTGCATGGGGTTTAAAAGAAGACATAAAAGCTCCTATGAGAATGAGTAAAATAAGTAGGGCTGCATATTTTATATTTTTCATAAGTAAGTTTCCTTCAAAATAGGTTTTCTTTTCGAAAATAGAGCTAAATTCTACCACAAAAAATGAAATCTTTTCAAAGTGTGATTACTTGAGCCTAGAAATCAAAAAAATATTTACCATGAGACTTCCCTTATCCCAGTAAAATAGTGCTAAATATTTCTTTAAACACTTATTTCTCTAAAGATTGAGGTAATAGTTTAAAAATGCTATAATTTAAACTTAACTTTTAAACGAATGAGAAGGTTTAGATATGGTCAAACTTAATTTGAAAGGAAAGAAGGCTTTCATTGCTGGAATCGGTGATGATCAAGGATACGGATGGGCAATAGCCAAAGAGCTAGCTGAAGCAGGCGCTGAGATTATTATTGGAACATGGCCCCCTGTTTATAAGATTTTCAATATGAGTCTTAAAAATGGCAAGTTTGATGAATCTCTAAAATTTGAAGATGGCTCTAGTATGAAAATTGCTAAGGTCTACCCACTCGATGCAGCCTTTGATTCACCTGAAGAAGTACCTCAAGAAATTGCTGAAAATAAGCGCTATCAGGGACTTGGCCCCTACACTATTTCTGATGTCGCTAAAAAGGTTGAAGAAGACTTTGGTAAAATTGATATCTTAGTCCATTCGCTTGCAAATAGCCCTGAGATTAAAAACTCACTATTAAACACATCTAGAAGCGGTTATCTTGCAGCCATTTCAGCATCATCTTACTCTCTTGTGAGTATGATTCGCAACTTTGGACCAAGGATGAATAAAAACAGCTCTGTGCTTTCTATGACCTTTATGGCATCAGAAAGAGCATTCCCAGGCTACGGTGGCGGAATGAGCTCTGCAAAAGCAGCTCTAGAAAGTGATACACGATCCCTTGCATTTGAAGCCGGACGTGAGTGGAATATCCGCATTAACACTATCTCTGCTGGTCCTCTAAGAAGTAGAGCAGCTCGTGCTATTGGCGATAAAGGCGAAAGCTTCATTGATAAGATGATTGATTACTCTATAGCAAATGCACCTCTTCAAAAGGACTTGGCTGCACAAGAAGTAGGACAAACTGCCCTATTCTTATGTTCAGCGATGGCCTCTGCAATTACTGGAGTTACACTTTATGTAGACAATGGACTCCATGCAATGGGATTTGCAATGGATAGCGCCTCTATGAATCCACAAGCTCAGGTTGTAGGCTCTCAAGCTTAATTTCTATACTAGATGTCAAATGCGATCAGCTTATGAAAGTAGCTTATTCTTTTGGCATCTATTTTTTTTGCCTCTAAATAGTGCTCTTTTGCTTCTTTTTCTTCCCCTTTTTGATAGTAGAGAAGTGCTAAGCCTAGGTGCGCATCAAAGGATTTTTTGTTCTCATTGAGCATAGCACTAAAGATCTTCAAAGCCTTATCATAGTTACCCTCTCTTACAGCAGTAAAACCTTCATGCCATAGCTTATCAAACACTAGAGCGCTTTGTTGATTTTTCTTGATCTGATCAAAATACCCTTTGATCGAGTCAAGTTTCTCTGTATCTGTAGATACTTCTGCAGAATCTCTAGAGCTTGATTCAATTTCTAGATCTGGGTCCCCAAAGTATTCTTTTAGCTCTAAAAAGTTAATCGGTCTCTTATTTGGGTTGTTAGATAGGCATTGCTTTAAAAACATCCACCACCTTGTGGGGACTTTTTTCCAATTAATATCTTCTGGTGATTCGAAAGATCGCTGGGTAAATAAAAGAATGGAAAGCGCTGCAAAGGAATAAAAATCTGTCGCAGAAGTTATTTTATAATTACCCGATCTTTGTTCAGGAGAAAAAATAAATGCATTTGCAAGGATATCCCTTCTCACTTGTGAATCTACTATGTATTTGCCTTCGAAAAAATTAGTGAGCCAATTTTGGAAAAGCTCTCCACCTAGAGCAAAAGCACATCCATAATTTGACAAATAGATGTTGGTGATTTTTTTGACCAAGTTTATTGAAAAATACAATGAGGAGTGCAATAAAAAACCATGGTAGAGCGCCTCTCCTGATTCAGTCTGAACTTTATGCAGGGCCTCTAACATATAAGCAATATCAATCAAAAAGTGTTCTTTTTCAGCATCAGAAAGAGTTTTATCTGCTGAATAATGCGCAAAGTTAATTAAAGTCTCTCCATTAGCTTTCATAAACTGCGTCTCTATATTGACGAGCTGATCATTTTCAAAGTAGATCTGATTTTTAGGAAAATAGGGTATTGATTGTCTTTGAAGTAGCATGTGGTAATCTTGAAAGCTCTGCGCTACCTCTTTGGAAGAGAGCTCAGGGTAAAAGATCAATGATTGGCCAAAATGGCCATTGGCAAGAGCCGCAATTTGTTTTTTTCCAAAAAAGTCGCTATAGGATAGCCCTTTAAATTCAATTTCACTTAGTCCTTTCTCAGTGCGTTTAAATTGGGCATGGTGACACTTAGTTAAATCTTTTTGACGAGCAAACCTTAGCCAGAAGTACAAGTAAAAACTCATGGCTGCAAGTAAACTAATACCTAAAAAAATAAGCATATCTCCAACAGGTGTAGATAGAGCATGTTTGAGTGGGAAGAGTAAATTCATAGAAATTCAAGGGGGGTTAATTTGCACTCTACGATAAAGAGTTTTTGGCTATTTTTCAATGAATTAGAGACTAAATTATCTCTATAAGCTCTATTTGAATTTGAAAAGGCCTATCATCATTCTTTAAAGTTTTTCTAAAATAGAGATGCCAATCATAGGTATGGTTAAATTTTTTGATCATTTGAGAGCGCTTGTTGTCTCTAAGGTGCTGCGCCCACAAGCCCCTCTTGAGCTCTAGATTTGGAAAGCTCATGATAATTTTGAGGTGCTTATATTGAAATTCAAGTGGGTCAGAGAGGTCAAACATCGATGCTTTTCTTTGGTTTGATCTAAGCTCCATATTTGCCGAAAGATTTCCTAAAAAAGAAATATCAAGATCTTGAAGTGGATCATTATCAAATGTAAAAATTATTTTGCTCGGATTTACTTGCTCAACTGTTGCAAAACACCCCATTTGAAGGACAAAAGAGTCCACTTTTTGATCTCCTTTGATCATCAATTTAAAGGGGTAAAAACCTCCCCTTTTCTCCCATTTACTTTTATCTAAATTAAAAAAGCTGTAGCAAAATTTATCAAACTGCTCCTGATGGACTTCAAGAGGGTCTAAATTATAAGATAAGCTTTTAAGTGTTGGGATATGAGATTCAAAGCTAGTGCTGAGCAAAATAGCTTCCATTAAATCTGCACCTAAAAGAGGAGCATCATTATTCATGAAATAATGGTATAGGGTCTGTTCTGGAGCATCTTTATAAAAATGCTCATTTATACCAGCCCCTGAATAGACACCAAGTGATTTACTCCAAGACTGCTTAAGAAAGTTGAAGAATGGCTCTAGGTGCATGGCTTCTTTTTTATGAGCAAAAAGATTTAAATAGAGAATCATTTTAGAAAGATGACGAGTAGATCCCCAGCTTTTATCTGGGCCATTTGATAAAATGGCATCTAAACCATCCTGTCCCATTTTTTTCCAAGACAGTTCTTCAAAAAGTTCTCCATAGGCTTGCAGTAGGCTATGCATTTGCAGATTGAGTAAATATGAGTAACTTCTACCTTTCATTAAGTTCTTTAAATAATCAATACCGCTATAAATACTCTTACAAAGTTTAGTTTTAAGCTCTTTAGGTAAGACTATTGAAAACTCTTTGTAGATCCAGTAGATGGGAAGCAACACATCAACTATTTCAAACTTCCTCTCACAGTAGGGATACTCATGTATATATCTTGGAAAGTTCCCTTCAAGTTCTTCTGGTTGAATCTGAAAATGCAAAAGGCGTTCAATGAGGTGCATTGCCTTTTCCATATGGGCTCTTTGTTTGGTTTTCAGCAAAATTAGTGCATATATAAAATTATGATAGATTGGAGCGCTATCGCCCTTAATAAAGGGACGCTTTTCATATGAGAGGTGAATAAGGTGTGTTTCTATGCTATAAAATTCCTCCGATGCCTTAAGAATTTTATTGGGTTCACTCTTTAGTGTTATCATATCTATTTCTCAACCTTTGATATAGCAAGCTCTAGTGCTGGAATAATTCCCATTTCTTCTACTGGAGGGGCTATTAAAGTTGCCTGATCAGTAAGACATGCAGGAGAGCTATGCATTGCTATTTTAACATCTGCAATCTGAAGCAGAGATTCATCATTGTTGTCATTACCCGCTGAGATGATTGGAGAGGGCAGAGCTATTTGGTCCATGATATCTAAAACAGCTCTTCCTTTATCAACATCCTTTCTCATGATCTGCAAGATACAAAAGGTTGGGTTGACGCTATCTTCAACAAGATGAACGTTTATAGATGGGATATTCTGTAAAGTAGGTAAAATTTTGTAGAGGGCCTCTTTTCTACCATAGATTTTACCATAAGGAACTTCTTTAATAGGAAGCTCACTCATATGCTCTATTGCTTTCCAAGAGCCAGCTAAAGATGTAAGTGTCGTCTCAAAATATTCTCTTGTTTCATCTAGTAGAAGGTGTGGCCTATAAAAAACAGGTTCGCCTTGGTCATATCCTCCAAAGAAAACAAAATCATGCCCTGTTCCTTTTAAAAGTTTTTCTATCTCATAAAACACATCTATTGAGAGATAATTTTTGGTTAGCATTTTCTTCTCAGGCATTTCAAAGCTGCTTGCCCCATTTTGTGGAACTAGAAAATATGGCACATCAAAATCTTTTAAGGGAGCATATGCAAACGAAAATGTACGCCCTGTTACTAAAACAATTTGCCAGCCTTTGTGGTGTAGGTCTTTCAAATAGTCTAGCACGCGGGTAGGGATAACCTTGGGATTAGCGGTAATTGTCCCATCAATATCTAGGCAAATCCAGCCTTTTTTTTCTACTAAGTTCATGTGAGCCAAAAAATCAATTTATTTAAAAATAATCGAGTACTATGATAGCTGTTTCCTGATTTTTTCACCTTATTGTTTATTATGACTTTCTCAAATAATTTATTTACTTTACGACGCCTCATATTCTCTGTTGCTTTGGTGTTTAGCTTTAGCACTTTCTCTTTTGCAGAAGCTGAGCCTCCTTTACCAGAGGCTTTAGAAGAGCTGATTCAAGAAGGGCTTGCTCATGAGCCAGAAGGATCCTTAGATTTTGAAGATGAGCCTATTAAGGAAATAAGCTACTGGAAAGAATTTTTTAGAATGATGATGATACTAGGGATCATTTTGGGAGTTGTACTCGTCTTGGCCTGGTTCTTAAGAGGATTCTTAAATAAGCGCGTCAAACAGGTCAATGAGAGCAATATCATTAAAGTCGTAGAACGACGAAATCTTTCACAAAAATCGATGCTCTACTTAGTGCAAGTTTACCAAAAACAGTTTTTAATTGGTGATTCAGCAACAGGTGGTGTAGAATACCTGAAAGAATGCACCCCCGAAGAGGTAGAAACGCCAGAAGAGCCGGATTTTGAAACTAAAGGTGCCAAAACTACCTTTATGGAAATACTTCAAAGAAAACTAACAGATAAACACACAAACTTATTCAAACAAAAAAAATGATTCGAAATATCAAACTACTTTCCATGTTATTGCTACTTACTATCCTTTCGTCTTGTATTTATAAAATGCCCAACGAGGATAGCTATAGCTTAATTCCCAAAACCAATAACCCTACTTTTATTGGTACAGATCAACAAGGCACTATACCAAACCAGGCCAGCTTTTAAATTATGAATAAAAGATTTATCTATTTTGATACAGAAACTACGGGTATAAACTTCGATAATGACTATATTATTGAGCTCTCAGCATACGACCCTCTACTCGATAAAACTTTTGATGAACTTATTAATCCTGGCGCACCAATTCCAGCTGAAGCAACAGCTATTCACCACATCACCGATGAGATGGTCTCAGATAAGCCCAATTTTAAAACTGTAGCACTGAAGTTTATCGAGTACTGTCAAGGCGATGTTATTTTAATTGCCCATAACAATGATCGCTTTGATAAACCCTTCTTGGAACGTGAGTTTGGAAAAAATGGATTAGAGCTTCCTGATTGGATTTTTTTAGATAGCCTTAAGTGGGCGCGCAGATATCGCCCTGATCTTCCAAAGCATACACTTCAGCATCTCAGAGAGACCTATGGCTTCCCTGAAAATAATGCTCACAGGGCATTAGACGACGTTGTCACCCTCCAAAGAGTCTTTGAAGCTATGATAGATGATATCTCTCCAGAGAGCGTCTATAAGCTCCTTACACAAGAGCGTGCTATTTTAACTATGCCGTTTGGTAAATACAGAGGAAAGCCCCTGCAGCTTGTACCACCTGATTATATTCAGTGGCTCTCTAAAAACGGTGCCTTGGATAAAAAGGAAAATGAGTCGCTTCGTAAAAGCTTTGAAAAGCTGGAACTACTTAAGAAGTAACTACTCCGTTGTAACTAGAGTATCTTCGTTCTTCTCTTCTCTCTCTTTCTTAAACATCATATCCCACATTGCTTTGAAACCTTGGCATTTAGTATAGAGTTCATCACGAGTCCCTTCATCAACGATGGTACCAAATTCCATATAGATAATTTTATCGGCATCTTCGATTGTTGAAAGCCTGTGTGCTATGATAATTTGAGTCATATGACCCTTTAGAGACAAGATGGCTTGCTTTATTTTATTCTCACTAACAGAATCTAATGAAGATGTG
>JAAZZY010000026.1 GCA_014239035.1 Chlamydiia bacterium
TGTCGCTCGCAATTTGTGAAGGACTAGCCTGTCTAATTGCGGCATCTATTGTCGCATGTCCTACTGTTATAGCCGTTACTGCCATTGTTTTCTCCGAACATAGTTTTGTCTTATAAGAAGTATAACACCATAATGTTAAGAACTTATAAAGTTTCTAAATAATATTCTATTTACTATCAGCCATATTTTAAATATGCTGCTAGGGCTTCTTTAACTTGCATGACAAAGCCACGCTCTACTTTCATAGCAAGAGAGTCCCCTTGCGTTCCTGATGCTCTTGCTTTAAGCGCATCTTTTGAATAAACACCTTTCATATATTCCGAATATTTAATTGGATCTATCTTGTTTTGAGCTCCAAGAGGGCCGATATCGCTTTCCCATTTGTAGCATCTCTGTAAAATTGACTCTGCGAATTCTCCTGGAGAAGGTTGTTGTAGAGCTTCTTGGCAGTCACTATTGCCAGCTTTTACCCTATTGAGGAGTTGCCATAGAGAAGACCCTGGTTCGCTACGATGCTTTCCTGGATTAGCGTTTGATACAAACTTAAAAATGTCTGCTAAGGTTTTACCTTCTTTTGCAAATGCTTTTATAGTCAAAATTAGAGCCTGAAGATTTTCTACTTGAAAAGTCATGTCTTTTGAACTGGGGTAATGAGGACTTTGAGCTACAGCCACAGAAAGCATTGCATCAGTATCTAAATCGGCAATCATTTGAAGAGATTTAGGAGAAAACGGCTCTGATGCTCTTTTATGACCAAAAACTCCCATAAGAGCATCTAGTTTGAATGGAAAAATGGAGTCAAAGTCAATGGGTATAAGGTGAGGGTTGCCTGGGGTATCATATTTTACTAAGATATTTCCAGGGTGGTGATCTTCATGATAAGTTAAAAGTTCAAGTAGTCCAACTTTCTGAAATTCTTCAATAGGAACTTGGTCTAAAACAGTATGGCTTGCAAAATCGTAGGCATTTGCTGGAGCTGGCTTACCAGCTTCTGCATCAGGATGTAAATCAGCAAGGGGGGTTGAATTCTCAACCCATGCTTGAAGGTACCCATATTTTAATTGTTCTCTAGGTTTAGCGCATGGATTTCCTATAGCAGTCAGATCAATAAATTGTGTCCCTCTTAAATGGGCTGGTGTACCAATAGGAATACAAGCTAAGTTTGAAAAATCTAGGCGTTTGGCTAAGTCTTGTTTGAATCCAGGGCGTCCTTGTTCAAAGCTAGAGAGTTTATCTCGAAACATTTGACTAGCTGTAGGATCAGGTTTTCGATGAGCTGGATTCGGACATTCAGGTCCCCAGTTTCTTTCAGAGTCTGGTTTGAATATAGCAATAGTTTTATCAGATGAATCCTTTACAAAATAAACTCCTGCAGAACTTGGAATTCGTACAAGTTTCCCTCCATTTTCAAGAACACGATCTACTCGCTTTTGAAGATCAACTGCATCATCAAGGTTAAATTTACAACTCTTTGCTTCAAGGGGAGAAGTCATTTCTGCAAAGCTTTCTTGCTTATTAGAGCCTACGAGTCTAGAGAAATCATCTAAATGTTCTCCGTACGCTTGATTTACTGGACATTGTGGTGGCAGATCAGGAGCAGGGGGCTTTGGATCCTCTACAGTAGGAGATTTGATGTACGAAGATACACTATCTGCTGTAGCTCTGAGAGTATCAGAGACAGTTTCAGAGATTCGTGTATAAGTGTTAGCTAAAGAATATACAACTTTTCCAAGAGATGCTCTACACTGATAGGATGTTGAGGCAAGTGTTGCCATTTGCAGCGCAGCATATTTTAGAGATTTAGCCTTATCGTATGTGTATTCAGAAGAAGCTCTTTTAAGATCTGATAAGCAGGTATATGCTGTTCTTCCTACTCTATAGATGTCCCAAGCACATTTTATAGTGGGGAAATAAGAGAGTCCTGAGTGAAGCGGTAACACAAGTAATGTTTGTGCCCAAAAGGCCGCTTTTTTAAGAAAGCCTTGTGGGTTTAAAATATTGTAGACGTTATAGGAAACCGCAAAGTCATTAGCTAGGTGAACAAGCATTAAAAGGCCCTGAAGTTTATAGAAATTTTCAAATGAGACGTTGGGTTGAATGAAAAGATCTAATACTAAAGATGTGGCTGTTAGAATGGTTAGGGCAAGCTGTGCTCTTTTTAGTCTAAGAGGGTCTCGCTTTGATGCGTGATCAAAAAGTAAATCTGCAGGCTTGACCTGAGCAATATCCTCTAAATAAAGGTTTCCGGCATGTTTGACGAGTTGCTGAAGAATCTCGGTGTTTCTTAAATGAGCGGCTACATGTAGTAGGTTGAAGGGTAGCTTGCCAAGTTGGGCATTGATATCACCATCAAACTTCTCGAGCAAAGTGCTTAAGCTTGTGCTTTTATCTGAAAATAGAGCAAAAAGTAAATTTTCGTTACTCACAACGTGCCCTTGAGCCGTGAGGTCTCTAATTGCGGAGACATCTTCATTAAAGATAGCTAAATTTAGTTTATCCAAAGGTCTTGTAGATTTGGGATCTAGAGTGATGCTTTTGACTAAAAGTTGACGAAGCTCTTGAATTTGCACTTGAGTTCTTTTTACGTTTGCTGGATCGGCAAATTCAAATTTCTGAGCCTCAATTGAAGCTTCGTGCGCTGCCTCTGTAACGTCTTTTGGCAGTAGGATGGATAATAAATCCTTATTTTGGCTAAGTGCTGCGTAATCAATAGCTGTTAGCCCTTGAGGGTCTACTTGCATAGGGTTTGCGCCCTTTTGTACCAAGTAGGCTACAATAACGCTATGTCCAAGTCGAATGGCAGCGCCTAGGGGAAGCTGACCAGTATTAAGTGGCTTTGAAAGGTCAATTTGAGGACCTGGGGTGTCAAAAAGAGCTTGAATCTGATATAAGTTTCCTTCATGAATGGCTCTGTCTAGCTGAGAATGGGTGGTAACGTCAGTTTTCGGAGTGCTGGCCAGCGGTGTGCTCGAAAAGGGAGTAGTTTCTAAATGAACCATGAATTCTCTCATTATAATTTTTTATAATCTCTAGTTATAGTATATAGTTGTTTTGTTAAGGCATTATAAATATCGTCTATTAAAATTATAAATTATTTTATGTTGTTTGTCAAATAAAAATTGAAATTACACCTTTAAAGTTATTAACTAAAATAATAACTTGACAGTTGGGGTTATGGGAAATTCCTGATGTTAAGCTATTATTTTAAACACATTTGTGACTGCGCAACTTTTTTGAATATTAGATATACTTTGCTTGGGTAAAAGAAGCTTTTTGCCCTATAATTAGTGATAATACTTTGAGGTAGAAATGCGCGTTATTCTAGCATTATTGCTCACCGTTTTAGGCTGGAGCTCTTCTTTTATCTTTATTCGCCTTGGGCTAGAGAGCTATTCTCCAGAAGTTATTGCTTTTGGGCGCTATTTAGTCGCAGGGCTTATCTCTTTGATAATTTACTGCTATTTACCGAACAAAGCCTCTCTCTCTCTATTAGACCGCATAAAGGCTGTTTCTTGTGGAGCTATCGGAATGGGTATTTATAGCTACGCTATAAGCGCAGGAGAAGTAACAGTTCCAGCATCTATTACAGGCTTTATAGTGGGTATGATGCCGCTATGCGCCTCTATTTTGGCTTCTTATATCTATAAAGAAGCCCTGACAAAACGTCTTTTAATAGGGATTGGAATCAGTCTTCTTGGGCTTTCCATTATCACATTTAGTGGACATGAAGAGGTTGCCTTTGGCAGGGGACTTCTGTGGCTCTTTTTGGCTGTGATCTCTGCTACTACCTATACGCTCATACAGAAGCCGGTAATCAAAAAAATTCCTGCCCCAGAGTTTGTTTGCTATGCTCTTTGGGGAGGAGCCCTTTCGACGTTTTGTATCTATTTTTTAAGCTCAAATAGCTTTATCGAGCAGTTTCAGGCAGCAAAACCAGCGGCTACTTTTTCAATAGTTTATCAGGGTATTGTTCCCTCAATAGTGTCATTTTTTGGCTGGAGCTATGCACTTACTAAAGTAAATGTTGCAAGGGCTGGCATTGCTCTATACACGATGCCACTTGTTACGGCATTTCTAGCTTTTGTGATCCTACAAGAAAAGCCTACTTTTATAGCCTTGCTGGGAATGCTATTAGCCTTTTTAGGCTCCCTTATTGGTTCAGTTAAATTACCGATTAAAAAACAGACTTCAGTAAAAGTTACCACTTTGCAGAAGGAGGCATAGAAGAAAGTATGGCTTCGGGGTTTCCGTTGGACTTAAAGCCAAATTTTGTTCCACGATCGTAAAGAAGGTTGAATTCAACATAATGTGCCCGTAGTTCATTTTGAATCTCTTTTTCCTGATCTGTATAGGGCGTTATTATTCGCTTTTCATAAATAGGCATAATTGTTTCTGTAAAGCTAGATCCAATAGCTTTCCATAAAGCAAAATCATTCTTTAAATCACCTGTATTGTAATGGTCAAAAAAGATTCCTCCATCCCCACGTTCTTTTTCTCGATGTGGAATAAAAAAATACTCCTGAGCTTTCTTTGAAAACTGTGGATAAAGTTTTAGATCAAAAGGATCGAGTGTCTTTTTTGCTATTTGATGGAAGAAGGTTTTATCTTCCTCATACGGGAATCCCATAGGGGTAAGATCATACCCTCCACCAAACCAAAACTTTTCCTCTGTTTCTATGTAGCGAACATTCATATGGACGGTTGGAGCATGAGGATTTTGCATGTGAGTAATTAAACTAACCCCTGTCGCAAAAAAGGATCCTTTAGACTCATTAAATGGTAGAGCTGGTCCTGAAACGGCAGAGAAGTTAACGGCTGCTTTTTCAAATACCTCTCCACGAAGATGAGCCATTCTTCCGCCTCCTTCTCCTTTCGAGTATGGCCAGGGTTTATAAATAAACTTTTCTTTAGGCTCAATAGACTCAAAGGTAGAAATGATTTCGCTTTGAAGGGTTTTTAAGTAATGAATTATTGTATCTTTATCTGGTTTGTGCATGGGCACCTAATAGTTAAAATTTTTTTATATCAGCAACTTTAATTATTTGTAATTAAAAGATTGCCAAAATATTCAAAATTTGGGTATCTTACTCCTTCTCTTTTGAGAATTTCAGGAACTTTTTGGGGGTATAGCTCAGCTGGTAGAGCATCTGATTTGCATTCAGAAGGTCAGGAGTTCGACTCTCCTTGCCTCCAATTCTTTAGCGCGGTTATAGCTCAGTTGGTTAGAGCGCGACACTGATAATGTCGAGGTCCCAAGTTCAAGTCTTGGTAACCGCACTTTTGTTAAACCCAGTAATAATCTACAGTAACACCTTCGTGGCTGATACGTGGAAAAAAGTTAAACTGATTACGAACGGAGTTTTCAGATACTGGGTCTTCTTCTTTACCATTAAGCATTCCGGTAATAGTAACTTTTTCATACTCATTGCTAAAATGCAAAATCTCTTGTTTATCTATGGCCTTGAATGATTTGTTGGAAAGAGCGTGCCTAATATGGATTAATTCATGGGCAAGTGAAACATAAAATGGAGATTTCTCTGTTACTTTTTCCGTCTGCTCATCTTTTTGTATATACACATGATAAGTTGCCTCTTTGCAAAGGCTGAGTGAAAAGATAAGTTCATTTCCTGTACTTTGAGAGCACTCAACAAAAGATCTCTTATTATGCGGAAAGATGTTGATGAGACACTTTGAAGGAAACCTTAAAACAACATTCTTCAAATACTGTGACCAATTAGGTTTCAAAATGCTGTAGATTAATTCTCTTCCATATGCGCGGGTCAAAAGTTTTTTGAAAGCAGTAAGCACATAGAGCTGGAATCCAAAACTTCCGTTAATTGTAATGGGAGTTTTTCCTTCGGCTATTTGGTTGTAGAGTACAGCTATCTTATTTAAATCTTTTTGGTATATGCCATTAACAGGAAGAGTTCCTTGGTAACTATTTTCATACATAACTAAGTCTGTATCGTAGAATGGATTGCTTGAAGGGATAGGACACACAAAAGAAGGGGACGCCTTATTTAATTGTGAGTTTATATGTTCGAGGAGGTTTTTGCTTGCAATGGGGTGATGCAAAAGTGTCTTAACTTTTGATTTTTCATCCAATGATTGGAATTGTCTAAGTGAGAGATTATGTGAGCTTTCGAAGTTTCTTCCAAAAGAAGTCTGGCTAAAGTAGTGAACTAGTTCAGAGGCCTTTTGAGATAGTTTAGTGGGGTGCTCAACTGTGAATGGATAGTACCGAGAGCTCAATTGAACTTGTTCAGATGCAAGGTGCATGACTTCTTTGAATTTTGCTTGAGTCAACGCAACGACTTCTTCTTCATCAGTATGCTCAGGTGGATAAAACCAATTTCTAATGTAGCTAGGTATTATCTGCACTTTTTAAATCCTTTTTAAAAGTGTTGCATCATACTTTAACAAAATTAAGTTTTTTTAAAGATTAGAGAATAATTTCCGTTGTGGGGACAACTGTTTATAAACCGCTGGAGAGCACTTTAACACAAAAGAGACCTATTTATTAAGCAACAATCTTTAAAATTTTTAAACACACATTTAATCTATCAATCTTAAAATAAGTTCCTTCTGAAATATTACAAAAAAATATTTGATTATATTTATACCGTTTTGGTAGCGTTGCGCCACTTTATTCAAAAGGAGGTGCTTTATGGTTGTGACATTTGAGTTGCTACAGAGTGAAGCCAGTAAAGAAGAAGTTGAGTTTTACCAAACTGTATTAATAGAGAAAGATAAGCAGGATCTCTTTGATGACATCCTCATAAATCGTCTAGTTGACAATAAAAGTCATGAAAACATAGATATGAATTATTACGATCCTTTTTATGGGGGCGTCTAAATGAAGAAAGGAGATTTTAGAAAAATATGAGAGTTACAGATAATTCAAATCCAAATAATAATAACATTCAGGACTCATATTCGGGACAGAATACAGTTAAAAACATCTTCTTAAAGCTTGCAGAAAGGGGTTATAAGCAACCTGAAAAGCATTTGGATGAACTCTCTGATTTTTTAAATAATCTTTACCATAAAAAGTGTTTAAAGAGTCAAATCAATCCTCAAAAAGCTGGCGCGTTCGGTGCTTTATGGGATGGCGCTTTAGTTATCGTAAACACCTTTGACTTAGATGGTGAGGAGCAAATTAAGAATGCTGACTTGAGCTTGTTAAAAGAAGATTTGAGAAAACTCTCTGCGCTATTATAACTACCTTATAAAGTTACCTTGGTAAGCAGTATAGCTTTAACCTTGAGTTAAAGAACATATAGCGACTATTATAAGGGTTATGAGCGTTTTTAAGTTTGAATCCGACACACTGCAAGATCTGTTAGACCATATCGATGCAAAAACATTATTTATATTTGACATTGACCATACCCTGATTGAACCGGTCCAGATTATCGGTAGCACTCACTGGGAAAAGTATATTGCGAAAAAACTCAAAGGCCAGGGGTTTACCCATCATGAAGCTTCAATTAGAGCCTTTCATCAATGGAGAACAATTCAGCACCTTACAGCTGTTAAAGCCGTTGAAAATTCCATATATGAAGTTCTTCGCTTAATTGACTCATTAAACCTGCGGACACTCGGCCTTACCGCTAGAGACAGTACGCTCTCAGAACTTACTTTTGATCAGCTGAAATCTGTAGGCCTCGATAAAATATTTACCTTTCAGTCTCCTAGTGAAGATTTAGCAGCAGACTACCCATGCCGCTATTTTAATGGTGCTGTTTTTTGTGGGTTTAACAGAAAAGATATAGGACTTCGTCTTTTTCTAGAGCATGTTAAAGTGAAGCCTCAAAAGGTTGTCTTTGTTGATGACCAAAAAAGCCATGTTGATGAACTTGAAGAATTCTCTATTGCCGAAGGCATTGAATATGTGGGTATGACCTATCACGCTTCGGGAGACCATAAGTTTAATCCTCAAATTGCTGAGATTCAAGAGAAATATCTACCCAAGCTTATTAGTGACCGAGAAGCTTTGGATTTACTTGAGGCCTAATGTCAAAACAAAAACTGCAAAATGCAAATCTGGTAATGGGCTGTCACACGATAGAAGCTCTACTCAAACATAGCCCTAATCGATTCATAAAAGCTTATCATCTTAAATCTAATGAAAATACTCAAGACCGTAAACAAAAGCTAATTTCAAGCTTAGAGGGCCTTTCCGTACCACTGCAGGGTTGTTCCAAGTCAGAGCTAGAGCGACTTTGCGGCTCAACTTCGCACCAAGGTATCGTCGCCGTATTAAAAAAGCGTCCACCTTTTGATTTAGAAAGCTTTTTAGAAAACAATCAAAGCAAACTTGTTGTTGTTTTGGATAGTATATATGACCCACACAATCTAGGAGCTATTTTGCGCTCTTGCGAATGCTTTGGAGTGGGCCTTGTAGTCTGGTCCAAAAATAGGAGTGCTCCACTCTCTCCTGTTGTGACAAAAACTAGCTCCTCTGCCTCAGAATTTGTTCCTATTCATATTGTATCTAATTTATCTACGACTTTGGACAAGTTTGTAAAAGCTGATTATACATTAATAGGAGCGCAAGTCTCAGAAAATAGCCAAGACCTTTTTGCGTATGATTTCCCTCAGCACTCTGTATTGATCCTTGGAAGTGAAGGAGAGGGGATTCGACCTCTATTGCAAAAGAAGCTTAACCAATCCGTAGCTATTCCTATGCAGGGAAAAATTGAATCTCTGAATGTCTCGCAGGCTGCAGCTCTATGTATAGGAGTCTGGAGTAATCAACAATCTTGATCGAGTTCTTCATTAAGGTATTTTGGGGCTGAAAAAGATCCTTTGTGAATTTCAGGGCTGTAGTATTTCACCCGGTTTTCAATAACTTCAAAACGTTTCTTAATTTTCTTTACGCTTAAAAAATCACGGGGCTGATCTTTAAAGGAAATGGAAAAGGCTTTGATACCACCTAGTTGACTTGGAGCTGGGGCAAAATAATAATAAGATGAGTCAAAAAGCTCTTTTTTCAAATTTTGTGCATTTTTTAGCATAGGAAGCTGTGTTATAGGGCTTCCACTTAGACAGACCAAAATACCATCGGGATTTAAAACCTTTTGGCAGAGGTTAAAAAAGTGCCTATGAAAAAGTGAGCGCGATGGGCCAAAAGGATCTGGAGCGTTGACAATAACAACATCATAGTTGTACTTAGATTTCTTTAGATAGTTATAGCCATCATCAATAAGAAGGTGAACCCTTGGGTCATCAAAAGCTGAGTCTGCTAAAGATGGGAAGTTTTGCTTGCATAAATCCACAATCTTAGCATCAAGCTCTATGACAATAATTTCTTCAATAGATGGATATTTGATTGCTTCTCTCACACAAGCCCCGTCCCCACCACCAATAATAAGAACCCTTTTTGGGTTCGGGTGAGTCAATAGTGGCACATGTGCAAGCATTTCATGGTAAATAAATTCATCCTTTTCAGAGAATTGAACAACGTCATCTATCATTAAAATCTTACCTAAAGAGCGGTTGTTAAAGATAGTGATTTGTTGGTGGGATGATTGCTCGTTTGAAATCATTTCTTTGATTTGAAATGTTTGGATCCAGTCTGTGCTCAGGTCCGGTTGAGCCGAAAATAGCATAGAGGCATAGCAAATCAGTAAAAATGTAGGAAGATTTTTAAAAAGCATGTAATAAATTCTCAAAATATCGTGGTAGTTTACACGTAATTTAAGTTTATGACGACGGAAAAAAAGATTATTTAGTTCTAGGGGTAATACGAACTTTTTTGATTTGACGATCTGTTGTGCTTAGAACTTCAAGAACAAAGTCATCATGATTAATTTTGAGGTCTGGTGCAGGGATCGAGCCTGCTCGATGAATGATATAACCACCAACTGTGTCATAGTCACCAATCCTTGGGATCTTCACATGGCAGTTTTGCTCAATATCAAAGAGGCTCATTCGTCCATTGACAATCCATGAATTTTGTTGTTGGGTATAGAGGTTTTCTACTTCATTATCATATTCATCTTCTATTTCACCAACAATCTCTTCGAGGAGATCTTCAATAGTAATCACTCCTTCAACTGCTCCAAATTCGTCAACTACAAGTGCAAGATGCTGTTGTTTTTGTAGAAACTCTTGCATTAAGTGGGAAATCTTTCTAGTTTCAGGGGTATATATAGCTTTCGACATTAATTTAGAAATAGGCTCATTAAGCAGATCTAGATTATTGCTTTCTACGCTATCCATGAAAAAATTAAAAATGTCTTTGTAGAGGACTATTCCCTTTATGTGGTCCAAAGAATCTTCAAAGATTGGTATGCGACTGTAATTCTCTTCTTTTAATATTTTAGCAGCTTTACCTATTGATGTTGTAGATGGAAGAGCAAAAACGTCCATCCGAGGAACCATTACTTCTCGAACAATGCGCTCTTTAAACTTAAGAATAGATTCAATCAAAAGACGGTCATTAGCTTCTAGATTTTTATCAGGTAGTGACTCCCTGAGTAAATCGTACATTTTTTCTTTAATCAGCTCAAGGTGTTCCTTTGTCGAACTCTGCTTGGTGTAGGTATATTGAGTGATCTTTAAAAAGGGGTACAATATAGGAAATAAAATAGTGAGGTAAAATGATGTGGTTAGCCCGCCTGCTAAGAAGTTTGCTTTTGCACTTTTTAAAGATAGCAATCTCGGCAGCAAGTCGCTTAAAAAAATATAGATTAATAAGAGTCCAAAAAGAATAAACGGAAGGCTTGTCCAGTCGAGCCTGAAGCTTTCAAGCGATGATATTAATATAAATGATGATACACCAAATCCAAAGCGAGCTATATTTTTACCAAAAACACAACTAACAAAAAGACCATTGAAGTATTTCTTTTTATAGAAAAGGTTATAGAACTTCCCGTAGAAAAATATAATAGGGTGTTGGTTCAAAAAATCTTTGGTGTGAACTTTTTGTGTTTTACGAAACACCTGAGTCAGAGTGCATAACAGGTAGACCTGAAAGGCAAAAAAGACAGTCAAAATTAATGGTATTAGGAGCAAATGGAAAATCCGGTTATTTATAAATAAGTTTATTACTTTTTATTAAATAATTCATCGATTTTTTCTCTGCAAGGCGCATCTTTGATTTATCGTCATTTTTTATGTCATCGTAGCCAAGAAGATGCAGGATTCCATGGACAAGATAAAGAGTGAGTTCAGTATAGATTTGATCGGGACTATCTGCGCAGTAGTCAATAGCTGCTTTTGGTGAAACAAAAACCTCACCTAAAAAACAAGGCTTAGACCCTGGTTGATCGACTTGAATAGATATACAGTCAGTGGGTGTTGGATCATCAAAGTGCTTAGCATGCTGAGAGCAAATAGTCTTTTCATCTACAAAATAGACCATGACTTCATCGCAAGTTACTCCCTCGACGCTTAAAACGGCTTTTACTGCATCTAGTGCAGAGTCTGTGTTTATGGGTAATAGATCTTGGTGATTTTCAACCAGAATATCCAAACTAGTCTTCTGATGGAGTCTTAGGAAGTCCTGTGACTTTCTTTTTATCCTCTTTCCAACGTCCTAACTTCTTTAAAACATCTATTCTTTCATAGCGCTTTAAAACATTTCTTTTTTTGGTAGATTGTATTGACTTTCCAAAACTTGGGTGACGTGACATAATTCTTAACTTGAGTTAAAGGTTAAACTGTTTTTATTTTTCCGACAAAAAATTGACTGGAAAGATCTCCTTGGAGACCGTTTGCTCTTTCTTTGTAACCGAGCTCTAAGTTATCTTTCTTAGGTCCAGTTTTAGGTCCAGCAGGTCTTGGTCTTTTTGGAGAAACGTTTCTTCTTCTAGCTTGTTTGCTTAATCTTGTCATAATTCTCTGTTCCTTACAAATTAAGGGAATAGTTTAGAGGAATTAGAAATATTTTTACAAGTAATTTTTCTTAAAATAATTACTTTTCAGTCTGTTGAGGAGGAGTGTATTCCTCGGGGTGTACAATTCCACAAGAGACTGTAAATTTGATAGCGTCTTCAATACTCATATTTACTTCTACTAGGTCACTTTTTTTAAAAAGTAGTAGATATCCCGATATCGGGTGTGGCGCAGTGGGAAGAAGAACGGTTGCCAATTCTTCTTCTAGAGCGCTCTGACACGCTTTTGGGGGAGCTCCACTCAGAAGGCCCAGGCAGTATTTGTTTTTAGTGGGAAAGGGGACTAGAACTACTTTTTTGAAGGTTTCTGCATCAGGTGAAAAAATACTTTTAATAATGTCTTTAGTAGTTCTGTATATCGTGCTGACAATAGGAAGCTTATGGATTATTTTGTCGCTGATTTTTATGAAGTAGTTTATAAAGAAAATACGTGCTAATGCCCCAATAAAGACTGTGAGCAAAAAGAGGCCCATCAAAATAAAAATTTGAACTGTATAGCGAACGACTTTTGTAGGAATATAGTCAAATATTGCGGGGTGGAAATGATGGAGCAAGTTATAAAAATATTTAGCAAATGGGTGCGTGAGGAAATTAAGAACAAAGAGAATGATAAATACAGTCAATGCGAAGGGCAAAAGAAGGGCAATTCCGGAGATAAGCAGCTTTTTCATTGGTCCTCATTTTTCGGTATGGAGATTTTACTATCAGTCCCTTTGGCATTAGATACCATTCCGCAAGAGACAATAAATTTCAGGGCATCTTCTATTGACATATCTATGTGGATGACTTCATCAATTGGAAATTGTAGTAAATAACCTGTTGTGGGGTTTGGAGTGGTTGGTAAAAAAACTGAGACTAATTCTTGGTTTGTAGGCTTATTAAAAACAGTTGGTGATTCGCGACTTAGAAATCCTACGCACCGCGTGTTAGCATTGGGGAAAGCTACCATCACCACCTGCTTAAAAGCCTTTCCCTGTGGGGTGAACATTACATTAATAACTTCTTTGACAGTCTTGTAGAGCTTGTTAATAATAGGGATTCTATGAATAATTTTATCGCCAATTTTAACTAGGTATTTGAAAATAAACCACCTAGCGAAGAGGCCTAACATTAAAACAACTAAGAATATAGCCACTAATATAACAGCTTTACTCCAAATTTTAAGCGCCTCATCAGAACTAATGATCGGATTCGATACGCTCATCAAAGGACTCTGATGCAGAATCTTTTCTGCGAAACCTAAAAAGGGCTGTGTCAAAAGGTCAATAATGAGTAGTACGATGATGACCGTCAACCCAACTGGAAGGATAATGACTAAACCTGTTAAAAAATTTTTTTTCATATTCTCACTGTACTATTTCTTAAGTAAACTGATTAACACATAGCACCGAAATTAAAGTTAAAGATAAGTAAACTAGCACGATTAGATGATTTATGACCATTTTAATGGAAAATTAGCAAAGTAATTATTTTGAAGCATGAAACTCTTCTAAATCATTTTGATTACTGAGACCCAAAACGGCAACTTTAGCGCCTTTTAGAATAAAATCTTTTGCAATGGCTTTTCCGATTCGACTATTTCTACCTGTTACTACATCGACTTTATCTTTAAATCTCATCTCACATCATTTCTTAACTACAAATCCATTCGATTTCTCTTTGAATTAGGTCGATAGATTTTATACGTACTTTTACATTTTTACCAACTTGAAAGGAGGCCTTTCTGCGCTCTCCTCTAAAGCGAGCTTTTTTCTCGTCAAAGATAAAGTAATCATTGCCAAGGTCAGAGACATGGATAAAGCCCTCATAAAGAAGTTCGGGAATCTCAAAGAAAAGGCCAAAGTGTTTTACCTTTGTAACTATAGCGTTATAAATGTGACCGGGCTTCTCTCTTTTGAAATAGCGCATCATCTTGAGGTCGCGAACTGCGCTTTCAGCTTTGGCAGAGAGCCTTTCTTGATCTGAGCAGCGATCTGCAATTTCAGAGATGTTGACATCTTTAAGTTCTTTAAAGACTTGTCGATGTATTACAAGGTCAACATATCTGCGTATTGGGCTTGTAAAATGAGTGTAATAATCTAACTGAAGGCCATAGTGTCCTGCATTGTCAGGGCTGTAGCAGGCAAGCTTCATACATTTTATAAAATGTATGGACATATAGTGCTCAATTTCAGAGCCTTTTATGCTTTCGAAAAGCTTTTGGAGATCTTGCTGGGTAGGAGGGTTTTTTAAATCAGCCCCAAGGGTTTGAGCCATCTGCACAAAATTATTAATATTATCAGGCTTAGGTTCTTCATGAATCCTAAAAGGAATCGGAACTCCTTTATCGCTTAGATGTTTGGCTATTACTTCGTTGTTTTTGAGCATGAATTCTTCAATCATCTGGTGTGTGATATCGTATTCCACTTTTTTAAAGGCTTTGGGGACACCGCTTTTATCTAAGATCATTTTAGAATCAGCTAAGGCTAAATCAATGCATCCTCTTAGTTTGCGCCCCTTTTTTAAAATAAGAGCCATTTTTTCTAGTTCAACGAGGTTGTTATAGAGAGAGTGCTTTTTTTTCTTATCTAAGATGAGCTTGACTTCTTCATAGGTAAATCGTTGACAGCTTTTAATAATGGAGCGTGTAATGCGGTATGAGAGCAACTCTCCTTTATTACTGTAAGTCATGAAAGTTGAAACGGCTAGTCTCGGAACATTAGGTTTTAAGCTGCAAAGATTGTCTGCGAGCTCCTTGGGAAGCATTGAGACGCATTGATCAGGGAAATATGTAGAATTACACCTTAGAAAGGCCTCTCTATCTAATGCCGAGCCTTCTTCAACAAAGAAGGAGACATCAGCGATATGCACACCGAGCTCATAGTGGCCCTTTTTAGTCTTCTCTAAAGAAATTGCATCATCATAATCTTTGGCTGTCTCAGGATCGATAGTAAAAGTTGTCAGGCTTTGCAGATCTTCGCGATTAGAGTAGAGTTTTGTATCAATTTCTTGGGGAAGCTTTTTGACCTCTTCTAAGACATCACGTGGGAAATCTAGTTTAAGTGCGAACTCCGAAATAGCGACATCAGTGTCAATTAGCGGATCTTTGATTTGCCCCAGGTATTGTTTAAACTTTCCTTTTAATTTACGTTTAGAGTTATTGGAATCAAGTTGAATCAAAATGCGGTCACCCTTCTTCAAAGATTCGTTCTTAGGAAGGATGAACTCAAGTTCTTTTGAAGGGCCTAAAAGGGGAGATAAAAGATAACCTTTTGCCCCGGCTGTTGCAGTAACGGTTCCCGCAATATACTGGAGCTTTCGCTGTAGAATTTCTACAACTTCACCTTCATAACCTTTTGAATCTTTACCTAAGACATTTACCCGAACTAAATCACCTTCTACAGCAAAAGCTGTGGAGTTTTTGGGGATGAAAACCTCTGCGCTAAATTCTTTACTATTTGGTTTTACAAAACCAAAGCCTAAACGATGTGACTTGAAGTAGCCTATGATCTGTTTATTTTTTTTCACAAAAATATATTGAGGGGTTTGCACTATTTAAAGTACTATCATAGCATCATCTAAATTTTAAAACTAAAGAAATCACGGAATTACATTCAAGGAGGATTTTATGGACTTAGGTATGTCAAACATCAATTTCAATATATCAAACTATGATCTAGTAGGGGGATACCCGGGATGCTCTTTAAGCCCGCTCGATGCAGCACCTCAATTTTTTATTGAACCAGAATCTGTGCAATCTCAGATGATGCATGCAGCATATGTTGGAATAACGCTCATAGGTACCCTTGTGTCTCGCAGTGAACCCTTAGTAGGAACGGCGATCCAAACTATCGCCCAAACACCAAAAATTACACGTAATATGCTTGGGTATAAACAAACTTTTACCCAAGCGCTGACAAGCGATTCTATTTCAGGAGCAGCAAGACTCGTAAGTGCGGTCACCGCTATACTTTTCCCCCCAGCAAGATCTGCATTAGCGATTTTAAATATGGCCTTATTTATACTTGAAGAGGCAACTCTAATGCGTAATAGAGAAAATATTAAGGTGCAGGTTCTTTTTCAGGGAGCCGATACGCATAACGATACAAAAGTAATTGAGCAAATAGGGCAAATGAAGATCCATAGGCCCAATTTTGCGAGTGACTGCAACCCTCTTTTTCTAGCAGTTCATAACTCATCACCGTTCATAGTTGATCAATTTGCATCTTTAAAGTCAGCTGATTTAAACCCTACTAATAGCAAGGGTAATACACCGTTATCTGAAGCTGTTGCTCAAAACGACATGAAACTTGTGGATTCATTTCTAAACCTCGACGGGGTTGATATAGATAGAAAGAATAATGCAGGCGATTCACCCGTCGCAATTGCAGTAAACCAAGGGTCTGTAGGTATGGCAGGACTTCTAGCATTAGCCGGGGCCAATGTAAACTTTTATGGAAGAAATGCCGTTCACTTAGCTCACCGCTGTTATAACATGGATTCGCTTCCCATGTTCCATGCTCTGAGTAAGAACCTCGAGTTTAATCGTCAAGCTCAGGATATGTTCGGCAAAACAATCTATGAACGTGCTATAAAAGATGGCAAACAAAGATGGGTCGATGCACTTGCACAAAAATCTTAGAATGAGCACTACATAGCAGTAGAGAGCTTACGAATTTGAAAAATCTGCTAAGCTCTTTTTAAAATAATTCACTTTTAACACCTTTTATGGCAGTATATTGCACATTATTAAAAAAATAAGTTATCCATGGAAGAGACACAAAGGTCCGCAAAAAAGAATTTTGACCCACATACCTATGAAATAAAATGGCAAAACTATTGGGAAAAAAATGAAATCTATCGATCAGAAATAGATCATTCAAAACCTAAATACTATGTTTTGGATATGCTTCCCTATCCTTCAGGGGCGGGTCTGCATGTGGGGCACCCAGTGGGCTATACAGCAACTGACATCATATCGAGACATAAAAGACAACTGGGATATAATGTTATTCATCCCATGGGCTGGGATAGTTTTGGACTACCAGCTGAACAATATGCGGTTCAAACAGGTATTCATCCGAAAATTACTACCGAAAAAAATATCGATAACATTCGTTCTCAGCTTAAAAGACTTGGTTTCGACTATGACTGGAGTCGCGAAATTAAAACGAGCGATCCTAAGTTTTATAAATGGACTCAATGGATCTTCAACAAACTCTATGAAAGGGGGCTTGCTTACCAAGCAGATATGATGGTGAACTTCTGCCCGGCTCTTGGAACAGCTTTATCCAATGAAGAAGTTATTAATATTAGAGTAAAGTACAGCATAGGCAAAGCATGTAGATACATCATGCCTATGTTTATGACCACGGCAGAGAGTTGTGTGTTCGGGGGAACACTCTCTCTTCCTACATTAAACTTGT
>JAAZZY010000027.1 GCA_014239035.1 Chlamydiia bacterium
GCCCCATCGATATAGCCAAACGAGCAGCATATACAATTAAAAGCTCCGCACCGAGATATAGGCAGGCTATTCCTCCTAGAAGAAATAAAACCAAACTAAATATTTGCATGATTTGAAAGGCTTGTCTTATAGTCCAATTTTTTATTGTATAACTAAAAATGGGATTGTCGTGAAATATCTTTTTTTTTTTTTTTTCTGTATACTTTCTGCAAATCTTTATCCCGTGTTTAATTTAGATGTCCAAAATAAATCATCAACCTCACAATCGAGTCAAACTAGTTCGACAACCTCTCAATCTACCCAAAGTAGCTCAACAACTTCAAGTGACCAGCTGGACCTAAGTAGTGCAATGAATCCGAACGAACAACAGAGTACCGGCCTAAATAGGCTATCGAACAAACAAAAGGCGGCTCTATCTAGCTGGATAGAATCGTATTCAAGTACTCAAGCGCAAAAACAACAAACCCAGCAAGCGCAGGTAAAACCCAATGCTATTTCAGCTATAGTAGGAGACGGTCATTTTGTAAAACTTGCTGATGGATCAGTTTGGAATATAAGCCCAAATTCTTGGATCAACACCTTCTATTGGAAACAAGGAGATATCGTCAATGTGGGAAAATCTCTAGACACTCTTTTTCCCTATACTCTAACCAATGAAAGTTCTAACTTGCCAGTAACTGCGCAAAAAGGTTCTCAAGAAGCAACAAGCATCATGTCGGAGAGCTTGACTATCAGTGCGATAAATGATGGGGGAGAATTTATTACTTTAAGCAATGGATCTGTTTGGCAGGTCTCTTCTTCTCTTCGCTACCAATCAGCCGGGTGGTCGGTTGGGCAATCTATCTTTATAGCCAAAGCTCAAGGAACAGGAGGAGCTTTCAACCTACTAAATGGCCAGACCACAAGAACGGTCACTGCTCAATCTTATAAAAGCGCACCCACAAACAAAAATAGCGCTGCAAATAATTCATCCTCTAGCAATAATAGCTCCCAAAATATAGCCTCAAATAGCAATGTTAGCCAAAATTCATCTCAAACAAATTAAAATTAGCACCATTATTGGAGCTAGAATAAAAGAGCGATCTGAAAGGCAGCCCCTGATTATAGACGCCTCTTTTGAAATAGACATCAAAAAGGCAGTGCAAACAGACCAAATGGAAGATACTGTAGACTACTCAGAAATAGCCAAAGAAATCATTGCTGTTTCAGAGTCTACAAAATTTAATCTTTTAGAATCTTTTGCAGCGCACATAGCCCAAACTATCCTAGAAAAATTCAGTCTTAAAAGCATCTCACTAATTGTACATAAGCCTCATGCTACTAAGGGAGTATCAGAAGTCTCTATCGAGTATTTTTTGCAGCCTTGATTAATAATGTCCTTTTTCTAAGATAGTGACTGGCAGACGAAAAACAAGTAGGTTGAGTATGAATTATCAGTTTACAGAATCAGTCCAGAAAGATATGGGCGGTATTTTAAAGATTCAGCTTAATAGAGTTGAAAAAAGGCTCAAAGAAAAAGAAATTAAACTATCTTACTCCCCTGAGAGTTTAGAATTACTAGCTCTAAAAGGATATGATCAAGACTTTGGCGCAAAACCCCTTAAGCATTTTATCCACCAAAAAGTGTCAATCCCTTTATCTAAAGCTATTTTAGCGGGACAAAGCCAATATGGATCAAGGGTAGAACTTGCAACAGATGACAACGAAATAACCTTCATGAAAAAAACCTCTAGAAATCTAGAGGAGATAACAGTTTAGGAAAAAATCTATGAATAAATTTTTAATACTCCTCCTTATTATACAAACTTCCATTTTATCAGCTTATGAAGTCCATGTCTGGGACGGCAAAAACTACCAAGAAAATAGTGAGTCTCAAAAGCGTACTGCGGAATTTATACTAGAAAAGTTTAAGTTTGATGGAAATGAAGAAATACTAGACCTAGGTTGCGGAGATGGAAAAATCAGCGCTCAACTATCTAGGTTTGTGCCCAAAGGTCACACGCTTGGCATAGACCTTTCTAAAAATATGATCGATTTTGCAACACAGACTTTTCCAGTAAGTGAATATCATAACCTTGACTTCTCCACTGGTGATGCTTGCAAGCTTGCTTATGAAAACTCATTTGATCTCATTTTTTCATTTACAGCTCTTCAGTGGGCGCAAGATCATAAAGAGGTTCTACTTGGCATGCACAATGCCCTTAAATCAGGCGGAACGATTGCTCTATCGATGCCCATGGGCTTCCCCCTAACTATCGACCAGGCTTTAGACGAAATGGCATCTAAAGAGAAATGGAGAGCTTTTTTTGTTGATTTCTCTTCGGGCTTTAATTTTGTTACACTTGAAAACTATCAGAGCCTCTTAGTTCAAAGTGGTTTTGAGATTAACTTGATTGAGAAAATACCACAAAAAGATCTCTTTGAGAGCAAAGAAGTTTTAAGAAAATTTATTTTACAGTGGCTTCCCCACTTGCGTGTGATTCCACAAGATCTAAAAGCTTCTTTTATGGATGAATTTATTGATCGTTACATGGAACTTGAAGGGATAGAAGAGGATGATTCTGTCTATTTTTTTCCGACGCACTTAACAGTCATTGCACACAAAATTTAATTGCCTAGCTGGTTAAAACCATTAAGTGCAGCAATCCGATATCCTTCTGCATAGGTAGGGTAATTGAAGACTTGATCAATAAAGAAGTCTATCTTGCTTCTAAAGCTCATCGCAACTTGACCAATGTGTATGACTTCAGTTGCCTGGTGTCCCACAATATGCACGCCTAATATCTCCAGGGTATCGGTATGAAAGATAATCTTAAACATGCCCATGTTATTTGAACCATAAATTTGACTGGCGGCTATTTCATAATAATAGGCTCGACCAACTTTGTAGTTATACCCCATTTTTTTAACTTCTTCTTCTGTATATCCACAGCAGGATATTTCTGGGATAGTGTAGATCCCCAAAGGGTAGATGTCTGGAAAATGATGCGTTTTTTGATTACAGATACTTAAAGCTGCAAGCCTGCCCTGCTCCATACTTGTTGAGGCTAAAGAGGCTCCTCCAATCACATCACCCACTGCATAGATGTTGGGAGTATGCGTTTGAAAAAGACTATTTGTGTGAATGTATCCACGTGAGGAAACGGAAATTCCAGCATTTTCTAGTCCTAGCTCCTCAATATTTGCCCGCCTTCCCATTGTATAAAGTAAGACATCAGCGCTTTGAGTCGTTCCATCTTCACAGATGACATAGGCCTTTTGATCTTGAACTCCTATCTCTTTAATTTTCTTTTGAGCTAAGAATTTCAATCCTATTTCGGAGAGTCCATTTTGGAGGTGAACACCGATCTCACGATCAAGTCTTGGAAGCATATGATCTTTCTTATCTATGACAGTAACTTCCACACCAAGTGCAGCAAAAAAACTAGCATACTCTGATCCTACAACTCCCCCACCTAATACAATCATGCTTTGAGGAAGCTTGTCCATCTTAAGAAGCGTTGAAGAGTCTAAGATATATTTGTTGTCAAAAGGAATACCTTCTGGATTACGCGGAGAAGAGCCTGCAGCAATTAAGATATGCTCAGATTTAATTCTATGCGTAATAGAGCCTTCTTGATTCTTAACATCGACTATCTTCGCACTTTCAAATTGAGCGATACCAAAAACCAGTTGAATATGATTTTTTTTAAAATGCCTTTCAATTGCTATAACTTGGGCATCCAAGACAGTGTTTAGGCGACAGGTTAAATCCCCTATTGAAATTTCACCAAACTTATAGTCTTTGCTATAAAAGCTACGAAGATAAAACTGGGTAAGATCCAAGATTCCCGCTCTTAAAGTCTTAGAGGGAATAGTTCCCGAATGCAGGCATGCACCCCCGAGTTGAGAAGGTTTTTCAATAACGACAACAGATTTCTTGAGCTTAGATGCCTGAATAGCTGCCTTTTGCCCAGCAGGCCCCGACCCAATTATGACTAAATCTACTGATATATTTTCCATACTATGCTTTCAGCCAATAGGTTACGAAAAAACTATCCCGTCTCTAATTGTGATACTGCCAATATATTTTTTCTTGTGCAATAAGAATCAAGATGCTAAGATTTTGCCTTATCATTTTTAGGAGTCCAAATTATGGCGAAAGTTTGTCAAGTAACTGGTAAAAAACCTGTTAGCGGAAGAAGTTACGTATACAGGGGTATTGCGAAAAAGAAGAAAGGAATTGGTCTAAATATCACTGGTATCACCAAACGCCGTTTTCAACCTAACTTGATTAAAAAAAGATTTTGGTTTTCTGAAGAGAAGCGTTTTATCACTATAAAGCTTTCAGCTAAAGCGATGCGCACAATCGATAAGAAAGGCTTAGCTACAATTGTCCGCCAAATGAGAGCCCAAGGCCAGAAGATTTAATCGCTTCTCTATTTGCTAGAAAGTTCTGTGTTACCCATATTTAGCCTTTCCGCACACGCTTCAATGATGTTATATGCTAAATATAAAGCGCAGCATAGAGGCACTAGTGAAGATTTTGATAAACTAGGCTTTGAATCTAAAGCACATAAATTTGAGCCCCCGCTACATATAAGCAACACCTTTAGAGCACTAGCGGCCAGTTTCATACCATAAATCCCTGACATTAATACTGAGGCTTTTAAAGCAGTCAATGATGATGGAGCTTTAGTATACTCACGATTAGGCATACGAACTAGCTGATACGGCACCTCATAATTCCCTCGACAATGCGGGCAGGACTGGTTCCTTAAATTCGCCCCCCCATCTTCGCTATTTACCCAAGGAAGTATGCAGTCAAAATGTGCATATTTCCCACAATCAGTCAAAATTAAAGGCTTTCCATCTGACTGCATTTCGCCATAGCTATCAGTGCAAATCATACAAGCATCCCTAGAATCAGCTCCTCTAGGCAGCTCAGATACAGAACTCAGGCCACAACTATGTCCACTAACAGGTGTCATCTTGATCTATATTTCCTTCTCTTGCATAATTAAAATAAAATTTACCAACTCTTTCAAAGCAGGCTACTTAACGTCGCTTACTGCTATAATTATAGCGTAAATAATATTCTCTGTAAATAGGTCCAAATGAGCAAGAAACTATCCCTAACCATCTGTATATTAACACTCTTTATATTTAATCCCTTCAAGGTTTTATCAAATCTTAATAATGAAGCCTCTTTAATCTTCTACTGCAATCAGAGCAGAAGAGACCTTAAAAGCTCTTTACTTAAGAGTATTAAGAAGGCTAAAGATGAGATCTACATAAGCGTCTACTCTCTCTCTGATCCTGATCTGATCAAAATCCTCAACACAAGAGCAAATGAAGGTCTAAAAATTGAGATCCGGGTAGATCGAAAACAAGCAATATCCCTCAGAAAAAAGCTCTCAGAAAGGGTCTCTCTAACAACCATTAGCCAAAGCGGACTCATGCATCAGAAAGTCTTTTTAGTAGATAATCTCTGCTATTTAGGATCTGCAAACCTAACCTCTCAATCTCTTCGCATGCACGACAACCTCATGTTATCAGTCAACCATGAAAAGCTTAACGATTACCTTAAAAATGAGCTGTTTCATTCTGATTCTAAAGGTTCTCAAATTCCCTTTAAATCAGACTATCTTCAACTATATTTAATGCCCAACAAACAGGTCTTAGAGCAAATATTAGACCGCCTTCAAAAAGCAGAGCACTCGATCCAAATTGCCATGTTTACCTTCACTCACCCTAAAATTTATCAAGCCCTAAAGGAGGCGCATCAAAAAGGAGTTAGAGTTAGGGTTATCTTTGATTACCTATCCCATAAAGGAGCCTCTCGCTTTATGGCTCAAAACCTCAAAGATGAAAACATCTGCATCTCACATAATAGAGGGCTTGCCCTCATGCACCACAAACTTGCTCTAATTGATGAGGAAACTCTTATTATGGGCTCTACCAATTGGACAAAAAGTGGTTTCGAAAAAAATCAAGAGAGCCTACTTCTCATACCGAAACTCTCGAAGAAAGATAAAAAATTCGTTAAGAAAGTATTCAGGCACCTTTTCTGGGAAGGGAAGAAAATATGAGCTATCGATCGGCTTCAAAAGAGCGCTCTAATATCCTGGCTACTTCTTTCATATGTCCTGTTTTAGGAAAGTTCATGTCGACCCAAACATGAGCGTGACGCTCCGTTTGGATGGTATGTAAAATCTTTATGATGGTTTTTTTGACATCTCTAGGCTTGTTTATATCACCTAAACTAATCACTCTCTCTGCTTGTGGATAATCACGTCCTTCAAAACCCACAACAACTTTAATCGAGCCATCATAGGGGCATTCCATATAGTGAAGCTGAGGACAGATCGTATAGCTTTTGTTATCAAAATCAACAGATGAAACAACTGGAGGGTTATAGCCAATAACTTGGCAAAGGTCTTTTAAAATAAGATTGCCTCTACGCAGGATCACCCAAGATGCATCAACATATGCAAGCACTGTAGATGCCGTGCCCGAGCTTGTACTTTCTGCACTCTCGAAAATAGGAAAGTCTGCTCCAAAAACTTTTTCTACATCGCTAGACGTCGTCAGATCTCTTTCTCCTGAAGGATTTGCTGAAGAGATCACGAGTGGTCCATAGTCATTGATAAGGGAGCGCAAGCCTTTATCGTTTGCGACTCTAAATGCTGCAGTAGGTAAATGAGCTCGTACTATTGCAGGCACCATGTCTTCTTTTACAGGAAGAACAAGAGTTAAAGGCCCTGGCCAGAAACGCTGAGTAATCTTCTCTAAATCAAAAGGGATAAAGGTCAAAAAGTCAGGTAAGTCAGAGCTCGATGATAGTTGGATTACCAAAGGCTTTTGAGCCTTTCTTTTTTTTAAGCTATACAGTTTTAAAATCGCCTGCTCATTTTGCATGTCTGCTGCTATTCCAAATACGGTATCTGTTGACACTGCAACAAGCTCCCCATATCTTAGACGTTCTTTGGCTTTTGTTAAATTAATGATCATGACTAAAAAAGTTTAATTTAAGTTTAGATTTCCTCGTAAATGAATGCCCAAAGCAAGTCAAACAGTTTAATTCTATTTAAACAAAAATTCAAACATGTTAAAGAAATTTGTTTATAACCTTGCAGAAGCTATGACAATATTTCCACTTATTTTATCACTTATTCTAATTATTGACCCACTAGGTAATATCCCTATTTTTGCCAGCATTTTGAGCCCATACTCTCAACAAGAGCAGCATAAGATCATTTTCAGAGAGCTTTTAATCTCACTTGGGATCTTAATAGGCTTTCTCTATCTTGGAGAGCTTCTTTTAATTTGGCTGGATTTAAGTGTCACTGCAATAGAAGTCTCTGGGGGAATCATCCTATTTATGATTGCACTAGGAATGATTTTCCCAACAATTACAACAACTACTTTTGCGGAAAAAGATGGAGAAACTCCATTTATTGTTCCATTGTCTGTCCCGCTCATTGCTGGTCCATCTATACTTGCTGCCATTATGGCCTACAGTCGCCAGGTCAATAGCGACCTCAAAATGCTCTTTGCCATTGTTATTGCTTGGGCAGTTAGTGGATGTCTTTTAATTTTAACTCCCATTATCAAAAAAGTAATGAAAGCGCGCGCACTTACTGCTTGCACACGCCTAATGGGCCTTGTCTTAACTTTTATAGCTATTCAAATGCTTTTAGAGGGCGTTAAATCTTTTTCCCAGTAAATTTCAAATGAGCTTTGTCTCTCTTAAGTGATAAGTGAATGCCATTTTAATGCATTTCTTAAGCTCTTTAACCGGGATTTTATCATCTTCATGAAAGATAATGCACCGATTTCCCTCAAACTTAAATAGAGAGGGAAAAAGCT
Source organism: Chlamydiia bacterium (assembly GCA_014239035.1). GTDB lineage: Bacteria > Chlamydiota > Chlamydiia > Chlamydiales > JAAZZY01 > JAAZZY01. Next base: position 7,852 of record JAAZZY010000027.1, read on the forward strand.
CTCTAAATTGGAAAACAAGGGTTGTCTGGCAATGAAAATACATGGCATATTGTTTGGGTTTAGAAGATTTCCAGTCAATACGTACCAAGCTTCCACTTTTGCTCTCACTAGTCAAATAGCTCGGCTCTCCCCATCTCAACGCTTCTTCAATAGGACCTACTTCGGAAACTTCTTGAGGAGACTGAAAAATCAGCTCTCTTAAAAACAAAAGTTTTTTCTGCAATTTCTTTGGATATGTTTCAAATAGATCAAAGACCTCTTTGTTTTCGAATGGGAAAGCTTGCATATTCATTTCGTTGCAATATCCTCTCCTAGTTCCTTCATCGCAGTGAGCCTCTCTTCATGTGTTGGATGTTCATAATCTACTTCAGAGCTCTTAGCATTGTTCAAAGAGTAAGATGATATATTTTCTACTCGCATATTCATGTTGACTTCCCTATTTATTCGTTAAAAATTACAAAGGACGCCATTCTACATCTATTAATTGTTCAAAACAAGTCGGGCTGCTACAATTACACCCTTTACAAACCCATTCTAAAAAAAATTATGCTCGGACGAAATGACCCATGTTGGTGTGGAAGCGGAAAGAAGTGGAAAAAGTGCCACTACCCAAAAAATCCTCCTCAAGACCCTAAAACCCTTGCTCAAGAATATTATCGAAAGTACCAGATACGCCTGAAAACTCCTCAAGAGATTGAAAAGATTCGCGCCGCATGTAAGATCACCAAAGAAATTTTAGCTAAAACCTGCAAGATGGCAAAAGCGGGCGTTACGACAAAAGAACTAGATGACTATGCACACAAACTTATGATTGAGGAAGGAGGAACTCCTGCAACACTGAACTACGGCTCTCCCCCATACCCTGCAAGCTCCTGCATCTCTATTAACGAAGTAATCTGCCATGGTATCCCAAGCGAGCGCAAGCTTGTTGAAGGAGATATTGCTAATATAGACATATCTGTCATCTTAGATGACTGCTTTGGAGACTGCAGCGCCATGATTGTTGTGGGAAAAACGACTAAAGAGAGACAGCTTGTTGTCGATGTTGCTTACGAGTCACTAATGCAATCTATTGCTGTTTTAAAACCGGGTGTTTTACTCTCTAAGATTGGCGATGTTATTTCAGACTACGCTACTTCAAAGGGATGTTCTGTGGTTTATCAATTTGTCGGACATGGAGTAGGCCTGTCTTTTCATGAACCGCCACAAGTATTACATTCTAGAAATGACATGCACATTCCACTTGCTCCAGGGATGACCTTTACGATTGAACCTATGATCAATGCAGGTAAACCTGAAGGTGAAATCCAAGATGACGGCTGGACAGCATTAACTGTAGATGGCAAAGCAAGTGCACAATGGGAACATACCATCCTCATTACTGAAGATGGACATGAAATCTTAACTTGATTTTACACTCTCAAGCTCTCTTAAAAGATCATCGACAAGTGCATTTAATGTAGAGACTTCATACTCGACTGATTTAATCTCATCTTCTTTGATAAAGATATTTTTCTCTAAATCATTTTCAAGCTTTGATTCGCATGCTTGTTCTTGCTCTCTTTCTTTTTTTAGTCTCTCTAACTGTGACTCGGCTTTAAAGAGCTTCACTCGAACTTCTTCTAAGACTTTGTTCTTATCTTCAAACTGTTCTCGAAGTTGCTTATAGAGCGCCTTAGATTGATTTAGAGTAACGATCTCTCCTCTAAGGTCCTTTGGAAGATTCTCTAAGTCAACCTTACGAAATTTATTCTGCGACATAATCGACTGTAATTGGAGAAGCCAGTGCTTGTTTGGAGCGTCCTTTAGAGGAGCGGCTTGTACTACGGTAGGATTTGAGATTTCTTTTCTTAAACGCTCTTTATCAAGGCTAGCTTGATATAAAGCAAAGCGCGCTTCATTTAACTTCGTTAAATCAGCATGCTTTTTGCGTGTTTTTTCATCCATCTCTTCTTGAAGCTCAATTACACGTTCTTCATACATATGAATAGTTTGGTCTACTTCATTATTTCTCATGATTAGCTTGTTGAGCTGAGCGCCTTTCTCCTCAAGCTCCTTGTGCAACGATTCTACTTCAAAGTTTTTAGAATTAATCTTTTTTTCTTGGTTTAATTGCAGATCATCTTGTGCATTTTCAAGCTGCTTTAGCATGCTCTTTTGCTTCTCAATTTGCGCTTGAGCCACTGTAAGGTCTTGATCTTGGTCTCTTGATTTTTGACAGACATCGTTAATTTTACGATCGCGCTCATTAAGCTGTGATTTTATCGACACCAACTCATGTTCTTTTTCACTGAGCTTTTTGATAGCTTTATCAATTTCTTCTTGCTGCTTTTTAACGTCAGAATCTTTTGCGCTTACTCTATCTTGAAGCTCATAAATTTGGACTACTTTTTCCCTTAGGCTATCTTGCATTTCCTTAAGGTTCCCTTCATTTATACTAGCCTGCTCACTCAAGTTAGTTTCCTGCTCTGAGTAGTCTAAAAGTTTTTCCTCCAACTCGTAAGCAAGAGCTTTGGACGCCTCTAGTTGCGAGCCCAAATGAATATTTTCATCACAATAATTTTTCTCTCGATCAGATAGTGAAAGAGATAATTCATCTTCTATTTTTTGAACCTTTTGAGTCATATGAAGGCGCTCTACTTCAATTTCTGACTGTTCTAAAGAGCACTTTTCTAGTTCATCGATATACCTTTGACTAGATACCTGTAGATCCTTCAACTCCAGAGCCATTACGGCTGTTGATTTTTCTAGGCTATCTGCTTGATCAGATAGAGAGGCAATCATCTGATCCTTATTGTCAATTTTAGACTGATAGTCTTCCTCTGAGAGATCCCAGTCTTTTTGAGAACGCTTGAGCTGATCATCTAGCTCAATGAGGTTATCTAAGCGACTTTGGGATTCAAGTGTCTGGTCTCTTATCATCTCCTTGATCTCCTCGAAGCCCAAAAAAGTGACAAATAGCCCCAATCCTAAGCTTAAAGAAGCCCCTACTTGCCAAAGCTTCTCATAATGATCAAAAAAAGGATACATACACAGAAAGAGGAGTCCAAGAAAGGCCATTGAAACCAAGAAGCCCCTGGTTCGCAATTTCCAGCTTAGTGGCAATCCCAAAAGGGTAGAGAAGAATAGATACCAACCATGTGTTGAGCCCCTTAAGAGAGTGCAAAATAGGGTCAGAAGGACCACAAATGGACCGATTACACCTAAAAATTGCAAACGATCTGTAAAGTTTTTTTTATCTTCTAGGCTCACGCTTTAAGTTTCCTCTCTCGGTTTTTACTCTTTCTAGCAATCAGAGTTACTCTGCGCTTTTTTTATATACCTAAGCTATATAATGATTCTTAAAAAATTGCAATTTGAAAGCCTCCTATTTGCTAAAAAAATTTAAAATATTTCCTTAACCAATTTTTAAATAATTTATTTGACAAAAGCTTCTGGCTACTTTTAGTTTAAAAATTTATCTAATCTTAATATGATTGAAGTATTATTGTGTATTAGATAGGAGACAAATCATAGGACATGTAAATGAAACTTGAACTAAAGGTTTTGGTTATGTTACAATGGTTGCAATAACTAGTTTTGACTGCATTGTTAAAGCTCATATAATTTGTCTAAAAAATATATTTAGGAGAATGCTAAGTCTTATGTCTCTAGATAAAAGCACAAAAGAAGAAATAACAAAAAAATTCCAGCTTCACGAAAAAGATACTGGATCTGCTGATGTGCAGATTGCAATTTTAACTGAAAGGATCACTGAAATCACTGAGCACCTCAAAATCGCTCCTAAAGATCATGGTTCTCGTTTAGCTCTTTTAAAATTAGTAGGACAGCGCCGAAAGTTGCTTGATTACCTCAATTCTACCGATACTAAGCGTTACCAAAACCTTATTTCTAGGTTAAAACTAAGAAAATAGTCACCAAAAGCCTTTTAGTTCTATAATTAAAAGGCTCTCTTTTTTATCATCTTAACAATTAATTAATGAAAAAGCGAAAGAATAAGCTTCTATTTTATCCTATAAAATTTTAGTTTGTTACCCGTAAAACGTAAAAATTTTCTTTTAGAACTAAAGGATAGAGAATGAAGTTAGATTTAGAATTAGAATCCATGCAAGTAGAAATCGGTGGAGTAAACTTAATATTTGAAACAGGCACCCTAGCAAAGCAAGCAGGCGGCAGTGTTCTACTCAAAGCTCAGGACTCCGTAATCCTATCTACTGTATGCGGAAGCAAGAAGGCCAGTGATGAAGTAGATTTCTTACCTTTAAGAGTCGACTATCAAGAAAAATTTTCAGGAGCAGGAAAAAGTTTAAATGGATACATTAAAAGAGAAGGCCGACCAACTCAACGTGAGACACTTGTTTGTAGACTAATCGACCGCCCTATTCGCCCACTCTTCCCAAAAGGCTACTATAATGATGTCCAAATCATCACAACCCTCCTCTCACATGATGAACAAGTTGCACCTCACGCCCTAGCCTTTTGTGCAACAAGTGCTGCCCTCCTCATTTCTGACCTTCCATTTACAACACCTGTCGCTGCAGTAGCTGTAGGATACATTAACAATATCTTTGTCATTAACCCAACTCTTGAGCAACAAAAGGAATCCAAACTAGATCTACTATTAGCTGGTTCTGAAGATGCTATTTTGATGATTGAAGGATACTGCGACTTTTTGACAGAAGATCAAGTTATTGAAGCTATTGAAACAGGCCATAAAGCTATTAAGAAAATCTGCGAATCTCTTTCAGAATGGCAGAAGAAAGTAGGTAAAGAGAAAGACTTTTCTACTATCTCTGAAATTCCTCAGGAAGCTTTTGACGAGATGAATGCTATTTTAAAAGATCGTCTAAAACCTGCTCTTGCTATCCAAGGAAAAAAAGAAAGAGAGCACGAACTCTCTAGCTTAAAAGAAGACGTTTTTGAAAGCCTCTTTCCCAAAGGTGCTGAAGCAAAATATAAGTCTAGAGATATCGCCCTTGGTTTCAAGCAGCTTTGCTCTAAAACTATGCGCGATGCAATCATCGAAACAAATACTCGACCAGATGGACGTAGAACTGATGAAGTTCGCCCAATTAGTATCACCCAGTCCCTCCTTCCAAGAGCTCATGGAAGTTCCGTATTTACTCGAGGAGAGACTCAAGCTCTAGCTGTTGCCACCATTGGCGGAGAAACAATGGCCCAGCGCTTTGAAACAATTATAGAAGCATCATCTGAGCGCTTCTACCTTCAATATCAATTCCCTCCTTTCTCTGTAGGTGAAGTTGGCCGTATGGGACCAGCATCTCGTAGAGAGCAAGGACATGGAAAGCTTGCAGAGCGCGCTATTATGCCTGTTCTTCCAGACAAAACAGAATTTCCTTATGTCATCAGGCTTGAATCTAATGTTTTAGAATCTAACGGCTCTTCATCTATGGCATCGGTCTGCGGAGGATGTCTTGCTCTAATGGATGCGGGTATCCCGATTCAAAGACCTATCTCAGGCATAGCAATGGGATTAATCCTGCAAGATGATCACTTTGTTATTTTATCTGACATCAGCGGAACCGAAGATTCTCTTGGAGATATGGACTTCAAACTTACTGGAGACGGAGATGCAATCACTGCTTTCCAAATGGACATTAAAGTTGAAGGTATCACCACAGAAATTATGCATAAAGCTCTTATGCAAGCGAAACAAGGGCGGCAGACCATCTTAGAGAAGATGATTTCGGTATGTCCTAAACACCGTGAAAGTTTATCTCAGTGGGCACCTAAAATTGAAGTAATGCAAGTTAAACCTAGTAAGATTGCTCTAGTAATCGGACCGGGTGGAAAACAAATTCGTGCTATTATCGAAGAGACTGGCGTTGATTTAGACATCGATGATGATGGTGTTGTCTCTATTACAGGCGTTGATGCTGACGGTGTCAATAAAGCTAGAGAGATCATTGAAAACATTGTTGCAGATGTTGAGATTGGCAGAGTTTATGACGGCAAGATTGTGTCCATCGTAAACTTTGGACTCTTTGTATCACTAGTTGGTGGTAAAGAAGGGCTATGTCACATCTCTGAAATTGCTCATACACGCATTGAAACACTAGAAGGCCTCTTTAAAGAAGGGCAAGACTTCCAAGTCAAAGTTCTAGATATCAATGATAGAGGGCAAATTAAGCTTAGCCACAAGGCAACTTTAGACAAGTAATGAAGGATCCAAAAACCTACTACATTAAAACTTACGGCTGTCAAATGAATGAATTAGACACCGAAGTAATGCGTGGGCAGCTGCATAGACGCGGAATGGCAGAAGCAGAAAGTGAGGCTAAAGCAGACCTCCTCATTTTCAATACCTGTTCTATCCGCGACCTTGCTGAGCGAAAGGTTATGGGAAAGCTTGGCCTTCTTGCTCGCAAAAGGAATGAAGATCAGATTATTGGCGTAACAGGATGTATGGCCAATGCAAAAAAAGCATCTCTTTTTAGAAAAATACCCTACATTAATTTTGTTTTAGGAACCAACGATTACCATAAACTCAATGATGTACTAGATGATATTATTGCAACGGGAGAAAAGGCCTTAGGTACCCAAAACAAGTTCAGTGTAGAACTTGACTATTCTGGGGCTAAAAGAGACGACAAAGTAAAAGCCTATATATCTATTATCCGTGGATGCGACAAGTACTGCACATATTGTGTGGTCCCCTATACTCGCGGACCAGAAGTCTCTAGACCTCCCCAAGAGATAGTCTATGAATGTCAGCTGCTTGCAGACAAAGGCTACAAGGAGATCACTCTACTTGGACAGAACGTCAATAGCTATGGAAAAGATAAACCTCAGTGGGACTGCCTATTTCATGATCTACTCTACAAACTAGACGCTATTGATGGGATCGAGCGTATTCGCTTCATGACAAGCCACCCTGTAGATATCACACCCAATTTAATGGAAGCTGTGCGTGATCTGCCTTCTATGTGTGAGTTCATTCACTTTCCAATTCAAGCAGGCTCTTCTCGCATACTGAAGAAGATGCACCGCATCTATACTTTAGAGCAGTACTTAGAAAAGGTTGCTCTCTTAAGAGAAATTGTCCCCAAAGCAACGCTTGGAACTGATATCATTGTAGGTTTTCCAACAGAGACTCATGAAGAATTCATGGAAACGTATAATATCATGAAGCAAATTGAATACTCTGTAGCCTTTATATATACCTACTCTGAGAGAAGAGGAACGCCGGCAACACGCTTTAAAGACACTATACCCGATGAAGTTAAACAAGAGCGCCTCCATATGCTCATGGACCTCCAAGATAGCATATATAAAAAAGAGAGACGTGCAATGCTTGGCTCTACTGCTGAGATTTTAGTCGAAAAAGTAAGCTCTAGAGACCCAAAGCTGCTTAAAGGGCGCACCCGCTGTTGGAAAAATGTTCTTTTTGAAGGAGATTCTTCACTTATTGGCACGCTCCAGCAAATCAACTTGCAAGACTTTACTCACCAAACTCTTCTCGGTGAACTAGCAACTCAAAGAGCCGCATTAATCTCTTAATTTCTTCTTTATTTAAACCGCCTATCATTGTTAAATGTCTTTCAATTTTGATGAGATTTAAACATGTTAGAGCATATTTCCAGTTTTTTTTCATACTCACCAGGTTTCTTTTCATCTTTTCAAAAACCCTCTGATCTCCTTGCTAAAAGCCTTAGAGAAAATAACTCCACCAAAGTAGTCGAGCTCTTAGAAAAATATCCCGAGCTTATTAATATCCCCACCTCTTCTGCCTACCTTCCTATTGAATTTGCTCTTTCACATAAAAACATCCCCTTAGTTCAAAATTTATTATCCAAGGGTGCTGAATTAAACTTAAAAATGATTAGTTCAAAAAATCCATCACCTTTAGATCATGTTATCTTGCAAGATGATCCAGAGGTATTAAAGGGAGTTTTAGGAAATATTTTAGGCACTATCTTTTCAATCACGCATAAAAACATTAAACAAGCTTCAGCTCAAACTTTTCAAAATGCATTGGATAGAGCAGTAGAGGATTTTACATTCTTAGTAAAAGATGCAAAAAAATATGAAACGAGTAATAAATCTTTAAATTCTGCTCTTTGGAATCTACTCTCCTACTCTCCAAGGAATTTGCTTACTGAGATCCTTGTTGAGAATAAAGATAATTTTTCTAATCTAGAAGTTTTCGATGCAATGACCTACGGGATTTTAAATCACAACAATGATCTCGTACAGATCCTCTATGAAGTTTTCGGAAATAAGATTCTAATGCTTCAAACTACTGATTTAAAAAACCTCTACCATATTGCTGCAATTGCAGATAACGCGCCTATTGTAGACAAGCTCACAAGCTGGGGGCTAGCTCAGTCATCTGATTCTGATGCAGCATCTAATGAACTTGGCCTATATTCCCCTTTCCACTATGCTATGATGCACACATCTTTAAATACGTTTATCGCCCTCACGCACTCAAACCTTTCTTATCCATCATCACTACCCCTTAGCTTCATCAATGCTAAAAGCATCATCCCCAATATTGATAAGATGAACCTAAGCCCATCACAGCTCTTTATCTTAAAAGCCTACATCACAGACCCTCTCCCTCAAACTTCAAGGCATGCCAAGCTCTACCTGCTTTTAGAGGCCTCTATTTGGTCTCTTGTGCTTGCAAAAGATCTCTTCAATTATTCTAAGACATTAGATGCCACTATTTCTTTTGTAAAAAGCACATTGGTCATTGCACGTACATCATACATGTGCTCAGAGCTCTATAAAGAGCTCTCTGACTCTTTTTCTAAAGGACTATTTCATGCTTTGTCTAAAGGCCTTTACTATGGCTCTATCATCTCTCTTTTTAACAACTCCCTAGAGCCTTTTTTAAGTAGATTCTATAAACCCTTTCAAATTCTCTCTTCAACTCTACTCATAAAAAAAGTATGGAATGATTTTTCAAGCTACCAAAAGACCTATTTTTTTAGGCCCAAAGACACTTTATAGTTGATTATTTTCATTACATTATTTTACAAGTAATATTTATATATATATATATATATATATATATATATATTCCATTTTTCTACCTCCCATCCATCCCTCA
>JAAZZY010000028.1 GCA_014239035.1 Chlamydiia bacterium
CAGCTCTCAACTATAGGCCACCCTATTATTGGTGATACCAAATATGGATCTACTAAGAATCTTAATAAGGGTGAAATTTTACTTTATCACACAAAAATATCCTTTCCCCATCCCGTAACTCGAAAGAGAATGGTCTTCTGCAAGCGCCCACATTACTTTTAGACAAGATCGCAGGCCTCTGGTGGCATCCAATGAGGGGGTTTGCCTTCCCACTTAACATTACAGCCTACTGGGTTAGTAATAGGCTTAAAGATCTGCTTGTGATCTAAAAACTGTGAAATAGCATCTTTAAGCTCATGAGTTTTAGACTGCGTGTGATCTCTTGGAGTATCAATAGCGCGTCCAGTGTAGATGAGCTTTTTATGCTCATCAAAGAAGAAGAAGTGAGGCGTTTTTAAAGCCCCATATTTTTCGGCGATTTTTTGGCCCTCATCGTGCAGGTACGTCCAAGGAAACTTCTCTTTTTCCATCAAAGTGACCATATGATCATAGGAGTCCTCTTCATATGTATTGGGGCTATTTGAGTTAATCGCGACAAAGGTGATACCTTGAGCTTTGTATTCTTCAGCCAGTTTTCTAGTGTTTTCATTTGAACCAATCACATAGGGGCAGTGGTTACAGGTAAAAAAGATCACAAGGCCTTTGGCATCTTTAAAGTTATCTAAACTATAAAGCTGCCCATCTGTTGCCTTCAATTTAAAATCTGGGGCCACATGGCCAATATCAAGGGTGTAGCTCATTAAAGTTATTCCTCATCAATTGATAAAACTTATGCTAAGTATAGTCGGTTATGTTTTAAATAACAGCCTTCTATTAATCAAAAGTTTGACCTAAATGCAAGCCCATAGGCTTAGGTGGAATTTGACGATTCATTACCACAGCTATTGTGGTATTTCTATCCAAAGCATATTTAAAATATTAACTAGAAGCATTATAAACAACCTTTAATATATTTGTCTATAATGCTAAAATAGATAGCTTTAAGGAGTTTTTTTATGGAGCCATTAGCTGTTTATCAACCCAAACCATCAGGTTGGGTTTGCTCAAGTTGGAATACTTTTAACATTGCTGTAGACTCAACAAAAATCATTGGAGTTGCCATTGGGAGCATCATGAGTCTAGGGGATGTGTTTATGCCTCTTATTTCTCATATGAGAGCAAATCATGGAAGTAGAATGGGCTTTGATGTTTTGCGTCCAACATATGGCAAGACTTTGTTATTTGCTTCAGTGCTTATTAGTCCCATCTCTGAGTATTCATATATAGGAACTTGCTTCAGAGAAGATCCTCAGGTGCAAGCAAAAATGCAAGAGGTGAGTAAAATTCTTGTGGATTTAATTACTCTAGGAAAAAAAGAATCTCATAGTGCGCCTTTTAGTATTCTTGAAGCAAACTACCAATCTATTTACACGCAGCTAAGTGCCCAACTTGCCGCAAAAGATGTTTTAGCGTCTTCTAAGCTCTTTCTGCGAGAGCAATTTCCCAATGAAGTGCGACTTAATGATGATTCCTTACAAATAGGAACTGAAGAGACTCATCAGTATCTAAAAATTCTAGAAAAAAGAGGTTCTGCTCAAAAGCAAATAGTGGGTCTTTGGCAGAAACTTCTCAGTTATATCCATTAATCCTAGTTCTCTTTGCCAAAAAAAACGATCTATGTACAATCCTGTTCTTATTTAAAAAGCAGAGGTTGCAAGTGCAAGAGTCCATTCTAGAAGCTGTTGAAGATGGCATAGATGCAATCAAACAACTCAAAAGAGATCAGAACCTACTATTTATTGAGCAATGCGCAAAATTAATCGTAGATTGTTACAAGAGTGGAGGTAAGTTGATCATTGCAGGAAACGGAGGCAGTCTTTGTGATGGCTCTCATTTTGCAGAAGAGCTTACCGGTCAATTTAGGCAACCACGAGCAGCACTGCCAGCTATTGCTCTCAATGACCCAGGTTTTTTAACATGCACAGCCAATGACTTTGGATTTGATACTGTATTTGCAAGAGGAGTAGCAGCATTTGGCCTGCCCAATGATATTTTTATTGGACTTACGACAAGTGGTAACTCTCCAAACCTTGTCAAAGCTTTTGAAGTAGCCAAACAAAAGAAGCTCAAAACTATATCTTTTCTGGGTAAAGGCGGAGGGAAACTTAAAGGCGTTGGGGATTTAGAACTTCTCATCGAAGGTTTTAAAACCTCTGATCGCATTCAAGAAGCGCACATGTGTGCCATTCATATTGTTATCGAAATGGTAGAGAAAGAGCTTTTTTATAGCCAAAACTCTCCTTTCCCGCGCTCACTTCAATTCTTACCGCTTAAAAGTTCCTCATGATTACCGCTTTTCTAGATAAGCTACACTCTCCAAAAAGAGGGATCTTGTTGGATGCCATGCGCATTATCCTCTATATCGTAAGTTTATTTTACCGCCTCGTGATGTACATTCGCAATTCTCTATTTGAGAGCTATATCAAATGGGGTGCAAATATGCCTACAAAGCTGTTTAAAATTAAAATCTATGAGCCAAATGCAAAAGTCATCAGCATCGGAAATATTGTTGCAGGTGGTACAGGAAAAACTCCTTTAACACTTTTAGTAGGAAAAAAGCTCTTAGAGACAAATAAATCTTTGGCGATCTTATCTCGAGGTTACAAAGCTAAAATGGAGAATGCAAAACAAGGGCCCCAGATTATTTGTGATGGCAATGGACCTCTCAAAACTGCTGATGAGTGCGGAGATGAGCCTTATTTGATGAGCAGAAGCCTGCCAAAAGCCTTGTTTTATGTAGGCAAAAATCGAGTAGAGGCGGCAAAGCTTGCAATAGAGGCCGGGGCAGACACCCTTCTTTTAGATGATGGAATGCAGTATCGCTCTTTGCATAGAGATCATGATATTGTGGTTATAGATGCACGGGATCCTTTTGGTAGAGATCATTTTCTCCCGCGAGGGTTCTTACGAGAACACCCAAGAGCTTTGAGTCGCGCTAGTCTAATCATTGTCAACCATGCAAGCTCAGAAAATATTTTCCAAAAGTTGAAAGAGAAGGTAGGGGTGTGGAGTGACGCTCCAGTTGTTGGAGTTACTCCTCAATATATTGAAACACTTAGCTTAGATGAGAAAACGAAGTTAGATATTAAAGAAAAAAAAGTACTCGCTTTTTGCGGCATTGCCAAGCCCAAATATTTCTTTGAGTTATTGGAAAAACAAGGGGTGGAAGTCGTTTCAAGAGAAGTTTTGCCAGATCATGAAAAAGCGTCAAAGTCTTTTTTGATTAAGGCTATGCAAAAGGCAAAAGCTCTAAAAGCTGACTGTATCCTCTGCACGGAGAAAGATGCAGTCAAAATCAACTCAAATGAACCCTTTTCTCAAACAATTGGCTATGTAAAAATAAAACTTGTCGTAACTTATGGCAAAGAAGTATTTGAAAAGGCCATCAGTAAGATGGTATAATAAACAGGAAGTTAAGTTAGTTAATTAAATATTTAAATATAGTTTATAGGCGCCAGGGACTTTCTTTTTTGGTGCATATAATCGATGATTGCTTTAAAATTATTAGCAATTATTTTGATAAAAATTTTAAATAAACCTACACCTCTTATGAAAAATTTCTTTGAATTAAAAAGTCTACAGAGTTAGTTTTCACCCCTTCCCTAGACAGTATGTAGAAAAAATGGAATATTTTGAGTTAGGTTTATAACTAAAATTAAGGAAGACTCTATGAAGTTATGGATGAAAATTCTGATCGGAATGTTTTTAGGATTGCTTGTGGGCTCATTTTTTGGTCCTAAAGCTGAATACCTAAAACCCCTAGGACAAGTTTTTCTCAACTTGATTAGCATGTTGATTATTCCCCTAATTTTTTCATCGATGGCCGTGGGAATTACGAGTATCCGCGACACCCGAAAATTGGGTAGAGTGGGAGCAAAAACCTTGGGTTTGTATCTCTCAACTACAGCTATTGCTATCTGCATAGGTCTTGTTTTTGCCTACCTTTTAAAGCCGGGCTACAATGTAGGCTTTTCATCTTTTAAGCAAGCAGGTCAGCAAGTCCATGGAGAAGTTGCTGGGATTTCGGAGCTCTTATTAAACATTATACCTAGTAATCCCTTTGAATCCTTTGCTTCTGGCAACATTATGCAAGTTATTGTTTTTGCAGTATTTTTAGGGCTGGCTATTCAATTTACACACAAAAAATTTGAGCCTCTCCTCAATTTTTTAGAGTCTGTTTCTGAGGTTATGTACTCTTTGACAAATATTGTGATGAAGTTTGCTCCTATTGGAGTTTTTGCCATTATGGCATCAGTTGCAGGAACTTTTGGCTTATCTGTTCTCATTCCGCTTGCCAAGCTGCTAGGGACCATCTTCATAGCCTCATTTGTACAATTTTTTGTGCTATTTACAGTTATTTTAGTTTTTATGTGCAGACTTAATCCAGTTCATTTCTTCAAGGGAATGATCGAGGCGATTGTTTTTGCATTTTCGACAAGCAGCAGCTCGGCAACCGTGCCAGTGACTATTCATTGTGCTATGCATAATCTTGGGGTATCTAAAAGTATTGCTCGTTTTGTTATTCCACTTGGCTCTACCATTAACATGAATGGAACAGCCATTTTCCAAGGGATAGCATCGGTATTTATTGCACAGATGTATGGAATAGATTTAAGTCTGCAAAGTTTAATTATTATTGTTGTTACAGCAACACTTTCTGCAATAGGAACAGCTGGAATTCCTGGAGCGGGTTTTTTAATCCTTTCAATGGTTTTGAAATCTGTTGGACTTCCATTAGAAGGGCTTGCCTTAATCTTTGCGATAGATCGCTTAAGAGATATGGTTGGAACCGTTGTCAATATTGTGGGTGATGCTGTCGTAGCAGTTTATATCGCTAAATCTGAAGGGGAACTAGATGTTGAGCAATATCAAAATCCTCAAATTTTAGCTTTAGAAAATAGTGAGTTATAGAAGGGAGAGTTAATATGAGTGATCGTATAGTTGAAATGCATCTGCCAAAGCTTGGAGAGAGCATAGTATCCGCAACTATTGTTCAATGGCTTAAAGAAGAGGGTGACACTGTTATGCAGGATGAGCCTATTTTAGAAGTTTCTACTGATAAGGTTAACAGTGAGATCCCAGCGCCACACGCAGGGGTTCTAACTGAGAAACTCGCTGTAGAAAATCAAGAGATAGACGTGGGGGCACCACTTGCTAAGCTTCTTATTGAAAAGAAAGAAAAAGTTTTAGCTGCGGTTCCTCAGGTAACCTCTCCTGATATCCAAACTCAAGAGAAGAATGACTTTTTAACTCCAGCTGTTTTAAATCTCGCTCGAAAAAATGATGTCTCTCTTGAAGATCTTACTCAAATTAAAGGTTCAGGGCAAGGTGGGCGCATTACAAAAAAAGATGTGGAAGGGTTTATAGAAAAACCTAGTTTAAATAATGGGCAAGTAGAGCCCAAACCAGATGTAGAAAAGCTTCCCATGACAGGACTGCGTAAAGCTATTGCTGAAAATATGGTACGCTCTTTTTACCAAGCTCCGCATGCCTCTCTAGTGGCCGAAGTAGATGTTACTGATATTATGCAGGCCATCAAAGCAAATAAAGCAGCTTTTATTGAAGAGCATGGCGTGAAGATTACAATAACAAGCTACATTATTCAGGCTATTGCTCAAGCAGTACAAAAATATCCAATGGTCAATGCCTCTGTTGACAAAGATACAATTTTAATGAAGCGTTTTGTGAACTTGGGAATTGCTGTGAGCATCGAAAATGGTGTGGTTGTTCCTGTTATCAAAAATTGCCAGGAAAAAGGTCTTCTGTGTATTGCAAAAGAGGTTGCTAGGCTTTCAAAGCATGCAAGAGGTAGCACGCTAAGTCAAGAAGATATAGCTGATGGATCTATTACGATGACAAATTTCGGAATGTCTGGTATGCACATTGGCATTCCTATTATTCGCCATCCAGAAGTTGCAATTGTTGGAGTGGGAAGCATCCATAAAACAGTCAGCCCAATATCAGATACAGCTTTTGGAGTAAGACAGAAAGTCTTTCTTACGCTAACCTTTGACCATCGAGTTATCGATGGTATCTACGGTGCTGATTTCTTAAATCACATTAAGACAAGCTTAGAAAACGTTACTTAGCTAAAGCCTTTTTAAGATTTTCATCAAGCTTCTCTAGAAACTGGTTTGTTGTAAGCGATGGGGTATCTTTCCCTATTAACCTTGCCAAATCACTGGTCATCGATCCGCTTTCTACAGTATCAATACAAACTTTCTCTAATGTCTGGGCAAAGTGAACAACATCTGGTGTACCATCAAACTTGCCGCGGTGGGCTAAACCTTTTGTCCAAGCAAATATTGAAGCTATTGGATTTGTAGAAGTTTCTTCACCTTTTTGGTGGCGGCGGAAGTGGCGCGTAACTGTACCATGTGCAGCTTCTGCTTCTACTACATCACCATCGGGTGTCATTAAAACAGAGGTCATAAGCCCAAGTGAGCCGTAGCCTTGTGCAACAGTATCGGATTGAACATCTCCATCATAGTTTTTGCAGGCCCAAACATAGCCTCCATCCCACTTTAAGCAGCAAGCGACCATGTCATCGATTAAACGGTGTTCATAATGAATACCTTTTTCTTCGAACTCTTTTTTAAATTCTTTTTCATAGATCTCTTGGAAAATGTCTTTAAAACGCCCATCGTATTTTTTTAAGATGGTGTTTTTAGTAGAAAGATACACAGGCCAATTGAGTTCGAGTCCATAATGAAAAGAAGCTCTTGCAAAGCCGCGAATAGATTCATCTAGATTATACATGGCAAGGGCAATGCCATTTTCTTTGTAGTCAAAGACATCAAGTATTTCTGGTTCGGAGCCATCATCAGGGTTAAATATAAGCTGCAGATTGCCGGGCTTATCAATAATCATCTCATGTGCTCTATATTGATCCCCAAAAGCATGACGGCCAATGACTACAGGTTTTGTCCAGGTGGGCACAAGTCTTGGAACATTAGAGCATAAGATAGGTTCTCTAAAGATAGTTCCCCCTAAGATATTCCGGATCGTTCCATTAGGAGAGCGCCACATTTTTTTAAGACCAAACTCTTCAACACGTCCTTCATCTGGAGTGATTGTAGCACACTTAATGCCCACACCATATTTTTTTATAGCGTGAGCTGCATCCACTGTAATTTGATCATCTGTAGCATCACGAGACTCAACACTCAAATCATAATACTTTAGGTCGATGTCTAAGTAAGGAAGGATTAATTTACTTTTAATAAACTCCCATATAATGCGAGTCATTTCATCGCCATCTAGTTCTACAACAGGATTTTTAACCTTTATTTTCATCTCATTATCCTTTAGATTAATAAAATTAGAATTAGCACTATTTATAGTGCTTCTTAAAGAAGAATTCAAGACTAATTAGAGGGAACACTTTGAAGGTACAGTCGCTTAAAGAGCTTTTTCAAACACAAAAAAGTAGCCTAGATTATTTTTTTGAGAAGGTAGACTTAAAGGATGTTGAAAAGCTTATTGATAGTATTGCAAAAGCAAGTGGAATGGTTTTTCTAACTGGAGTTGGAAAAAGTGGGTTCATTGCTCAAAAGGTTGCAGCAACACTTGTCTCTATTGGAATCAAGTCAATGTTCTTACCTCCCATGAACGCTCTTCACGGGGACCTGGGTATTGTAGATCAAGATGATCTTTTCATTTTCTTAAGTAAAAGTGGTGAGAGTGATGAGCTTTTAAATTTAGTTCCCTTTCTCCGCAATAAGGGAGCAGAGATGATTGCTCTAGTTTCAAAAGAAAATAGCAAGCTTGCCAAAGCCTGCGATCGAGAAATTTATCTACCATTAGAAAAAGAGTTGTGCCCCTATGATACCATTCCCACAACCTCTCCAGAAGTACAACTGATTTTTGGTGATATAGTAGCTGTTGCTCTAATGCAGAAAAAAAATCTAACACTTGATGAATTTGCCCACAATCATCCAGCTGGGGAGATAGGTAAAAATTTATCCTTGAAAGTAGAAGATTTAATGCTCAAAGGTGAGATGCTTCCTATAAGCCACCCAGATGATATGCTCGCGGATGTTCTAGAAGTGTTTACCCAAAAACGCTGCGGCTGTTTACTTATTACTGACCATGAGAATCATCTCTTAGGTATTTTTACTGATGGTGATCTTCGCAGGGCTCTTCAAAGGCATGGCTCTAAGATTTTAGATTTGCAGCTCAAAGACCTTAGAAAAACAACCCCAAAGGCCATACAGCCTCAGAAAATGGCATGGGAAGCTATGCAGCTAATGGAAGCCGACCAAAAAAGGCCTTTCATGGTTCTACCTGTTGTCGATGAAAATAAACGCTTAAAAGGCCTCATCAAAATGCATGACATCCTTCAATCAGGATTAAGATAAAAAAACCGACATTTCTGCCGGTTTATTTATAAAATAGATGTTCTATTTTGAATGGATGTGATTAGATTACTACTGCGTGTCAGGATCTACTGTCATGCCCCATTCAAGTAAATTTCCCATTCCTAATCCAAGAAAATCTTCCCTTCCGCCCATTCCACCAAAACCACCAAGTGCTAATGCGCCATATTCGCCAAAGACGTGTCTTATAGGAGAAGGAAGGTTTGCTTGTGCAACTAAATCAGCTCTTGTTGCTTCGGAATTTACAGATCCCGGACTGTCAAAAACAGTCGAAGGGCTAGCGTGAAGTGGGGAATACTCGTGAGGAATAAATTGATGCTCTGGAGTGTGTGGTGCACTTTCAAAAGAAAGTGGAGCAACGCCCAGTTCATGAAAAAGATCTTCAACAGCGGCTTGTACACCCACATCCCCCTGTTGTTCGAACATAGGCGATAAATCGTTGTCTTGCGCATCGGGTCTTTCTGAAGAACGAGATGGAGCGCCTGGAACTCCGTCGAAAAGTGCCATGTGACGATATCCTCCAACAAGATGTGCTGGTGGTGATCCTGGAGGGTTTCCTCCTAAAAGTTGACCTTGAAATGCCATAATAATTTTCCTCTTTTTAGGGTTATTTTTGTTGAAAAGAAGAAGTATTATTATCAATTCAAATTGTTTTTTTCAATAAAAAAGAAAATTTTAATTAAATATTATTCAGTATAATTAATTAAAAAACTAACTAATAATTAATTAAAATTTTAATTTATATTTAACTAAAAAGTTGAATCTGTTCAAAAGAAGCTGTTTACGAAGTCACCAAGTGTTGATGAAAATAAGTATTTAAAAGGACTTGATACATTGGATGATATTCTTCGACCTGGTTTAAGAGAATATAAACCGGTATTTCTACCGGTTTATTTATCTAATCAAATTTTGTATATGAAATATGTAGCTCAATTATGTGCTACTCTTACATCTCCATCGCCCATGCCTCAAAGCGAGACCAATTGTTACTTGGTGACGAAGGAGACGCAGGAAAATCGTTTTGGAGTGCTATTCCTAGTGCACCATATGGGCCTAAGTCATTTCTTATCGGAGAAGGAAAAAGTGCGTTAGCAAATAACGCATCCACACGTCTTGGAGTAGAAACTGGAGAGTAAGTACTGCCGTTAGATAGAGGGCTTCCAAACTGAGCAGGAAGAAAGGGATTAACATGAGGAAATCCTATAATTTGATCCTCTGGTGTGTGTGGTTCACTTTCAAAAGAAAATGGAACAACTTGATTATTTGGAGTGCCTGGTGCACTTCCAAAAGAAAGTGGAGCAACGCCCAGCGGGTCATCACCCTCAAAATCCACAAAAAGCTGTCCAACAACCCCGTAAAGATCCGCAGGCGGTAAATCGTTGCTTCTTGAAGAACGAGATGGAGCGCCTGGGACTCCGTCGAAAAGTTCCATGTCATGAGGATATCCTCCAACAAGATGTTCTGGTGGTGATCCTGGAGGGGTTCCTCCTTGTATAGGTCCTTGAAATGCCATAATAATTTTCCTCTTTTTAGGGTTATTTTTGTTAAAAATCAGAAGTATTATTATAAGTTCAAACGGTTCTTTTCAATATAAAAGAAAATTTTAATTAATTATTTTTCATATTTATTAATTAAAATTTTAATTTTTTAATAAATAAAATTTTAATTAATAAATAATTGAAATTTTAATTGGAGGTTTATTCGAAGATAGGGTCTAAATCTTGGAGAGAAACTTCTTTATAGTGTCCTATTTCTAGGTTCCCAAGACGTAGATTGCCAATGCGAATGCGCTGTAGTTCTTGTACTTGTTGACCTGTTTGTTCAACAAGCTTTCTAACTTCGTGTTTCTTGCCCTCTTTGAGAGTAATTTTAAGGGTGTTTTTACGCACTTTAACTACTTTCTGAGGTTTAACAAAGCAGCGATCAATACTCACGCCCTGGCTAATTTTTTCAAGCTGCTCAGGAAGTATGTCTAGATTCGTCTTCACTAAATACTCTTTTTGTACTTCAGAGCTTGGGTGGATAACTTTATGGGAGAGGTGCCCGTCATTGGTTACAAGGACAAGGCCTGTCGTGTCTTTATCAAGACGCCCTACTGTAAAGAGGCGATATTTTGTAGGGAATAAGTCTATAACAATATTTTTGAAACGCTCTTTGTCATGGCTGCAGACAAAGCCCCTGGGTTTATTGAGAATATAGTAAACTTTGCCTTCTACTTTTTGAATTTTATTTCCATCAACTGAGATGTTGTCTTTAGAGATATCTACCATATGCTGAGGCTTTAAGATCACCTCTCCATTAACGGTAACTTTCCCACCAAAGATGAGCTCTTCACATTTGCGCCGAGATGCCACCCCATTTGAGGCCAAAATTTTACTTAATCTATTCTTCATCTGATTTAAAAATGATTTTTTAATAATTATAGCATTTGTTACTATTTAGTTTAATTATAAAATTAAGTTATTAAAATAGGTATTTATAGCTCTAGTTAAAGGGAAAATAGAGAGATAAATTGAAAAATTGGACCTTATTTGTTAAAATAGGTCCATCGCTTAGTAAGGTGGGTTATGATAAAAAAAATTTCAATTTTACTGCTGCTAGTTGCTGTATTTACACTTGCTCTTTGGAACAAAAGTATTAGCCAATCAGGCAACCAGCAATGGATGGAAGATCAAATTCAAGAAGACCTAAGCTTTTTTTCAAAAGAAGATTTAAACCCTGAGCGTATTGGAACCTCTTTTGAGAATGCACCACTTGGGCAGAAGCTCGTGCATTTTCAAATTAAAGAAGGCAAAATCTATTGGAAAAGAAACTGGGAAAACGAGGAGAGTCTTGATCGTATAGTGAAAGTTTGCAAAGCTCTTAGCCTAGTAAATAATAGAAGCCTATTGCCCAATGCTGATTTTTTATTAACAGTCAATGATGGGATGGGGTACCTAAGCTCTGATCAAGACCAAAACCAATACCTACCTATCTTTGCCTTTGCCAAAAAAGCAGAGTCTAAAAATGCGATTTTGATTCCTGATCCATTAAGTGAGATTTTTTCTCGCACAAGAGTCAAAAGCTTTGGACTTGAGAAAATGAAACCTAAAAACTTTTGGTCACAAAAAATAGAGAAAGCTTTTTGGAGAGGAGGAACAACTGGAGGGCAATATGTAGCTGATAATTGGTATCAGATGCCTAGAGTTCAACTTTCACTACTGAGTCAATACTATCCAGATGAAATTGATGCTGGATTTAGTGTTTTTTGTCAGGTGTCTCCAGATGCAAAAGAGGAGATGCTTAAAACGCTTCCTCTTCACAAATGGGTGGGGCACAAAACGCATCTAAAATATAAGTATCTTGTAATAGCTGATGGAAATACGTGCACTTATCCTAGATTTTATTTAGGGCTCTTTTCGGGCTCTGTTGTGTTTAAAGACCAGACAGAAAACTACCAGTGGTTTTATCGTGCGCTCAAGCCTTATGAGCACTATATTCCTGTCAAAGCCGACTTTTCTGATCTTCCTGAAAAAGTAAAATGGGCAAAAGAACATGATAAGGAAGCTAAAAAGATAGCTAAAAATGCCACAAGGTTTATTAACCAGAATTTAAAATCATACCATATTCACTCCTACATTGGAAAACTTTTGACTGATTATTCGAAGCTCCAAGATAGCGATATTGAAGTTGCTAATGGCATGCAGCAATATATGGGTTTAACATTTAAAAGTGATAAGTAGATGGCAAAGTTAATTTTACTCAGGCATGGGCAATCTCAATGGAACCTTTTAAATCGTTTCACAGGTTGGGTTGATGTTACCCTTAGTGAAAAGGGAATTAAAGAAGCTGCAAATGCTGGAAAAAAGATTAAAGATATCCCCATAGATGTGATCTTTACCTCTGAGCTTGTGCGAGCTCAGATGACAGCAACCCTTGCGATGGATAAACATGTATCTAATGCACCTTTGTTGTTTATTCACTCCAAAGGGAAAGGAAAAGAATGGGGAGCAGATTGCTGCTTAAAAGAGGCTTTAAATGAGTGTATTCCAACCTATGTTAGCTGGCACCTCAATGAGAGATATTATGGGAAGCTTCAGGGTATGAATAAAGACGAGGCACGTCAAAAATTTGGTAAAGACCAAGTGCATATTTGGCGCAGAAGTTTTGATATTCCTCCTCCATCTGGAGAAAGCCTTAAAATGACACTAAAGCGCACGGTGCCCTATTTTAAAAAAGAGATTTTGCCCAAACTTAAGAAAAAAAATGTGCTTATAGCAGCACACGGAAACTCTCTAAGAGCTATCTCTATGTTCTTAGAAGATCTTTCTGAAGAGGAAGTCTTGAAATTAGAGATTCCTACAGGAAAGCCTATTATTTATGACTATAAGAGAAATCAATTTAAAAAAGTAAAATGAAAGAGATCTATTTAGATAACCACACAACAAGTAGTTTGGACCCTAAAGTTGTAGAGGCCATGCAGCCTTATTTTAAGGCTCGTTTTGGAAATTATCTTCAGCCGCATCAAAAGGGTCAAGAACTAGCCTCTGATATCTACAGTGCCTACGAGAAAGTCTATGAGCTCATAGGAGCTGATGTGGCAGATGATGAGCTTATATTTACCTCTTCTTGCGAAGAGGCCATTAGCACTGTCTACCATATCGCGCATCAAGAGTGTGTGCAAAAACAGGGAAAAAACCACTTTTTATCTCTTTCTACAGAAGATGCTCCCATTTTAATGAATTTGAAAAAACTAGAGCTTCAAGGCTGTAAAACAATCCACCTAGAGCTTGGCACTGACGGGCTTATCTCAGTTGATAAAATTGCAGAAGCAATCACTCCAAGAACAGCCATGGTGTCATTGACTTTAGCGCATGGGCTTACAGGGCTTATCCAGCCTATTGAAAGGTTAAAAGAGCTTTGCAAGCTGCGCAATATTTTTCTACATCTAGATATTAGTTACGCTATTGGAAAAATGGATATTGATGTTCAAGAGCTCGGCACAGACTTTATTACCTTTGGGGGAGATAAGTTTCATGGTCCGAAAAGTAGCGGCATTTTATATGTGAGGCCAGGTATTGCCATAGCGCCATTGATTTGTGGGGGACTTGAGCAAAAAGGACTTCGGGGGGGGATTTTAGATGTCTCTTCGCTTGTTGGGCTCTCAATTGCTTGTACCCTTGCAAAAGAAAACATAAGTGAGATGGGACTTGAAGTAGCCTCTTTAAGAGATACGTTTGAAAATAAGCTCAATAATAATCTAGATGAGATTGAAATCATATTTAATCAAGGCATGCGCCTTCCCAATGTCTCTGTTATCGCCTTTAAATCAA
The DNA here is from genome assembly GCA_014239035.1 of Chlamydiia bacterium. Lineage (GTDB taxonomy): Bacteria > Chlamydiota > Chlamydiia > Chlamydiales > JAAZZY01 > JAAZZY01. The sequence continues at coordinate 13,730 of JAAZZY010000028.1, forward strand.
GTGTTAGCGACGCTCTTTTATATGCGCTAAATCAAAAGGGTGTCTATGCATCGTTTGGTGGAGTGCAATTTCAAAGGCTCAGTAATATTTTAAATACACTCGGGTATGCTCCACAAGTTGCAAATGGAGCGATCTCTTTTGCATTGTCTTCTCAAACAACTTTAGAAGACATTGAGAGTGCAACCGGTATTATTATTGAAGAAGTTAAAAAGATGAGAAATCTTAATGTGGAGGGCTCATATGGGACTCAAAGAGCTCATTAAACCTCCTTTTTGGGCATGCTACAGTCAAAAGCTGCGTCAGTATATTCAAAAGCCACGCTCTGTAGGCGCTTTTTCAGAAGATGACGCAAAAAGCTGCGCGCTTAGGCTTGCTACAGGAGAATCCGGAGATACCGATGCAGGTAACTGGATGTGTTATCATTGGCTTGTGGATCCAAATGATGGCATTATCGTGGATGCAAAATACCAAGTGTATGGTGAATCTATTTTAATAGGTTTAGCTGAGGCTAGTGCAGGTCTGATTATAGGAAAGAACTATGATCAAGCTGCTCGTATTCACATTGAAGTGATCGATCACTCTCTAAGAGATAAAAATGACACCCCTGCTTTTCCAAGTGAAGCAATAGCGCACGTCTCCATTGTCACTGAGGCGATAAAAATTTGTGCGCAAAAGTGTATGGATATTCCAATAGCTCTAAGTTATGAAGCTCCTCCTGTTAGTGGTGCATCACCTATGGAAGGTGAAGGATATCCTGGCTTTGAAAATTTGAGTCTATCGCAAAAAATAGCTATTATTGACCAAGTTTTAGATCAAGAGGTTCGCCCATACATTGAAATGGACGCAGGTGGTGTAGAAGTAATAGGCTTGCAGCAAGATCAGCTTACCATTGCCTATCAGGGTACATGTACTTCGTGCTACTCTGCAACTGGGGCAACTTTATCGTTTATTCAACAGGTGATTCAAGCAAAAGTAGATCCGAAGTTGCAAGTTATTCCCAACTTATAATCTCACCTGAACTGAAAGCTTTAGATGAGTCATCTTTTAGCTTTAAAACAAGTGAGCCGTTCTCATCAACTCTTTGATAAATGCCAACAATGGTTTCCTTTCCATAGTCCATCGTAACTTTCTTTCCGGCTAGAAAAGAGATCGCTTCGAAGTCTTTGTCAAAGGCAGCAAATCCTTCTTTTAAAAAGATCTCTAAATTTCGTTTAAAGATATTTTCAGCAGGTAGCATAATAGGTTTAACGCTCCAGCTTTTATTTGTTTCCACAGAGACAGAAGTTGCTGGGCAGCTAACAGCTCTAAGTTCATTTGCATCAATATTAATGTTTAGACCAATACCTACAAAAAAAACTTTTCCCTCTGGAGTTTCTTTGGTTTCAACTAAAATCCCACCAGCTTTTTTTCCGCTAATATAAATGTCATTGGGCCATTTTAACATCACTTTAAGTCCAAGCTTTTGCAAGACTTCTGCAAAAGTGATGCCTGTTACCAAGCTAATAGGATTTAGTGAGTGGTCGTGCTCAGGTACTAAGAAGCAGTAAGTAAAATAAGCTCCCCCTTTTGGAGAATGCCAATGCCTGTTAAATCGCCCACGTCCTTTAGTCTGCTCTAGAGCTGAGACAACATGTAGCTTTTCAAGGTCAAAAGAAGAAAAATTATCTTTTGCCCAATCTTGAGTCGAGTCAACCTTATTGAAGTAGTGATGTTGTGATTCCATAATTAGGTCATTATACAACGTCTGGTTTAATTACAAAATTTTTTCTTATCTTAACTCTAAAATTGCTATTATAAGGCGTTGACAGCATTAGGAAGATCTCAATAAACTCCCCCATTTATTTTTCACTTAAAAGGTAGATTATGGCTTCAGTTTCACCCACGGACTATTTTACATGTGCTTGCCTAGCTGGGACAAACCACTTAGATCTTGATAGAAAGGAATTTGATAGTGCAACTGTTGCGGATGTAAATACTTTATGGCATGTAGTTACAGAAGGTAATCAGACAGTCAGTGAAACTATGCACTTTCTTGATGATGCAAAGGCAGGCGAGGGAGGGGCAGCCTTTGATGTTTGACGGTCCTGATAAAATGGCAAGAGATGTACTAGAAAACTAGTGCTTATCTACAAAAATCTTCTACCCAAGAATCAAACTCAAGAGGCTTTCCCATCATCGTTTGAATCAAGCAATCCCAGCGCATGCGGTTTCCTGGAAAGAAGAGTTTTTCATTTAGAAACTCTGCGCAGCTTGGCTGTTTATACATAGATGGTGAGTTATTCGTCTTCTGGAAATGACCCTTTAGCATCGATGCAAAAAATTCTCCTAGAAGATAGCTGTGATAGTATACAGGCGCAATTCCAAAGTGGCACTTACTGGCCCAGTCTTGTTTGCCTCCTCGATGAGAAGAAGGGCAGATTCTTTGATACTTCTGAACAAGAGTCCACCAAAGATGATTTAAATCTTGCTCAGGGTTGGCATAGAGAGAAGATTCAAAATGGGCCATAACTAAAACCCACCTGCTAAAAATGAGCTGCCGTCTTTTTTGGGAAGCTGCAACTTTAACAAGCTTTTCATCAATCTGAGGGTCTTTAGAGATGTCTTTTAAAAAGGTGTCGTCATAGGCCTGTCTTCCTGTGATAAGGGCTACAGCCTCAGTTGTAATCATGTGAGGAGGTGCTCTTAGATACCAATGCAAGTCTGAGTCATAGCCTTTCTCATACACAGCATGTCCAAGCTCATGAATAATTGTCTCTAGCCAGCGAATATTTGGGCGCATGTTACAAAGAACTCGAATGTCATCGCCTTGATTGATGTTTGTGCAAAAGGCGTGTTGATTTTTTCCTTCTCTTTCAAATAGATCACTGCGAGCTAAAATACCATCCACTTCAAAGCCCATAGAATCAAAAAAATCTTTCCCAGCTTTAACTGGATCTACACCATCTAAAATAGAATCTAAATCAGAAGATGCAAGAGGATCTTCTTGGCAAAAAGGATCTCGCCATGCCCATGGACCAATAGCTGTAGTTGTTGTGTGATATTTTTCTGAAAGCTTTGAATCAATTTCTTTTAATAGGCTTGAGTACGCATCTTTTGAAGCTTTGTCAAATTTATCTAAGAACTCAAAGAGCCAATTTTTATCTACTTCATCTATATCAAGCTTCATCTTGTAAAAAT
>JAAZZY010000029.1 GCA_014239035.1 Chlamydiia bacterium
AAAAAAAAAGGGCGGCTAGAGATCTAGCCGCCAAGGTAAAATTTTAAAATGACACAATGAGTTGCCCTTCAATAAGAACTGGCAATTCAGCAGCATCCCTTAAAACACAATTAGGTAACAGGTACTCTGACTTAACTAAGACGTTGAGGCCTTCTCTAACGGCATAGTCGATTTTAAAATCGACGCCATTAGTATGGCTCATTGTCTTAAGATCATCGAACACCTTCGTGTTATGTTGAGTCAATCGATCACCTTTATGTAAGGGTTTAAGATAGTTATAGGAAAGAATCATTGAGAGGTTTTCACTAGGCTGAACTCCACAACAAGTTCCCAGAGCTTCCATATTTGCATATCGAGCTTGACCTGAGAAATCGCCGTTTCCTTTTAACCTGCTCAAATTCTTCGCCTTAGAGACATCTTTAACCTGAGAACGTACATAGGATAGGGTTACGAATGGCTTCCACTTATTTTCTGTTATGTTTTTAGTTGAAACAACATAAAGAACTTGCTCTCGTGGAGAGGATGCCTCTTTGTTGTTTTCAACTTGATAACTTACTCCTCCATGAACTTCAAACCCACCCCATTGCTGAGGTATACTAAGGTTGAGTGAAGCTTCTGAACGAGCATTCTTGTTATCTTGACAGAATGGAATATAAGGCGAAGAGATATTTAATTCCCCCAAATCAAATACCCTCACCAATTGAGTTGCCGTATGGTTATGCGCAAGCTCAACAGCTGAGAACATATTAGTTTTCAACACCTTATCACTACTAAAAAGTTTATCAATGAATACTTCTTTGTATACTTTTATAGCGGCAGCATCACGTATATTAGCGCTTTTAGAAGAAGGTTCTCCAAAAAGCGAAGTACTAATAAGCAATGCGAACACGAGCCATATGCCTTTTTGGCCTGTCATATCACTCCTTTTCTCCAATCCTCATAAAAACGTAAGATTATGAGGTTCATTTTCTTAAAAAAATCCAAGTTCTGTTTGTAGCTTCTGGCTTATGCATAATTGATATCACCTCCTTTGAGGCCGTAACATGCTACAATATTAATTATTTGACACCTAAATTTATAACTTATCGGCACAAATTAATTAAACTTTTTTCTATACCTGATTGGGTATTATTACCGCAAGCGGCTACCTTTTGAGATGAAGTCTCCAAGAGAAAGTTGTCCGAGTTTGAGAGATCCACTTTGGCTTATATTGGCGTGGCATGCAGTAAACTCTTTGAGGTGTTCCCGATAAGACTCTTCGTTACCTAATGCTTTTTCTAAACTTGCAACTCTCAGTAAATGATAGGCATACAATATGGGCATCTTCTCTGAATCGATTTTTTCTTTGAGTGAATTAGAGCATTTGAGAGCATCGGCATATTTTTTTTGTGCTATTAGAAAAGTAGTTTCGTTGAATGCAAGGATGAGCTCTAGGTTTGGGGCAAGTCTTGATTGAATGCGCTTACTTAGCGCAAGAGAAGTTTTAATATCTTTTTGGTTTAAACTCTCTTGAGCAAGTGGAGCATCTAAGTGAGATTGTAGATGAGAGTACTTTGCAGCAATTTTTTTCATCTGTTTTAAATCTGCACGAGAATGCACAGCGTTATGATCATCTAATGAGGCGTAGGCAACTGAAACATTACGAACTCTAGATTGATTAAGCTTATGGTTAATAAATCCTAGAATTAAGCCTGATAGAATCAAACCGTATAGGATGTTGAGCAGTAATTTTTTATTCTCTAAAAATTGGAGAATTGGACTCTTTTTTACTTCATCGGTTTGAATAAGCTGAGTTATTTTTGATTTTGTCATAATTTTACAATTGCATTGATGTTTAAAGTTGATTAAATTGACATATATTTTTCTAAATTGCAACACTTAAACTCTTCGAATTCCAAGGATTGACGACACCTTATGGATAAGCAAATTGAAATTGTTGAAATTGATTCTATTGAAGTGAATCCCTTTCAACCCCGCACAGACTCATTTGAAATAGAGAAACTCAAGGAAATGGCCCAAACTATTAAGCAGGTGGGTTTGATACACCCTCCGCTTGTTCGCAGGGTCTCAGAAAACCTTTATGAACTGATTGCGGGAGAGCGCCGATTTAGGGCTGCAAAACTTGCCGGCTTAAAAAAAATCCCTGTGTTAGTACGTGATGCAACAGATAGCCAATCATCCCTCTCAGCATTGGTAGAAAACATCCAACGTATAGACTTAAACCCCATAGAACTAGCCAAAGCATTGAAAAATATATCTACTGGCTCAAATTTAACTCAAGAAGAGCTCGGCTTAGCTGTTGGTCTCAAACGCTCAACTATAGCAAATCACTTAAGGCTTCTATCTCTTCCCACTAAGGTTCAAGAAGCCTTGATCTCAAACCACATTACACTGGGCCATGCTAAAGTGATTTTATCAATTGAAAATCAAAAAGATCGGCTAATCCTATTGAAAATCATTCTCAGCTCATCACTCAATGTTAGAGAAACAGAGAAAAAAGCAGAACGCCTTAAGAATAAGACTTTAAAATCAGCTATGAAACCCATTCGTAATATTTTTATAGAGCAAATTAAAGAAATACTACAGAATAAAATGGGGACCAAAGTTGAGTTTGTAGGTGATGAAAAAAAAGGGTCTATTTGCCTACATTACTATAGCCTTTCAGATCTCAATCGTTTATTACATGAATTAGGGTATTCAGAAGAATAAAATAGCACTCATGCTGAATTTCAGACAAAAAATATTTTTTTCCTATCTTATTATCTTTCTGTTCTTTCTGATCCTACTATTCCCATATTCTTCCAAATCTGTTCGAAATGCCATCCGCAATGTATTAGAAGATCGAACTCAAGGAGTAATCGATACTGTCTCAAAAGCCAATAATATTCAGGGAATGATCGATGCATTAAGTGCGCACCAATCTCTTGTCTTTTTTAGGGTGACTCTTCTTTCAGAGGATGGAAGAATCCTCTATGAATCTCACACTGATCGCTCGGCATTGCCCTTGTATAAGCGTCATCCCGAAATTGAAGATGCTCTAAGTCACAAAATTGGTTACCACGAAGATTACTCATACCACTTTGGTGAGCAGTTTGCCTACATTGCCCAAGCCTTTAGCTTTCAAGGGAAAATATTTATTCTCAGAACAGCTTTCCCCATTAAACAAATTAATGATCTCTCGCGCAATTTCAAGCTTGTGTTGTTAAAATTTGGGATTGGAATCCTAGTGCTCTTTAGTCTAATGACTTGGATGATTATCACTCTCTTAACTAAACCTATCTACACTATCATTGAAAAAGTTAAACCCTACAAAGAAGGCAGGGATGATTATCTGCCACACATTGTCTTTGAAGAGAAACGTGCCGCGCACGATTTTGTTCAGCTGGCAAACACCTTAAATTCCCTATCTGATCGCATTAGAGATCAAATTGACACATTGACAGAGGAGCGCAATCAAACTGAGGCTGTATTAAACTCTTTAGATGAGGGTGTGATAGCTGTTGATAATAAAATGAATATCATTTTTATCAATGAGGTTGCCATAAAGATGTTCGGGATAGATAAATCTATTCTTTTACATCACCATGTAAGCTTATTAAAATCTCCAAAATGCTTTTCTCTTTTAGAGGCGTGCCGCAAAAAGAATAAAGCCATCTATGATACATTAGATCTCAGCGATGGAGAGAAAAAGATTCCCCTGGGTTTGATTGTCACCCCTAAAAAAGATCAAGGAGCAATACTTGTTCTGCAGGACAAATCAAATCTATTCCAGATTCTAGATATGGGGAAAGCATTCATAGCCAATGCCTCACACGAGTTAAAAACACCTATTACAGTGATTCAGGGTTATGCTGAGATGTATAAAGACAACCCAGACTTAGATTCAGCATTACAAGGTGAAATGCTAGATAAAATCATAACTAATTGTCATCGCATGGAAGCTTTGGTGAAAAACTTGCTTACTCTTACAGACATTGAGAATCTACCTCAATCTCAGCTCAAGGAATGCGATCTTGCTGATTGCATCCACGACTGCACATCAAGTATTGTGTCATTGAATAAAAAGGCAAAAGTAAAACTAAACTTCCCCAAAGAAGACAACATCCAAGTTATGGCAGACCCAGACTTGCTCCATAGAGCTATAATGAATTTGATGGAAAACGCTATCAAATACAACACAAATGAGCCACAGATTACAGTGGAAGTTACTGTCGAAAATGAAAACGCTAAAATCACTATCTCAGACAACGGGATGGGAATTCCAGCCAAAGATTTACCCCATATTTTCGAACGTTTCTACCGCGTGGACAAAGCCCGTTCTAGGAAAATGGGAGGGTCTGGTCTTGGTCTATCTATTGTGAAGACTATCATTGACAAACTCAAAGGTACAATTACCGTAGACTCTCAAAAAGATGAAGGCTCAACCTTTACAATTAAGCTTCCTTTAGCAAAATATTTCGAGCCTAAATCTTCTTAAATACAAATTGTCTTTTTATCATTTTGCATGCTAGAGTATGCGCAAAAATTTCTATTCTTGATGTAGGTCTATGAAGGTTTTAAAAGCCCTTGTTATTTTCCTCTTATGTTCTCATTTTCTTGCAGCTGAAACCATTGCTGAAAAAAAGGATCGCTTATCTCAAAGTGAGGGCGGTGAAAAAAATGATGCATTTAAAAGCATGAACCAAGAACTTACCGATCTGCGCGTTCAACTTAAATCCATCTACTCTCAGTCACAAGCCCTTTTTGAAAATGGAGCAGCTGATGAAAAAGAATTTACTCATCTCTTAAAGAAGTCTCAATCGATAAAAAAAGCTCTCAGTGAAAAAGAGGTATCCTTTCGCCAGATGGTGTCTCAAAATAGTGATGACGAGTCCTACTCTTTAATGCATGAGAGTGAGATTACCCTAGAGCAGCTCATTATAGATTATGCATCTTCCAATCACCTTTATGTCATCCCAGCAGAAATGGCTAGAATCCAGGTTAATTTATGTTCCTCTTTGCCCATCCCAAAGGCTGCCTGGGAAGAAATTGTGGAGCTTATCTGCAGCCAAAATGGCATAGGAATCAAACCTTTGAATTCTTTTGTGAAATCTCTCTACTGGACTTTAGGAAACAACGTCTCTTCTCTTCGCACGATTGCTCATTTGCCTGAACAATTAGATTTCATTGAACCTTTTCAAAGGGTTTGCTTTGTTCTCTCACTAGAGGGGTCAGAATATAGCAAAGTGCATCAATTTCTAAAGCGCTTTACAAATGAGAGACTCACTTCCCTTCACCAAGTAGGTAACTGTATAGTCATGGTGGGTGAGGCTCATGAGATCAAGGAGATCAACAAACTTGTTAGCTTTATCCGTCAACATCAGCAAGAGAAAAGTTACAAACTTATTCCCATTGAAAAAATTCCTTCTGATGATGTCAAAGCGATTTTAACAGCATGTTTTGTTGACAATGGGGAAGATCTTGCGAGTAAAAAAGAAACATGCCCTATCTTGATCTATCCTATGAAGCGCTACTTACTTTTAATGGGCTCTCCAAAAGATGTTCAAAGGGCTGAGAATATTATCTCTGAGATTCATTCCCAGATCTCTTCTCCGGACCAGATGACAATATATTGGTACACCTGCAAATTTTCTGAGCCAACAGAGCTTGCCAACCTCTTGCAGCAAGTTTATCAAATGATGGTCCACAAGATAGACGAGGAAGAAATAGACACTGCCGTGCAATCTCTCGCGCAGCCGCCATCTGTTCCCTGCGTTAACAGAGCAGGAACTATTCCACCTACTTGTGATACTGCACCCAAGCTTGTGGTTAACCCTCCCAAAGCAAGACCCGCCCCCAATCCTAACGAACAGGCTCCACAAGAAAATCTCCCTAACTTCATTGTAGATTCAAAGAGTGGGATGATTATTATGGTGGTCAAGCAGTGTTACTTAGATAAGCTTCGAGAACTTGCAAAGAGACTCGATGTGGCCAAAAAAATGGTGCAGATAGAAGTTTTGCTCTTCGAGAAAAAGATCAACGACCAGACTCAATTTGGCCTAAACATCTTACAAATGGGTGATCAGTCTACTGTAACAAACTCCGGAGTTAATTGGGCTGTGGATAAAAATAACCGCAATGCTCCTGGTATTTTAGATTACTTTTTTGGAAGAAAAAAAAGACCGGGCACATTTCCAGCTTTTAACTTCGCCTATAACTTTTTAATTTCACAAGATGATATTTATGTGCATTCAAATCCTACGATAACAACGGTTAATCAAACACCTGCTGTCATCGATCTTATTGAAGAGCAGTCTATCAATATGGGAACTGTTGAAGATCCTCGAACAGGTACAATCAGCAACACTTTCGTGCGTGCACAATATGGAACGTTTATCCAGATCACTCCAACAGTAAATGTTGGAGATGAAGAAGACAACTTCCAACATTTTATCACCTTAGATACAAATGTTACTTTTGATACACAAACATCATCTGTTGATGATCGACCTAACGTCAATAGACGCCACATTCAAAATCAAGTGCGGATTGCGGATGGAGAAACACTTATTTTAGGTGGTCTGCGGCGAAAAAATTCTGAAGATCACGTCGATAAAATCCCATTTCTAGGAGACATACCTGGCCTTGGAAAACTTTTCAGCTTCACAACGCTCAATGAGAAGAGCACTGAAATGTTTATCTTTATCACACCAAGGGTTGTTGAAGATCCCCTTAGTGATTTTGAGAAATTTAAGACCATAGATTTAAAGAGACGACCTGGGGATTCTCCAGAACTTCTTAAAAAGCTCTTAGAGTCTAAGGCTCTGGAAAAAGAAAGGACATACCGCATGTCATTAAAGCAGCTATTTCATCATGGATGATAAAACTTTTAATCCATTTATAAGCGAGCGCAAAGAGCATTCTATTGAAAATCTCATTGATTATTTTGAGATCCCGACATTAGAAGATGCCAAACTAGAGATCGAAAAAAATAGCCACTCTATTGCCTACAGTTACTGTAAAAAAAACCACCTAATCCCTATTGAAAAACAAGAAGATGTCTATATTATTGCATCATCCAACCCTTTTTTATTAGGCATTGAGAGTGAGCTTTCTTTTATGCTCGATGCCCCCATTAAATTTTGTTATCTTACTCAAGAGAAGCTGGTTGCTTTAATTGATTCCTATTTTCATCATGAAGGTGCAGCAGCTTCCAAGCTCATCCAAAAGCTCTCCGATAAACCCAAGACTAAGTCTGAGATCCAAATATATGATTTACTTGACCAAGATAAAGAGAGTGCCCCATCCATTTCTCTCCTAAACTCTGTTATTAAAGAAGCCATATCACAAGGGGCATCAGATGTGCACTTTGAACCGGTTGAGGAGACCTTTAGAATTCGCTACCGAATTGATGGAGTTCTGCAAAACCGCCATACAGTCCCCTCTCATTATAAATCTAACATCACAAGCCGTCTTAAGCTAATGGCAAAACTTGATATTGCTGAAATGCGCCGTCCACAAGACGGACGCATTAAACTCAAAGTGGGCAATAAAGAAATAGATTTTCGAGTGAGCACTATTCCCATCTCTAATGGTGAACGTATAGTGCTGCGGATTTTAGATAAAAATAATTTGCTATTAGGCTTCAATCATATGGGTATGCGCTCCCATACCCTTGATATTTTCAAAACGATGATCAAGCGCAGTGAAGGAATTATTTTAGTCACTGGACCTACAGGCAGCGGTAAAACAACAACACTCTATAGTGCTGTATCTGAAATTTACCATGAATCTCTCAACATCATGACTATTGAAGACCCGGTTGAGTATAAGCTTGCAGGTATTGCCCAGATGGGAGTGCAGCCCAAAATTGATTTAACTTTTGCAAAAGGGCTTAAACATATCCTACGCCAAGATCCAGATGTGATACTAATAGGTGAAATTAGAGATTTAGAGACAGCACAAATTGCCATTCAAGCAGCGCTCACCGGCCATTTAGTTCTCAGCACTCTCCACACAAACGATGCACCTTCAGCCATCACAAGGCTCGTTGATATGGGAATAGAGCCCTACTTACTTTCCTCCTGCGTTATTGGAGTGCTTGCACAAAGACTTGTGCGCACGATCTGCCCCTACTGCAAAAAAAGCTACTCTCCTTCAAATAAACACTTGCAAACCCTCAAGCTTCAAACAGACAAAGAATCGCTCTTTTATCATGGAGAGGGATGCAATAAATGTTATCACTCGGGATATCGTGGCAGACAAGGCATCTATGAGCTGATGCCAATTGCTGGTAAAACAAAGATGAAAATTTCACAATCCTCAGATAGCCAATCTATAAGAACCTGCGCCATTAAAGAAGGGATGGTTTCTCTCAAGCAAGAAGGTTGCCATTTAATCGAGAGTGGGCAAACAACAGTAGAAGAAGTGCTTAGAGTTGCTTTAGGCATGGAGGATGTTTAATGCCCATCTATGATTACCGCGCCTATAACGCAAATGGAAAAGTTTATGAGTCAACTTTAGAGTCTTCCACTCTGTTGGATGCGAGAACCAAGCTCTTTGAAGGGGGCATCTCTTATGTGTCTTTAAAAGAAGGTAAGAAAAAAAGAACTAAGAGGATCTCTAAACAATCTCTTCTTCTTTTTACAGAGCAGCTCTACGAACTTTTGCAAGCAGATATTCCCCTCTTTGAGAGCCTTAAACTCTTAAAAGAGCAATTTAGACAAGATTCCTTCTTCCCTATTTTAGATAGACTGTGTGAGAGTTTGAGCACAGGAATCTCTTTTTCAGATGCCCTTACGCAGTTCCCTGAGCATTTTGACCTCCTATACTGCACCCTTGTTCAGATGGGAGAGCAAAGTGGCCATCTAGATGAAGCGCTTCGACGCATTTCAAAAGAGATTGCAAAAAGCTGTAGTTTGCAAAAAAGGCTGCGCACCGCCCTTTTATACCCAAGCATCTTAGCTGTTTTTTGCACGCTTGTTATCGGCGTTTTGATGTTCTATGTCATCCCATCAATCGAATCACTTTTTGAAGCGAGCTCCATGGGTACTTTCACAAGGGTAGTTATAGACATGTGTCATCACCTTAAACGATGGACCATCCTATATCTTATTATTATCGCCTTCTTTAGTGTCCTTGTTCGCTCATTATTGAAATTTCCCAAGTACAAACGAAAAGCAGATGAGTTGACACTAATGCTGCCTCAGATAAAAAATTTCGCTATCGACTTTGAGCTATCTAGGTGGACCTCTACAATATCACTTCTTTTAAAAGGAGGTGTTCCTTTTTTAGATGCTATGAAACTTGGAGAAAAGCTTATATCCAATACTCTCTTAAAAGAAGTGCTTTGCCATTGCAAAGAAAAAGTATCCGAGGGCAGCAAGCTCTCTGATGAGCTCAAAAAATACTCTTTTTTTTCTCCTGTTCTTGTTCGTGTGATTGCAATTGGAGAAAACTCTGGAGATCTTGTGGCCTCTTTTGATAAACTTTCTCATCTTCTTGAAGAAGATGTAGATAAAAAGCTAAATAAATTTATGACATTACTTGCCCCTATTTCCCTAATGATCATGGCTACTATAATAGGGCTCATAATGCTTGCTATCTTAATTCCATTAACTGACATTAATTCTCTATTGAATTAGGAGATTCTATGAACTATACAAAACGTCATTCATTAACATTGATTGAAATTATGCTCGTTATCGTATTGATTGGCATAGTAGGTGGAGCGTTAGCTTTTAACTTGCGCGGGGCATTAGACAAAGGAAAAAGTTTTAAAACCCAAGAGACTAAAAAGAAAATCGAGGCTATTTTAAGCATTGCTAGTGTCGACGATGATCAAGATATTGTTTTAGGGCAATGGACGGAAATTGTCAGCAAATCCCCCCTTATCAAGGTAAAACTAAACAATGGAACAGTCGTAGATGCTTGGGGAAATCCTTTTGAAGTAAAATACGAACCTAGTGAAGGCCAATACTTGGTGAGTTCAACAAAAATTGATGTTGATGGAAAAATTGTGGATAACAGCTAAAAAGAGGTCCTTTTCTTTAACGGAGCTAATTTTTTGTATCTTCTTACTAGGAATAATTTTGCCATCAATTAGTATGAAAGGGCATACGTTTCTAAAAGAATGGAAGTTTAAAAGTGATGTTGAGTGCTTAAAATTGCAACTTCAGCTTGCTAATGACTTTGTCTTGCACTGTGACATCCCAGTAGAGGTTATATTAAAACAAACTAAAAAAGGCTTATCTTGCAAGCTAGAGTTTGAAAATAAACTCCTTGAGAAAAAGCTCCCCACACAACAATTCTATCACAACATAAAACAAATGAGAGTCTCAACAAATCATGCAAGGGCAACCAAAACGATTTTCCGCTTTGTTTGCAGTTTTTCAGGGGGCTTAGAAAAGCCTTTGAAACTCTCTTTGTTAGACTCATCTAAAAAAAAAGAACTCTCAATGATTGTTCGAGGTTACCCTCATGTTCTGGAAGTTACAAAATAGAAAAAGAAATGCTTTTATATTGCTCGAGGTGCTCACAGCCCTTAGCCTACTCTCTTTTTTTCTTCCGACTTTATTCAAAGACCAAAAAATCTATCTCAATGAGGTAAAAAAACTCACTTTTAATAATGAGCTAGAGTCAGCTTTTAAAAAGCACCTCTTTGACTTATTTGATATGCTCTACAAAAACAAATACTATAAATTAATCCAAGATCTAGAGAGTAGACCTCAAAAAATTGCCTACGAGGATCTCACGATAAATAAAGATCGTTATAAAACTTATCTGATCTTGCAAAAAGAAGACGAAAAGCCAAATGATGTGAACTATCACATTAGTGTTTCGCTTGAGGTCGTTGGTCTGCCGCTTGAGCGGAAAAGCTACAAATCAAATATTCAAAACTTCTATCTAAAAAAACCTAATTTAGATATGAAGACTTTATTTGAATAACAACCATCTTGGCATGTCACAAGAACAAACTTTTAAACCCTACATTGCTGCAGAGCAGTCTCTGCCAGAATTTACCGCTCGAGCTATTATTTTAGGGATCATCCTCTCTATATTTTTTGGCGTTGGAAATGCTTTTATTGGCTTAAAAGTCGGTATGACTGTTTCAGCTTCTATTCCAGCGTCTGTAATCTCCATGGGGATTTTGAGGATGCTCTATAAAGACGTCTCTATATTAGAGAATAACCTTGTCCAAACTATTGCATCAGCTGGAGAGGCTTTAGCAGCTGGCGCTATATTTACAATTCCCACACTTTACTTTTTGGGGCAAGAAATCACTATTTGGAGAACTTTTGTTCTAGCTATCTTGGGAGGTTTCTTAGGAATCTTTTTCATGCTTCCTATGAGAGAGCATTTTGTAGTCAAAGAGCATGGAGTCCTACTTTTCCCTGAGGGTACTGCGTGTGCAGAAATTTTAAAAGCTGGAGAATCTGGGACAAAGAAAGCTCTTTTAGCTGTATTTGGTGTAGCTATTGGAGCAGTGTATAGATTTTTGATTGGCATGGTGCATCTTTGGTCTGAAGTTGTTCAATGGACAGTTACAAAGTTTCAGAGTGCAATAATAAGCATTGATACAACACCTGCACTCCTTGGAGTAGGTTTCATCATTGGACCAGGCATTGCCTCTACCATGATGGCAGGTGGTATTATAGGTTGGTGGATCATCATGCCGCTGCTTAAGATTTTTGGACAGGGTGGTCATGAGATTATTGCTCCAGCAACTATTGCCATCTCACAGATGACCAATAACGACCTTTGGGCAAACTATATCAGGTACATCGGAGCTGGAGGAGTCACCTTAGGGGGAATCTTTAGCCTCTTTCGAATCTTGCCAGGCATTATCCGTATTTTCAAAGTCAGACGCAAACCCAATAGTGAGATGCAAATTGAGTCGAGCATCTTAAGGACTGCGCGAGATCTTCCTATGAAGCTTGTGATCTTTGGTTCTTTGATTACTCTACTTGTGCTCTGGCTCGTTCCCTTGCTCAACTTAAACTTTGCAGCAGTTATTTTAATTGCTATTTTAGGTTTTTGCTTTGTCGCTGTAACTTCTATGACTGTAGGCCTTGTTGGAAGCTCTTCTAATCCAGCATCAGGGATCATCATTATGACCCTTCTAATTACCCTACTCATTTTTATGGCATTTGGCTGGAAAGATACCACCTACATGCTGATGGCAGCTACAGTCAGCTCTGTTGTAGCCATAGCAATTTGTATAGCAGCAGATACATCACAGGATTTAAAGACAGGTTATTTAGTTGGAGCAACTCCCCACAAGCAACAGATGGGGATGATGATTGGAACAGTTGCTGCAGCAGCAATAATAGGCGTTACTTTAATTTTACTTAACGAGGCCTATCATTTTGGATCTCCAGCTCTATCTGCACCGCAGGCAACACTACTTTCTCTTTTAGCTAAAGGGCTCGTTCAAGGGAACCTTCCTTTCCAGCTTATCTTAGTAGGTGCTCTTATTGGTTTGGCAGCTGAGCTTATGGGCGTACATGCCTTAGCAGTAGCTATTGGCCTTTACCTCCCACTAGAGACCACCTTAGCCATTTTTATTGGCGGGATAGTGTCGTATTTTGTTCATATGAAATCAGACAAAAGCGGGTGGACTGAAAAAGGAATTCTTTTTGCATCAGGACTTGTTGCAGGAGATGCTCTTATGGGTATTGTTGTTGCTCTTCTAGCTGTTTTAGGTATTGTCAATATCTCTGCACCGCCACTTTTAGGTCCATTCTTTGGGCTCGCTGCCTTTTTAGGCTTGGCTATTTTTATGGGTTGGATTGCCTATCCTGAAAAAGGCGAACCTCCTTCTCTTTGACAATAATTCCATCGGAGCTTCATGATGTTCTCTTATGAAGCGAAAAGCATTCTCACTTATTGAACTGATCATTGCACTGCCCCTTATCGCGCTTCTATTTACATTTTTGTTGAAGAATTTCACATCATCTTTATTGATGAACAAAAAAGCAGAGCATCTACATCAAGTTGCCCTTAATGAGCACTACTTTCAAAGAAGGCTTCAGCAGATCCTTAGTAGGTTTGAAAAAGAGAAACAGAAGATGGAGTACTTCCAAGAAAAGGTCTTAGAGTTTACCTTTAATAATGGCATGAGCAAAAACCCCACAACTAAAGGACAGCTCTTCTCTACATTTTTTTTAGACCCAGAAGATCAAACTTTAAAACTTGAGCTCTATAAAGATTCTAAAAAAGAGACGCTTCTTCGTACTGAGGAGCTGCTTAAAAATGTTGAGGCTGTAAAATTTCATTACTTTTTTGAAGAGAAGAATCCAGCTTTCCAAAAAAGAAATCCTTTCCATATCCTACATGATGCAAAACATGCCAATCCCAAAAAATGGATTGGCCTAGAAGTCATAGCTACTCTTAAAGAAGAAAAAAACATACGAAAAAAAGAAGAGACTAAAACATACTTTTTCACTCTTCAAAGATCTCAATCCCCAGTGCACTAATATGATCATATCTTATGTCATTTTATTTTTAATGCTCTTTAGTATGCTTGGAAATGTTTTTGTTCAAAAATATAAAAACTTTAAAATCAACGACCTTTATTTTGAGCAGTTCTACCAGCCTTATGTGCATAGATCATCTGATGTGCATATTAAAGGCTTCAGTTTACGCATGCTACTTGAAAAAGATCTTGATCACTGCGCCATTTTCTCTAAGCTAGTTGATCTAGCGTATGCTCGCTCTACTTTTTATTATGAAGACCTTGCCTCTGATCTACTTGAACTTTTTCAAAATCAAGCCACTTTAAATAAAGCAAAAGATGGAAAGCTCATAAAAGAGATCTCAAACCTCATTTCTCTCGAGCCAAAAGAGGAGCTAGAGAACGCTTATTTTCATTTGATGCACTCTAGTAAAATCAAGGAAGAAGATAAAGAAGGGTTTCCATGTCTGCTAAAATTTATTCATAATGAAGATGTAAAAAAAGAGGCTGTATTTGATCTCTTCAATACACCCTTAGAAATTATTGAGTCTATGTTTGGAAAAGGTGTGGCCAATGATTTAGAGATCTCTTTAAAAGATTATAAAGCTCAAAAAAAAGTCTCAGAGGTAGAGAAAAGCATCTTTTTTAATGCTTTTATGAGCCGCAACCGTCTTAAGCATCATCATTTTCATCACTTGGTTCATTTCCAGGAGATTCAATAAAGCCATAGGCTGCAGACTCTGCTTTTTCACAGTCAATGGGCATGGGGTGCAATTTTGCAAATTTTACAAGGTCAGCAAATTTTAAAAATTCTTCTAAGTGAGCTTTCATTTCAGTTTTGAATATCGGTTTTTCTAAAACCTCAATTAAAAACTCTTGAGTGGTCTGCTCTGGGGCATTAACTTGAAAGCGCCTCTCGATATATAGGCGAACAATTTGCGTGAGCTGAACATAAAATTTTTCAAAAAAACCCTTTTGAATTAGCATCTGCTTTTTCAAGATACGAAGCTCCTCTAGTGCTAGTTCTTTTGGGTCTCTTTCTTTAGTAAAAGCCTGACCGAACTTTGTCTTTTTTTGTATCCACCTT
Organism: Chlamydiia bacterium; assembly: GCA_014239035.1. Classification (GTDB taxonomy): domain Bacteria; phylum Chlamydiota; class Chlamydiia; order Chlamydiales; family JAAZZY01; genus JAAZZY01. Next base: position 14,523 of record JAAZZY010000029.1, read on the forward strand.
AGAAGGTTATATCCAACTAGCAGAAGTATAGAGCAGATTAGAAGTGCCTTCCATGTTTTTTTTAAGGAAGCGTTATGGAGTTTCATCGAAGCTCTACTAAGCCCCTCCTTAGATTGCTCTATTAAATTTCTTTGGTTTAGAGCATTCATTTCAATGGGCCGTCTTAGATCTAGGGCAACAGGATCTTTAGCAAGGAGCTTCTCTTGAGGATCTTCTAAATAGGGAAGGATGTGACACGATATAAGTGGTGGGTGCAAAGAGACAAACTTATTTGGATCTGTCATAGATACCAGATGTAAGGTGGGCAAATTTAAGTTTAAATTTCCAGAGCGCTGAGGATCAAATTGAAGCTTAATTAAAACTTCTTTTTGTCCATGAGACAAACCTTCTGCTTCTTTTTTTTCCTTGTGCCAAGAAAATTCACTCTGATCATATTCATAGGCTACTGTTTTAAGCTCATATTCTTTTGGAAAGCTCACCTTAAGCTCTACATCACCTGCCTCATTAAGATATAAACTCTCAGATGCTTTAGTTATTTGCGCTGAAAATCTTTCTGAATCAGAGTCGCTGTAATAGCTCTGAGCTGCCAAAAAAGCAGGGACCAAGAGTAAAAATAAGAGGGCCTTCATCTCAAAACCTTCCTTTTATCAAAAAACTCTCGCACTGCGTGCATATAAGTTTGACTTGTTTGCACATTGATTAACCCGTCAGTGTGCGTCTCAAAGAGCTTTTTAAGCTCCTCTGCTCCTTTTTTGTTTCGAGAAGCTAATTTTTCTCTCACCTTCTTTTTAGAGGTATCCACAACAAGTGTTCTGCCGCACTCTAAATCTTTGAGCTGAAGTAGGCCCATTTTTGGCAGCTTAAGCTCGTGCGGGTCTCGCACACTTACACCAATAAGATCATGCTTTTTACCCATTATGGAAAGCTCATCTTTAAAAGGAGGTGACAAAAAATCAGAGATTAGAAAAACAACGCTTTTTCTTTTTTGAATCTTACCTAAAAAAGTAAGGGCCTTAGCGATATCTGTTTTCTTACCAGAAGGCTTGAACACTAAGAGCTCTCGAATGACTCTCATCGCGTGCTTAAGGCCTTTTTGTGGGGGCAAATATTTTTCTATGTGATCTGAAAATAAAATGAGCCCTACTTTGTCATTGTTGTTGATCGCTGAAAAAGAAAAGAGAGCTCCAAGCTCGGCGATGAGCTCCGCCTTCTGTTTGCCTGTAGTACCAAACAGGGAGGATGCTGAGACATCTATGAGCAACATCACAGTCAGCTCTCTCTCCTCTCTAAAATTTTTAACAAAAGGATATTGCATGCGCGCTGTTACATTCCAATCTATGCTGCGCACTTCATCTCCAGGCTGATACTCACGCACATCTTCAAACTCCATTCCGCGCCCTTTAAATGCTGAGTGATAGGCCCCAGCAAGCACATCCTGAACATATTTATTTGTGCGGATCTGTATCCTTTTAATATTTTTAAAAATTTCTTTCGAAAGCATTAAGGCACTAATAGGGTTTCAAAAATGCGATTAATAATATCATCTGTAGTGAGCTCTTGAGCCTCTCCTTCATATGAGAGACGAATGCGATGGCGAAGCACATCATGGCCAATACTTTTAACATCATGGGGCGTAACAAAACCACGTCCTGCTAAAAAGGCGTGGGCTTTAGAGGCAAGCGTTAAGGCTATACTCGCTCTAGGTGATGCGCCAAACTCAATGAGCCCCTCTATTCCTACTCCATATTCTTCAGGGTTGCGTGAGGCAAAGACCACATCTAAGATATAGTCTGTGACCTTGTCGTCGACATAAATATCGTCGAGGATCTTTTGGGCTTTGACAATTTCTTCAAGCTCCACCACTTTTTTAACTTGTGGTTTGTGCGAGAGGAGCGCCATTCGGCGAATAATTTCTTTTTCTTCACTTTTATCGGGGTATCCCACAATAACTTTAAGCATAAAGCGATCTGTTTGAGCCTCTGGAAGAGGATACGTTCCTTCTTGCTCAATGGGGTTTTGAGTAGCGAGCACTAAGAAAGGCTCAGGCGCCATAAAAGTGGCTCCTTGAATAGTCGCTTGTTTTTCAGCCATAATCTCTAAAAGAGCAGACTGAACTTTAGCTGGAGCGCGGTTAATCTCATCTCCTAAAACAAAATGGGTA
>JAAZZY010000002.1:0-9281 GCA_014239035.1 Chlamydiia bacterium
GAAGGGATAGGCTGGAGTCGAATGTTTGATAGACTTATCTCCCACACACTCAGTTGCCTTAACTTAGTAGAAGGATCTTATGCTCCTTTTGAGCTCGATATTAAGATGCCAGCAAATCTAACAGGTATTTATGAGAAGCAAATTACATGCGCAACTACGCAAGATCTTGTTGTGAATTGCTCGATATCAAAAGAAAAATATTAGGTGGTAGAATAACCATTTTCAAATCACATTTAATTTGAGGATATGTTAGTGTGAAAAAAATAAACTTGCGCACAATATGTCCTCTTTTTTTTACCCAAAAATCCTTGAATTTTTACAAGCTAACTCAAAGCTTCTACACTCCTCTCTGCATGGTTTAGAAAAAGAGAGTTTGAGGGTTACCTCTAAGGGAGAGCTTTCTATAAAAAAACATCCTAGTGCATTGGGCTCAGCACTCATGCACCCTCACTACACACTAGATTTTGCAGAGAGCCAATTAGAGTTTGTGACTTCTCCCTACAATAACATTGAAAAAGCCTACAATGAGCTTGTTGAGCTTCATCAGTTTGCCTATAAAAATTTGGGGTCAGAACTTCTATGGAACTACAGTTCACCTTGCCCGGTAGAAGATGAAGAAAAAATAGCTTTAGCGTGCTTTGGGATGACAAAAAAGGGGTATGAAAAATGGCTCTATCGAAGTGGAGTGTCCCTTAGATGTGGAAAAAAAATGCAGCTACTCTCTGGCATTCACTATAGCCATTCTTTTGATCAAAGCTTTTGGAGTGCTCTGCGCAAAGAAGTTAAGAGTAAAAAAAATCTGCAGGATTTTATTTCAGAAGGGTATCTTTCTTTAACACGTAATTTTTTAAGGATGGGATGGCTATCAAGCTATTTGTTTGGAGCATCACCAGCGCTTGATAGATCTTATTTTAATGAGATAGAATTGCCAATTGAGAAACTCTTTAAAAGAAGTGCATACGCTCCGTTTGCAACCTCTGTTCGCATGAGTCACCTAGGATATTTTAGTAAAATACAAAGCCAGCTCGGGATTTCTTTCAACTCTTTAAGAGAATATCTCAGAGATCTGAAATTTGCCATAAACACTCCACATCCATTCTATGAAAAGATTGGATTTATGCACTGCGGTAGAAAAGTGCAGATTAATGAAAACTTTTTGCAAATTGAGGCAGAGCATTATTCACGTATCAGGCCCAAAGCTTACTCCCACCTTCAAGAGAGACCCATCGAAGCTCTTAGAGAAGGGGTTGGTTATTTTGAAGTACGAAACATTGATATCAATCCATGCTACCCAATAGGGCTAAACATAGAGATGCTGCATTTTCTACAGATCTTTTTTGTGTATTGCTTAATTAAGAAAAGCCCACCAATTGACAAAGAGCAGGCTAAAATTATTTGTATGAATCAAGATGATGTTGCTCTTTGGGGAAGAGGAAATAATCTGAGGCTAATAGACGACATCTCTCAAAAGTCAATAGCATTAAAAGACTGGGCAGCTCAAATGTTAGATGAGATGGCGCCCATTGCAAAACTCTTAGACGGGAAGACTAAAAAATATTCGAGTGCCTTAATTCGGCAAGTGCAAAAAGTTCTAGAGCCAAACCTAACACCTTCTGCCAAGATACTCTCTGAGATGCAAACCCAAAACCTTGAATGTAGTGAGTATATTTTGAAGAAAGCAAAGGCTAATAAGCGCGAGCTTGAAAAAATAGAACTCCCCGTAAAAAGAAAAAGTGAGCTCACTTTTTTATCTACTGAGTCGATAAAAAAATTGGAGGCTCAAGAGCTATTAGAAGAAGATTTTTTACCCGGTTATGAAGATCTAGAGTTTTCGACTCAAGTGCTTTTTAGAGAAGCTCTCCTTCGCTCTTACCATGTCGATATAATCGATAGAAAAGAAAATATTCTTAAAATCTCAAATGGAAAAAAAGAAGTGCTTGTCAAGCAAGCCACTCAAACAGAGAAAGACTCTCTAATTTCTTTCCTTGCCATGGAAAATAAGCATGTCACTCAAAAGATTTTATCTCAAAAGGGGCTATCTACCCCAAATGGTAGGCTTTTTAACAATACAGAATGCGCTATCAAAAGCTATCATATGTATATTAAGCAAAAAGTAGTCCTCAAGCCCAATAAGGCCAATTTTGGAGAGGGGATAGTATTTATCGGGCCACGCAGCAAAAAAGCCTTCGTCAAAGCAGCAGAGCAGATTGAGAAAAGGGGAGATCAGATATTAATAGAGCCTTTTTTCGAAGCAGAAGAATACCGCTTCTTAGTCATCGGTAAAAAAGTAGTTGCCGTAGCCCAAAGAATTCCTCCATATGTGCTTGGAAATGGAAAAAGTAGCTTGGTAGAATTAATCACTTTTAAAAATAAGAAGAATGTTGCCAGGCAATCTTTTCAAAAACCCATTGAAGTGACTGTTTCCTTAAAAAGAGATCTAATAAAAAAGGGATTTTCACTCATCGATATCCCTAAAAAAAATCAGAAGATTTATCTGCGACAAAATAGCAACGTCTCTACAGGCGGTGAATCAAAAGATGTCACAGACCAGATGCCAACCTCTTATAAAAAAATAGCACTGAAGGCAGTTAGGGCCATTGGAGCAAATATCTGCGGGGTAGATATCATGATCAAAGATCTTCAAGAAGGCCCAAATCCCTCCAATCACATTATTTTAGAGCTTAACCACAATCCAGCCCTCTTTATACATAGAGCGCCAAGCTATGGTAAAAAACGTTATGTTGAGAAAGACCTTTTAGACTTTTTATTTAGATAGAGTCTGCAAAGTGATGTCTTTTAGTGAAGGTGCATATGAGATTTTCTTCTCTTTAATAAGAGGTTTTAGCTTTGGAACAATATTCGTATTAACAAGCACTGCTTGAGCAGGAGTTCCTAGTAGTGAACTAATTCCTCGAGGAGAGTCTTCAAAACCAATAATGCGATCACTTTTATTGGCAAAACGACTAATTGCAGTAAGGTAGGGCTCAGGGTGAGGTTTTGAGAGTTTATAATCTTCTCGCGTGATCCAATGTTCAATCGTTTGAAGATCTTTGTTTTGCAGCTTGATAAATTGAACTTGCTCCCTAGGAGAATGGGTTACAACAATTCTTTTGATATCTTGTTTTTTAAGCTCATATAGAAACTCTTTAGCTCCTGGCATCAACTGAATCTCAGAGTTTTTTAAAAGAGTTATGTAATGCTTCTTCTTTTCAGTATATAGCGTAGACCAATCTGGCTCTTGCTTGAGAAGTTCTGGGAGTGCTTCATAGAGTTTTACGCGCAGCATCTTTGAGTCATAATGAGCCGCCTCACAAAACTCGCCAAAAGACCAGTCTAAGTTAAAGTCGCGCCCCTTGCACATATTAATGTAGGCCTCATAATGCAAACGCTCTGTGTTTACGAGAAGGCCATCAAAGTCTAATAAGAAAAGTTGAAATTCTTTTACCCAATCCATATGATCATTGTTATAAAAATTAATGACTGTAAATGTAGCAGATCTATCGTTTTATGAAAATTCGAATTTTTTTTTCTTTGACTTTTGTCGCACTTATTCTCCTTTCTTCTTGCAGAGGGAGCTTAGAAGAGACCGAATATCAAAAAATTAGATCAGCAAATCGCATGGAAAAAAATGTTTCACGCAAAAGCTCAAATCATTTGATTGCGTTTTTTTCTGAAGAAATTCCTCAAAAAGATGCATACCCTTGGCAAAAAATTGATGAGCTTAAGCATCCATTTATCACAAAAGAATTTTTCCGCTGCAAAGGAGATAAAGAACACCCTTCATATTTAAAAGCTGATGAGAGAATCTTTGATTGCAATGGATTTGAGAGGCACAGTCTTCCACTCAAAGATGACAAAGAGTTTGTCTATCCTGTGCTCATAAGCCTTCTCAATCACCTGCAGAAAACTCTCAATGCCCCAGTAACCGTTACATGTGGACATCGATGTCCCCAACATAATCGTTATTGTGATACCTCAGTATTTAATAGTACTTCTAAGCACATGATTGGCGCTGAAGTAGACTTTTTGGTGCAAGGTTATGAAAAAAAACCGGAAGAGGTAATTGATGCAATCATGAGTTTCTATAAGCAAAAGGAATATGAGGGTAAAGAAAAATACCAGAGCTTTCAACGCTATCAAAAAAATGACTTAAACGTCTCTACACCGCCCTGGTATAATCAGGAAGTATTTATCAAACTATACCTTGCTCACGAAGGTCGTGATTATGATAATAATCACACCCTCCCTTACGTTAGTATCCAGGTGCGATATGATTCTCAAAGTAATCAGAGAGTTACCTACACCTGGCAACAAGCCTTCTATAGTTACCTCCGCTACTAAGAAAAATAAAGAAGCTGTTTGCTCATAAAAATGCAATGCAGTATAAAAAATTATTTTAATAAATAATGGGCGGAGCCAATTATGAGAAGCATTGCAATAGTAAATCAAAAGGGTGGAACGGGTAAAACAACTACAGCCGTAAACCTTTCAGCCTCACTTGCAAAAATGGGAAAAAAAGTACTGCTAATTGATTTAGATCCTCAAGCTTCATGTTCATTTTGGTATGGTTACAAGAAAATGGGGCAGGGGCTTCTAGATGTATTTTTAGAGAATAAACCCCTTAGAGATGTTATTGTTGAAACCAAGTATTCTAATCTCTCGATGATTCCAGCATCACCCGTTCTATTTAAAGTGGAGAAAGTCTTGTCTGCAGAAGTAGGCGCAGAGGTTCTCTTAAAAGATAAAGTCAAAGAACTAGGAGCAGTCTATGACTATCTTATTTTAGATTGTCCTCCAAATTTGGGGACTCTTTCTTTAAATGCTCTTACTGCTGTGGAATCTGTATTGATTCCTGTAGAGAGTCGTGTCATGGCGCTCCATGGCCTCGTTCAACTCCTCAATACAATAAGTCTTGTGAAATCTCGCCTGAACCCAGATCTTAAGATTAAAGGAATCTTGCCGTGCCGTGTGGACTTTAGAAATAATCACTCGAAGGAAGTTGTTGGGCAGCTCAAATCTCGCTTTGAAGGTCAGGTTCTAAATACCTTTATTCGTGAAAATATTAAGCTTGCAGAAGCCTCGCTTCACCTAGCTCCTATTACTGAATATGATATCAAGAGCCATGGAGCAGCCGATTATACTGCTCTTGCCCAGGAAATCTTAAGCATAGATGGCCAATCAATTAGTGACCAAATTAAGCCGCAATCTCATGATCAAGAAACGGCTATTGATGAATAGTTTTCAAGTTTTTGGATAAAATCCTTGAGCATTAGCATCTTTTACGCTAAAATCTCAGCGATATTTGTGCCGATGTGGTGGAATTGGTAGACGCGGTAGACTCAAAATCTTCTCCTAGTAATAGGGTGCTGGTTCGAGTCCAGTCATCGGCATTAATACTTTTTTATATAGAATTTATCCGTTATGAGGTTTCATGATAAAACCTACCAACTCTTTTTCACGATTTACAACAGCTTGGACAGGTCTAGAGATGGATCGAGGAGACTGGCAAAAGGGTCAGGCTAGGAAATTTAGCATCAAGCTAGATACGGATGAGCTAAATAATATCAAATATATCCTAGAGAAACTCTCGAAAAAATCTCTCATAGGTCTCCTACGGGACAGAAAAGAGCTCAAAAGCAGAGGGGAGAGACTAGATCATGTTCACCCACTGACGTTTTTTATGGGAGTTCTTTCACCTCATTGTGTAAGCAATTTCTATGACCTCAAGGCTCGCCGTGGGATGCCTTTAGATGAGTTTGTTAAAGGAGCTGTAGATAGCTTCTGCAATGAACGCTCACACAATAATATCACCGATCATCAGATCAAGATTTTTGCTCAAAAAACAGAGAGAAACCTCCAACAAATACGAATTTTTGTCTCCTCTGATGATTGGAATGGCCTCATTCGCTGGCTGTAAATAATTTTTTTGAAAAAAGCCTAAGATTGTTTATAAGATCTTAACATTCATTTGCTATTGTAGGTGTTATTAAGCGAAGGGTTTTATGACTACCAGCGGAATTAAGAACATAAGCAAAGTACATTTTTGCGAAATTAGAGATGACCAAGGGCTTCCTTCTCTTAAGAAATGTCATGTCTGCAAGAGTGGAATTGCTTTTCTCTCTTATCAATCTCATAGGGAATTTCAGCCCTATAGAAGTGGGGTTATATCTAAAGAGAGCGGTTCGATTACTCTTGACGAGTTAGAAGTTTTTGACAAAGTCTTTAAGATGCTCTCAGAATGTTCTTTAGCTACTTTGTTTTTTTATTCAGGAAGGCTTAATAGGCTTAAGCAAAGAGTCGCTCATGTACATCCTTTCAATTTTTTGGAGTCGTTTAAAGACAACCCAACTCTCAAAAAAAAGTTTTTAAAAGTTGTTGATAAAGGTGGACTGGTATGGAAAGAGTGCTTTAGTCGCTTTAAAGAAAATCTTAATCTTCAAAATTCTTATAAGAATATTGGCCCTCACATCGATTCTTTTTCAAGAAAAACTAAAATAGATCCAGATGTAGTCAAGGAATTTTTAGAAAAAGATGAGCTTTCTACTCAAGATATTCATAATTTAGTTCTATCTATTGCATCTTAGATTTGTAAGAAATCACTTTATCTTAATCAATTCTTAATAATGATATCCTATACTTTTTTCCTTTAGGAGGTTACATATGTCAGCAATAGCAAGAGCAGTAGTATCTGCAGGATCACAAGCCCTTTTTCTACCAATAGAGGCTGCCAAGGGAGCATCTAAAGTTGTCAAAGGTGCAACTAAAGGCACACTAATTGGACTCGGTGCTGTAGCACAGGTTGCTTCAGGATCTCTAACGACTGCCACAGCATTGTATCTGCAATATCTTGTTCTATCATCTGCCTTTGATGCTGTTAGTGGTTATGCTGGACAATACAGAGAGCTCAAAGGGGGATTCCAAGATGTTGGGTTTACTTCTAAAGAAATTGGCTCTTTATTTCAAGGAACGCACGGGTCGGGAAATAGTTGGAATATTTTAGAGCTTAGTTTTGATCCACGTAGCTTAAAAGACGTGCAAGATGTTTTAAACTCGGTATACGAACACTCGACTGACCTAAATATTATGCAGGTAAGGACAGCTCAAATTTTATCTAAAGTTCTCATCGGAAAAAATGCTCATTTCTTGCAAGCAGGACATAAAATTACGGTGCCTTCGGTAGTCAATGGCAATAAAGAACTTGTTGAATATACTTTTGATAAAAAATTTGATCTTTGGCAGGGAGTTCCCGCTTTTGGGTTCATCGATGAAAAAGGAATTTCAGCCCCTCTTCTAATTTTTAGATCTACAAACACAGATTTAGAAGAATCAGATACTCTTCCAACAATGACAGCTAACTTGCACCCACAAGGACCTGCTTGGAAACTTTTTTCAGAATCACAAGAAGAAATCTCAAAGTGGCTAGAAAATGCAAATAATAAAAGCGCACAAAAAGCTCGAACAATAGGCTTTAGCCAAGGTGGAGTCTTAGCCTCATATTTTTTAACCTACAACCCTGAGCAGTTTAATAAGAGCGATGATCATCCTTCATTAATTTTAGATGCACCCGGTGTAAGCTCAAAAATAGAAAAAGAATGGTTAGGGATTGAAAAGAAACCCTCAGCTTTAACTTATGTCAATCGCGGAGATCTGATTCCCAAAATTGGAGATGCCTTTGTAGGTAGAGCCTTTGAAGTGCGTATTGCACAAAATCTCAGAGGGTTTGAATCTCATCGTGCACTGAGCCTATTTGCTCCTCAATGGAAGATAGTTGAAATTTCTACGCGCTGTGAAAAAAACTCTAGAAGCCGCGGGATTCTTTCTGGAGTGCAGAAAGTGCTAGGTGCTGTAATCTACACGCCAGTTAAAAAGATTTTGCTTCCATGTATGCAAGGAATTTTCAACAGCTAAGTTGATTTTCTAGGCATTTTATTCATATCTGTGCTAATTTTCTCTAAAATAGTGAAATTTCATAATTTGCAAGTCTATTGGCAACTAATCGTTTGAAAAATAAAAAGAAATCACAGCCTTTAATCATCGCAATTGCAGGCGCAAAAGGTGGCGTGGGTAAGTCTATGGCTTGTTCAAACATTGCTATTCAATTTGCACAAGGAGGCCTTAAAACCACCTTACTTGATTTAGACTTAGGGGCAGCAAATCAACATACTCTATTGGGGATTTCTCGATCTTCAAAAGGTTGGACTCAATTTTTGAGTGACCCATCAATGGATTTATCAAGCTTTGAAGTCGAAACAAAACAGAAACATCTAGGCCTCTTGGCAGCTTGTGGATATCGACCAGATATTGCTGAGATCTCTCACGATGTGCAGTCTTCTCTAATGACTCAAATTAGAAACCTCAATAGCGATATTGTATTAATGGATTTGGGAGCAGGTAGCCATAAAAGTACTCTTGATTTTTTTACTGCAGCAGACATAAAGACTTTAGTGACTACAACAGAGTCGACATCACTACTCAACAATTTTGAATTTTTAAAGAATGTGCTGTATCAATCTTTTTGTAGAGCAGCTCACAGCTATCCAAAAATTTTAGATCTCATCTATCAATACAAAGCAAACCCCACATTGAGGCTGAATCAACTTATTGATAAAGTGGAGAGCGTGGATCCCTTTTTTGCTCAAATGCTGACAAATATATGCGCATCTCTTGATGTGAATGTCATATTTAACCAAGTCAGGAAGGTTAACGAGGTGCACATGGCAGTAAGGCTTAAAAAAATAGTGCAAAAGCAGTTGAGTTTAGATTTGTCTTATCCAGGATTTATTTTCTTTAGTGAGGAGGTTGTTGCCTCAATGCAAAAACAATTGCCAATTAGCTACATCTCACCGCGATCAATCATTACACAAATCTTTAAAAGAATTACTCAGCTGTTGTTGAAAAAGTCTCTCTATAAAGAGACCTCAAAGCAGGCCATTTCTTGGGAACAAATTCAACAAGACTTCCATAAAAATCGTGTGGAAAGAAAAAAAGCACATCACCTCCTGTAAGTTTAAAACAAGGATTTTTTTCAAAAAAAGATTATTAACTAACGATTTAATTAATAAAAAAATTCTTTTTATTTATTCAACTTCTTTGCTATAACTTCGTCGAAATTTTAACTAACAATCAGCTAGTCTTATGTTTTATGTTCAAAATTGGGATGCTTCGTTTCCTCAAAATTCAGCTTTTGAAATCTTAAAGATGCAGCTCTCAAGTTCTGAGAAATCTTTGCAATATTATGACACTTCTCAGAGTCCGAAAAAGGATAGTTATCTTTTAACAGA